>NZ_JAUHUI010000001.1:0-453475 GCF_030418155.1 Pseudomonas sp. 2,4-D
GGTTCACCCGCGAAAGGGCCGGCCCAGCTGGCCAATCTCCACCCGCCGATCACCGTTGCCGCCACTACCGTATTCGCGGGTAAACCCGCTCCTACGCCCCAACCCCCGCTGTAGTCCGCAACCGCCCCTCGATCCGACGCTTCAGGCGCCGCTGCTCTATCAGCAACCGTGACCCATTGGCAGAATTGCTGCGGCTCCAGTCCTCCAGCAATTCAAGGCACGAGTGGTCGATATAACTCAGGTTCCCCAGCGGCACATGCAGCGTGGTGCCCGGCGGTACGGTATCCAGCACCTGGGTCAGCGCCGGCACCTTCAGGAAGGTCGCCGCGCCACTGAGGCGCAGTTCCATGTGCCCATCCTTGTCCAGGCTCACCAGGTTGATCTTCAACCGCGCCGCCTTGAACGCCAGCTTCAGCAAGGTCAGGGCAAAGCCCAGCAGCACACCGGTCAGCAGGTCGGTAAAGATGATCGCCAGCGCAGTCGCCGCATAGGTGAACATCGGCATGCGCCCATAACGGCCCAGCCCGCGAAACGCCTTGAAGTCGACCAGTTTGACCCCGGTAAACACCAGCACCCCCGCCAGGCTCGCCACCGGGATCTGCTGCAGCACGCTGCTCAGCGCCACCACGAAGGCCAGCAACCACAAGCCATGGAAGATTGCCGAGGCCCGGGTTTGCGCCCCCGCCTGGACGTTGGCCGAGCTGCGCACAATTACTCCGGTCATCGGCAGGGCACCCAGCACCCCGCACAGCATGTTGCCAATGCCCTGGGCCGACAGTTCGCGGTCGAAGTCCGAACGCTGGCCGCTGTGCATACGGTCTACTGCTGCAGCCGACAGCAAGGTTTCGGCGCTGGCAATGAACGCCAGGGCAAAGGCGGCGACCAGCAGGGCAGGGTCGGCCAGCTGCATCAGGTCCGCCGGACTAAGCCAGTCGATGGCCTCGGACAGGTCGGCCGGGACTTGCACGCGGTTCACCGGCAAGGCCAGCCACAGGCTGATGGCAGTCATGCTGGCCACGCCGAGTAATGCACCCGGCACGAAACGCAGCCGCTGCGGCCGCAAGCGCTCCCAGCCCCACATGATGGCGATGGTCCCCAGGCCCAGCGCACCGGCCATCCAGCCGGCGCCGGTGCTCTCCTGGGGCAGGGCAGCCGACAACGTTGCCGGGAACTCCAGCAGGTTCTGCAGGCCCGACGGTTGCGGCGCGGTGTCGAACATCACATGCACCTGCGAAAGCACGATCAACACGCCAATCCCGGCGAGCATGCCGTAAACCACCGCCGGCGCGGTCACGCGGAACCAGCAGCCCAGGCGCAGGCGACCGGCCAGCAACTGCAACAGGCCAGCCAGCAACAGGATTGGCCCGAGCATGGCCATGCCGTGCTGGCGTACCAGCTCGAACACCAGTACCGCCAGACCGGCAGCGGGGCCGCTGACCTGTAGCGGCGACCCAGCAAGGAAACCGACGACAATGCCGCCGATAATCCCAGTAATCAGGCCTTTTGCCGGCGGCATGCCAGAAGCGATCGCAATGCCCATGCACAACGGCAGGGCCACCAGGAAGACCACCACCGACGCCAGCAACTCACGCGGCAGGGCCGCTTTCAACTGTGTAATGTTCACCGTGTTTCTCCTTTCTCTAGTCGCACGGCCATTCCCCTGGCCGTGGGCACGTTTGCCCCTGACAATCGCGCAGGCGCGGGCCGCCAGCGAGCACGCCGGCAGGGCAGTCAGGGAATTCAAGGCAGCCGAATGCCGTGCCACACCCCTGCAGGGTGCAGCCGGCTATCAAGGTTCTAGCAGCGGACGGGTCGCTTAGTAGCGGCCTCTCGGAGTGGCGCAGGGAACGGGTTCACCCGCGGCCAAGGGCAGGAAGCTGTCGCTGGCGGCGTCGTAGGCTTCGATCTTGCTGGTCTCGATGTCGTACACCCAACCATGAATGAACAGCTCACCGGCCGCCAGGCGCGAGGCCACCGAAGGATGGGTGCGCAAGTGATGCAACTGGGCGATGACGTTCTCTTTGGTCAGCACTTGCATCGTCTCGTGTTCGCTGCCGCAGGAGCAGTTGTTCTCGACCACGGTGCGGGCCACTTCAGCGTGGCGCAACCAGGCGCCAACGGTAGGCATCTTGGTCAGCGACTGCGGATTGAGTACCGCACGCATGGCGCCACAGTCGGAGTGGCCACAGATGATGATGTGGTGAACTTTAAGCGCCATTACGGCGTACTCGATGGCGCTGGAAACACCGCCGTTCATCTGGCCATAAGGCGGTACCACGTTACCCACGTTACGGGTCACGAACAGGTCGCCTGGCGAGCTCTGGGTGATCAGCTCGGGAACGATGCGCGAATCGGCACAGGTGATGAACATGGCGCGTGGTGTTTGCGCGGTGGCGAGCTTCTTGAACAGCTCTTGCTGATCGGGGAAAACATCATGGTGAAAGCGCAGGAAGCCGTCGACGATGTGCTTGAGGGCAGCATCGGCGCTTTCCGCGGGGACCTGCGGTACGACCTTGGATGGGTCCTTGACGGGCATGATTCATCCTCTTGACGGTGTGTAGGTAAATCCATTTTACCGGTGAAAGATTCAGGCTATGCAGGGTTTTAGATGACACGCACGGGCCATAGATCACAGTCGGTGTGGACTTGTTACCTACGCTAGCGGGGAAAACTTAACTGAAACTTAATTCGAAGGCTCTAGAACGGGCGTTCCAGATGAAAAAGGCGGGAACTGGATAATAGCAAAAAAACATCAGCTGCCAATATGTATTAGCGCAATTATTGGTTGTTATTAGTTGTGTTGTGAGCAATGCGCAGCCCTTGGTGGGGCGGGTGCATGTCAGAACAGCGCCATCTGCCCACCCGGCGGGCAGAACGCCGAGCAATCCAGCGCCTGCGCATCTCGCCCTTCGAAGTCCAGCCGTTTCATTGCCCTGGCAAAGCGCTGCGCCAGCAACTCGGCAAACACCCCTTCACCACGCATGCGCACACCGAACCGGCTGTCATACAGCTCGCCACCACGGCTCTGGCGGATCAGGCTCAACACATGCGCTGCCCGCTGCGGGTAATGATCCTGCAACCACTGCTCAAACAACGGCGCCACCTCCAGCGGCAGCCGCAGCATCATGTACGCCGCACTTTGCGCACCGGCCTCCTTGGCAGCCTCCAACAGGCGTTCCAGCTCACTGTCGTTGATCATCGGAATCATCGGCGAACACAAAACACCCACCGGTACGCCCGCTTCACGCAATACCCGGATGGCCCTCAACCTCGCACCGGGTGAGGCCGCTCGGGGTTCGAGCACCCGTTTGAGGTCATCGTCCAGCGTGGTCAGGCTGATCATCACCCGTGCCAGGCGCTGGCGGGCCATCTCGGCCAGCAGGTCGAGGTCGCGCAGCACCAGCGAACCCTTGGTGACGATGGTCACCGGGTGACGAAAACGCAGTAACACTTCAAGCAAGCGCCGGGTCAGTAGCTGTTCCCGCTCGATAGGCTGGTACGGGTCAGTGTTGGAGCCCAGATTGATTGGCGCGCACACGTAGCCCGGTTTGCTCAACTGCTGTGCCAGCACCTCGGCGGCGTTGGTCTTGGCGATCAGCTTGGTCTCGAAATCCAGGCCAGGAGAAAGGTCCCAGTAGGCATGTGAGGGGCGGGCATAGCAGTAGATGCAACCATGCTCGCAGCCACGGTAAGGGTTGATGGAGCGATCGAAGGGCAGGTCGGGGGAGGTGTTGCGGCTAATCACCGACTTGGCTGTCTCGATCCGCACCTCGGTGCCCTGGGTTTGCGGCACTTCCTGGTACCAGCCATCATCTTCCGCCACCGAACGACCAGGGGCAAAGCGGTTGTGTGGGTTGTGCGCCGTGCCACGGCCCTTTTGCGGTGCTGGAGGAATCATGGCTCACCCGGATACTGTATTCATATACAGTATCGTGCATACCGGGATCTTACCAGCACCTCTGGTCTGACTACTTCAGGCCATGCCAGCGGAGATACGCTGCCTGGTTCGATTGCCGACCAAGGAACGCCTCGATGCCTTCGCGCAACGGACGCGATGCCCCTGGGGCGAACAGCGCTTCCTGCAGTGCCCGTCCCGTGGCCCGGTTCAACAGGCCCTCGGCCTCGAAGCGGGTGAACAGATCGAAGGCATGCACATCCGACCACAAGTAGGCGTAGTAACCAGCATCGTAGCCGTCCACAAGATGGTCGAAGGCGTGCGCCGGATGTTCGAAATCAGCGAGCGGCCAGTAGCCACAACGCTCGCGGGCATTACCCAACCGCTGTTCAAAGGACCTGCCATCGTTTGGAGTGGCATGCAGGTCCATGTCGAACAGCGCCAGGCTCAGATGACGCGCGATTTCCTCTACGCCCTGCTGCCGCAGCTGCTGCAGGCACTTATCGGCCTGCTTGCGGGTTAATTGGCTGCCATCGCGCGCGTGCGCCGAGATCGCCACCAGGTAGTCCGCATCCCAGACCCAACGCTCGAACAGCTTGCCGAACAACTCCACACCATCGGTGCCCAGCTCGGTCACGTTGGACATGACGTGGTTCGTCGTACGCACCAGCAAGTGGTGCAGGGCATGGCCGAATTCATGGAAAAGCTTGCGCAATGACAGGTGGTCGAGCAACGGCTGGAAACCGGGCGGCGCTTGCGGCACATCACTGAAAACTACCACCGAGGCTGCGTGGTAGATACCCTCTGCATCGACCCGGCGATTCCTTACGTAGGTGGTGAACACCGCGTCTGGCTGCTTGCCTGCGTGCTGCACGGCATCCAGATACAAAAAACCAATGAAAGCACTGTCCTGCCACACCTCGAACGGCTGCACGCTGTCATCCCAGGCAGCCAGCGCTTTGGGCTGCAGCACTACACCAAACAGCTTCTGCGCCAATTGCTGCAACGCACTGACAACGGTATTCAGCGGGAAGTAATCGCGCAGCGCTGCGGTAGGAAACTCACTGCGCGAAGCACGCTGCAGGTACTCGAAATCCCAGGGTTGGGGTTTCCCCAAGCCCTGCTCGGCAGCACGGCCCTCCACCTGCGAACGCCACTGCAACATGGCGGGTCGCACATGATCGGCCAGATCGTGGAGAAAGCCGCACACATGCGCTACCGAACCCGCACTCTTTACCTGCAAGCTCTGCTCCAGATGGCTGGGAAAACCGAGCAGCAGGGCCTTCTCCTCAAGCAATTGCGCCAGTCGCTGCAGATGCGAGCGGTTGTCCTGTTGCGGATCATGGCTGACGCCACGGGCGTGAAAAGCCCGGTACACACGCTCACGGAGCTGTCGGCTGTCAGCATGCTTGAGCACCTCACTAGTAGTCACCGTGTCACAGGCAATCAACCACCCCTGCTTACCTGCTTCTTTTGCTCGTGCAGCCAGTTCGTCGCGTACCCGCTGTGGGATGCCGCTCAGCTCGGCTTCATCGGTGATACTCAGGCCTGGCCGGTAGATGTTGCTGCGAAACGCCTTGCGTGCAGTGCCAATCTGCGCCTGAAGGTCTGCCAGACGCGCTTTGCCTGCGGTGTCGAGTAACGCCCCGCTAGCGACGAACTTGTCCAGGTGCCAACGCAAGGTGGCGCGCTTCCCGGCGTCCAGTTGCTTGCCGATGTCACTCTTGGCCAAGCGCTCATACAAATCATGCAGCCCACTGTTGGCGAATTTCTGTTCGAAGCGTGCCGTCGCTCTACCGTAGACATCGGTGATGGCGTTGGGCCCAGTCCATGTTCCGGCCGACCAGTGGTGAGGCGCCATACAGCACTGCCAGCAGCCGGCTATCCAGCCCATCTACGGCCAGCACCATGTCATCCCAGGTGGGCATGGCCCGCTGAT
This sequence comes from Pseudomonas sp. 2,4-D, assembly GCF_030418155.1. Taxonomy (NCBI): domain Bacteria; kingdom Pseudomonadati; phylum Pseudomonadota; class Gammaproteobacteria; order Pseudomonadales; family Pseudomonadaceae; genus Pseudomonas; species Pseudomonas sp. 2,4-D. Next base: position 5,835 of record NZ_JAUHUI010000001.1, read on the forward strand.
CAATGATGATGCGTTCGACCCCTTTCTCGTGTGCCAGCAGCACGTGATCGAACGCCGCCTGCATGTTCTCAAGGGTGATTGAAGAGTAATCAACGGGGATATGGCTATTTTGCAGAAGTGGGTTGTCCATGGCGCGTCACCTTGCTCGTAGTAGGAGCAGGAGAGCTTGCAGGGCCAACGTGCGCCAGGTGGCCTGACTATCTAACACCTGTACAGGCCTGCCCGGGCATTGCACCCGGGCGGCACGACAGCTTTATTCAGCCGGTTTTTTCAGCTTCGGATTCGGGAAGAACTGCACGGTTTGCACCTTGGCCGGCGCGGCTTTCGGCGCCAGGTGGTTGACCCGGGTGCCCAGTTCCTTCGGCACCGACAAGCCCTGCTCGTTGAGGGTGTCGGTAAAGCCGCAAGCCACACACTCGCGGTGCGGTACGCCGTCTTCGTTCCACATCATCAGCTTGTCCGGCTCGCTGCACGCCGGGCACACGGCACCGGCAATGAAGCGCTTCTTGGTCTTGTTCACAGCTACCTCACTCATGCTGCAGCGTCCTCGGTGAGACCACTGTGGCGCAGCAATGCATCGATGGAAGGCTCACGGCCACGGAAGTCGACGAACAGCTCCATCGGCTCGCGCGAACCACCACGGGCCAGGATCGCCTCGCGGAAGGCGCGGCCGGTCTCGGCGTTCAGCACGCCTTCTTCCTCGAAGCGCGAGAAGGCGTCAGCCGACAGCACTTCGGCCCACTTGTAGCTGTAGTAGCCCGCCGCGTAACCGCCCGCGAAAATGTGCGCAAAGCTGTTGGGGAAGCGGTTGTAAGCCGGCGGGCGCATGACCGACACCTCGTCACGCACACCTTCGAGCACCTGCAATACGCTGCGGCCGTCGCCATGGCTCGCATGCAGCTCGAAATCGAACAGCGAGAACTCCAGCTGGCGCACCATCATCATGCCCGACTGGAAGTTTTTCGCGGCCAGCATCTTGTCCAGCAGGTCCTGGGGCAGGGCGGCGCCGGTTTCGTAGTGACCAGAAATCAATGCCAGGCCTTCCGGCTCCCAGCACCAGTTTTCCATGAACTGGCTTGGCAGCTCGACCGCATCCCAGGCCACGCCGTTGATGCCGGACACGCCGGCATGCTCGATGCGGGTCAGCATGTGGTGCAGGCCGTGACCGAACTCGTGGAACAGGGTGGTGACTTCATCATGGGTCAGCAATGCGGGCTTGCCGGGCGCGGCCGGGGTGAAGTTGCACACCAGGTTGGCCACCGGGCTCTGCAGCTGGCCGCCGGCAGTGCGGCGACGGTCACGGGCGCCGTCCATCCAGGCGCCACCACGCTTGTTGGCGCGGGCGTACAGGTCGAAGAAGAAACGGCCAACGTGCTGACCATTTTCCTTGATCTCGAACAGGCGTACGTCCGGGTGCCAGCTGTCGAAGCCCTTGAGCTCGGCGATTTCGATGCCGTACAGGCGCTGCACGATGCTGAACAGGCCGCCCAGCACCTTGTCGATCGGGAAGTAGGCGCGCAGGGCTTCCTGCGACACGCTGTAGCGCTGCTCGCGCAGCTTCTCGCCAAAGTAGCCGGCGTCCCAGCTGGCCAGCTCGGGGCAGCCTTGTTCGGCAGCGTAGGCCTTGAGCTGTTGCAGGTCCTGGGCGGCGAACGGCTTGGAACGCTTGGCCAGGTCACGCAGGAAGCTCAGCACCTGGTCGCTGGACTCGGCCATCTTGGTGGCCAGGCTCAGCTCTGCGTAGTTCTTGTAGCCCAGCAGTTCGGCCAGCTCCTGGCGCAGGTCGAGGATTTCGCGCATCACCGGGCCATTGTCGAACTGGCCGGCATTCGGGCCCTGGTCGGAGGCGCGGGTGCAGTAGGCGGCGTATAGCTCTTCGCGCAGGGCGCGGTCGCTGGCGTAGGTCATCACCGCGTAGTAGCTGGGGAACTCGAGGGTGATCAGCCAGCCGTCCAGGCCCTTGGCCTGGGCGGCAGCGGCCATCTGCGCCTTGGCCGAATCGGTCAGGCCGGCCAGCGCAGCTTCGTCGGTAACATGCTTGGTCCAGGCCTGGGTGGCGTCAAGCAGCTGATTGGAGAAACGGCTGCCCAGCTCGCTGAGCTTGCTCTGCACTTCGGCGTAACGCTGCTGCTTGTCCGCCGGAAGGTCGATACCCGACAGGCGGAAGTCACGCAGGGCGTGCTCGAGGATAGTCTTTTGCGCCACGTCGAAGCCGGCAGCCTCAGGGCTGTCGATCAGCGCCTGGTAGGCTTCGAACAGCGCGCGGTTCTGGCCCAGTTCGGTAGAGTAGGCACTCAGGGCTGGCAGGCAAGACTCGTAAGCCTCGCGCAGCTCGGCGCTGTTGCACACCGCATTGAGGTGGCTGACCGGGCTCCAGGCGGCGCCCAGGCGGTCGTTCAGTTCGTCCATGGCCAGCACCAGGCCGGCCCATGTAGGGTTCTTGCCCTGCTTTTCAAGGATCTCGGCAATGGCTTTACGGTTGTCGGCCAGGATCGCTTCGATCGCCGGCAACACGTGTTCGGCACGAATTTGCGAGAAGGGCGGCAGATCGTGGGATTGCAGAAGCGGGTTGTTCGCAGTCACGGTTTGGATACCTTGGCAGAAGAAACACTGCCCCATCTTAATTACAATCGACGCCGACCGCAGCAGGCAGCCTGCCTATCGGCACAGATGAGAGACGCTATCATGGCCATTCGCAGCTTCCAGCAACACACTCCGAAAGTTGGGCCCAGGGCCTTCGTCGACCGTTCGGCGGTGGTGCTGGGCGACGTGGAGATCGGTGAAGACAGTTCGGTCTGGCCGTTGACCGTGGTGCGCGGCGACATGCACCGCATCCGTATTGGCGCGCGCACCAGCGTGCAAGACGGCAGCGTGCTGCACATTACCCACGCCGGGCCTTTCAACACGGACGGTTTCCCGCTGATCATCGGCGACGAAGTGACCATCGGGCACAAGGTGATGCTGCATGGCTGCACCCTGGGCAACCGTATCCTGGTGGGTATGGGCAGCACCATCATGGATGGTGCCATCGTCGAGGACGAAGTAATCATTGGCGCCGGCAGCCTGGTGCCGCCGGGCAAACGCCTGGTCAGTGGCTACCTGTACATGGGCAGCCCGGTGAAACAGGCCCGGCTGCTGAACGACAAGGAGCGCGCATTTTTCTCCTACAGCGCCGGCAACTACGTGAAGCTCAAGGACCAGCACCTGGCCGAAGGCTACGATCAACCTGAATGACCGCATTCGCGGGCATGCACGCCCCCGCAGGTTGAGTGGCCCCTTCAAGGCCTGCGCTGTACCTGTGGGAGCGGGCATGCCCGCGAATAAGGCCACGCAGCACTCAAGTGGAACCCTGTACATGCACCAGCAAAACATCCTCTTCGACCTCGACGGCACCCTGACCGACCCACGCCTGGGCATCACTCGCTCGATCCAGTACGCCCTGGCCAAGCTGGGCATCGACGAACCGGACCTGGCCCGCCTCGAACACTTCATCGGCCCACCCCTGCTGCAGGCTTTCATGCAGTTCTACAGCTTCGACGAAGCCAAGGCCTGGGATGCGGTGAACTTCTACCGGGAGCGCTTCCGCGTGACCGGTCTATACGAGAACCTCGTGTTCGAAGGTGTGCCAGAGTTGCTTGAGGCCCTGAACGGTCAGGGCCGCACGCTGTACATTGCCACCTCAAAACCGTGGGAGTTCGCCCGCGAAATCGCCCGGCATTTCGCCTTCGATCATCACTTCAAGGTGATCTACGGCAGTGAACTGGACGGCACGCGCACCAACAAGGTCGAGCTGATTCGCCATTTGCTGGATGAAGAAGGGCTGGACCCGGCGCAAACCCTGATGATCGGGGACCGCAAGCATGACCTGATCGGCGCACGCAGCAACGGGCTGCAGGCTGTCGCGGTGGGATACGGGTTTGGCAGCCGGGAAGAGCTGATGGCAGAAGAACCCGCTTTCCACTTCGCCACGGTAGCCGATTTGCATCAGGCTTTTAGCAAGGCTTGAGCGCCAGCAGAGCTGCTTTGCAGCCGGCCCTCCCACCTCGAGCGGCGTGCGCAGGGCCTTTGTGGGAGCGGCCTTGTGTCGCGATGGGCCGCAAAGCGGCCCCAAAATCTCAAAGGCTAACCATCAGACGCTGCAGCGCCGCTTTCCTTTCTTCAATCGGCAACCGCCCCAAATGCGCGACCCGCTCGTAGAACCGAACCCAATCTCCCCCCACCTCACGAAACAGCGCCGCAAACGCCGGCACCCACTGGTCATATAGCCCGAACGGCAACAACTTGGCATTATTCATCGGCCCATACATCCAGGCGTCATAGCGCTTGTCACCACCCCACTGGCCATCACGCACCTGCCGGTATTCACGCCTCAAACGCTCAAACTCGGCCTGCTTGGCCCGACGCTTGTGTGCATCATCCAACGGCCCCGCATAAATCGCCTGCAATCGCTCACGGCTGGCCAACACCAGGCGGATAAATTGGTCGCGCTGCTTTCCCTGATCCCCGCCAACCGCCGCCAGCCCGCGCGCCGCACGCCATTGCCGCGTGCCTTCCTGCTCGACGAACGAGGCAAACGACTCATTGAACTCGGTATCGTCCTGCACATAGAAGCGCTGGTGGGCCAATTCATGAAAGATCAACGTAGCCAGGCGCTCATCGCCCCAGCCCACCATCGACGACAAAATCGGGTCATCGAACCAACCCAGGGTCGAATAAGCTTCCACGCCGCCCACGTACACATCCAGGCCATCCTGACGCATCAACGCCGCAGCGCCTCGCGCCGCGCCTTGCTGGTAGTAGCCGCGGTACGCCACGCACCCGGCAATCGGAAAGCAGTGCGTTACCGGTTGCAACGACAACTCGGGCGTGGCGAACACATTCCACACCACGTAGCGGCGGCCAAGGTCGGCGTATACCCGGTAGCTGCGGTTGTCTGGCAGTTTCAATTGCTGGCTGGCAAACGCCCGCGCCTGTTCGGCCTGTTGCAGGTGCGCGCGCAAGGGGGCAGGGGTAGCAGGGTCGGCCAATACCTGCTCTACAGGCTGCCGTGCCCGCAGCAACTGCCACTGGCCCTGGGCCAGCTGCCCGTAGTAGGCGACATTGCTGCAACCGTTCAGCAGGAGCGCCGCAACCAGCGGAACCAAACGGGTGAAAATGCGGTCGAGTGCCCCAAGGCCTGAGCGCTGCATAAGAAAAAGTCGAAGCATCCGGGACTGTCTGACTCGCTCAAGACCATTTCGCTCCAAGACTATCTCGCCAAGGGGGAGTTTCGCCATGCGCGCATTATTGGTCGCCGGATCACTGTTGTTGATCTCTGCCTGTTCAACATTGCCAGACCCAGACCCGAACCAGGCCTGGATCGACCTCACCCGCTACGACAATACGTCGCTGGACGCCGTGCAGGTAGATGAGCGTGACTGGGGTGACAGCCGCTATTTCGAGGTTCAACCCGGCAGCCACGAACTGACCGTGCGCTATCAGTTTCCGGTTAACCCCAGCAATATCGGCCCCGTCGAGGAGCCATTGTGGCGCGATTGCCAGGTCAAGCTGACCTTCAAGGACTTCAGCGCCGGGCAGCGTTATCAGCTGCAAGCCGGCAGCATTGGCTTTCGCCCTTGGATAAAACTCTACGACCACCAGCAAAAACTGCTGGGTCAAGGGCTGCCGGCGGGTTGTCAGCGCACCTGAACCGCACAAACGGCGCTATGCTTGTTACTTGTAAATCGCAAGTGGGAGTTTTGCCATGCGCCAGCCCATGATGCTGATCGCCCTCAGTACACTGGGGGCTTGCGCCAGCCCCTTGCCGCCCGTCGACCCCAAGCAGGCCTGGGTCGATCTATACACCATGACCCCCGGTCGGGTGATCATGGCCGACCGCCTCGACGGCAAGCGCCTGGACGATGGCCGTTACTTTCAGGTGACACCGGGCAAGCATGAACTGGTGGTGCGCTTCGATTATGAAATCTACTCGGGCGGCCTCATGTCACAACCCAGGGACCGAACCTGCTACCTGACCGTCCGCTTTGACAACTTCAAGGCCGGCGAGCGCTATCGCCTGGAAGCGCGGGCGCCGGTGATGGAGCCGCAGGTGCTGCTGTATGACGCCAACCGCAAGGTGGTGGTGAACGAGCCTAGCGAAGTGTTCTGCATCCCGTGAATGTGGGGCTGCTTCGCAGCCCCGGGCCCTGATGCTTATCGATCGTTCTTCTGATAAATGATCTTCTTCGTCCCGCCATCGCAGGTCCCGACGACCATGTTCTGGTCCTTGACCTCGCTGTTGGGCACGATCTCCAGCGTATAGGACGAAACCCCTTGGGCCTGGATCTTGGCCTCGATCTCGGTTTTCAGCTCTTCGCATGGCTTGACGGCCGCCAGCGCAGACGTGGCGACAAGGGAAGCCAACACAGCGATAGCTACGCGAATCATGGAACGGCTCCTGGAAAGGGCAGTGGCGCTGCCGACGTTCTTTAGACTACAGCAAACCACCACCGTTGCACCGTTTCAGCCCACCAACGCCGCATCCAGGCTGATCTTCGCATTCAAAACCTTGGACACCGGGCAGCCTTCCTTCGCTTTGTTGGCAATCTCCAGGAATTGAGCCTCGCTGGCCCCCGGTACCTTGGCCCTGAGCACCAGGTGCACAGCAGTAATGGCAAACCCGTCAGCTTGCTTGTCGAGCGTCACCTCTGCAGCCGTGTCGATCCGCTCTGCGGTAAGCCCCGCCTCGCCGAGCATCATGGATAGCGCCATCGAGAAGCAACCGGCATGGGCCGCGCCAATCAGCTCCTCCGGGTTGGTGCCGGGCGTGCCCTCGAAACGTGTGTTGAAGCCATAAGGGTTCTGCTTGAGTGCGCCGCTTTCGGTAGAAAGCAGACCTTTTCCATCCTTCAGGCCACCTTGCCAGATCGCCGATGCTGTCTTTTTCATGATGCCTCCTGGTCACTGGGTTGCTTACCTAGGGTTCAGAGGCCTGCCGCCTGCCGCAAGTTCAGCGCAATATGCTTGCAGGCATTGAATCCAACGAACGCGCCCATACAGAGTAAAAAAGGCCTCTGGCCAATCACTTTTGCGGAGGCTCCATGACGCAGCTGCGTGACCTGAAGATTTCCACCCTGGACCTGGTGCCCGTACGCGCCGACGCTGGCCCCGCGCAATCGCTGCGCAACTCGCTGGACCTGGCGCAACATGTCGAGCGCTTTGGCTATAACCGCTTCTGGGTGGCCGAGCACCACAACATGGACGGCATCGCCAGTTCGGCGACATCGGTGCTGATCGGCTACCTGGCCGGTGGCACCTCACGTATTCGCGTGGGCTCTGGCGGAGTGATGCTGCCCAACCATGCGCCACTGGTGATCGCCGAGCAGTTCGGCACCTTGGCCAGCCTGTATCCGGGGCGTATCGACCTTGGCCTGGGCCGTGCACCGGGTTCGGACCAGATGACGGCCTATGCCCTGCGACGCGACCGCGCTGGCGGCCCGGACGACTTCCCGGACGATGTCGAGGAGCTTTCGCGCTACCTCGGGCCACGCACTGATGATCAAAAAGTGATCGCCGTACCGGGGTACGACACCGACGTGCCGATGTGGTTGCTGGGATCCAGCCTGTTCAGTGCCCAGCTGGCTGGCATGCGCGGCATGCCCTACGCCTTCGCCTCGCATTTCGCGCCACGCTACATGCACGAAGCCATTCGCGTGTATCGCAACCATTTCAAGCCCTCGACCACGCTGGACAAGCCGTATGTGATGCTGGGCATTCCCATGGTGGTGGCGCAGACCGACGAGAAGGCCGAATACCTGGCCACCTCGGTCTACCAGCGCATCCTGGCGCTGATTCGTGGACAGAGCCTGATGCAGAAGCCACCCGTGGAAAGCATGGAGGGGCTGTGGTTGCCCCATGAGCGAGAGACGGTGGGCAGCTTCCTGGGGCTGGCCATGATCGGCAGCCCGCAGAAGGTAAAGGCCAAGGTAGAAGTGCTGCTGGAACAGACGGGTGCAGATGAGCTGATCTTTACCTGTGATCTGTATGAGCATGCGGACCGCATTCGGTCATATGAGCTGATGGCGCAGGCCCTCAAGACCGAGTGACCCTCGTCGCGGGCTCGCCCGCTCCCATAGGTTGACTGTGGAAGCGGGCAAGTCCGCGAAAGGGCAAACGCATCAGCCGCGGCGGTAAACAATCTCCTTGGTCCCGGCCTCACAGCTACCAATGACCTTGCCCGCCGGGTCGCCTTTCTTGACGATCTCCAGCTTGTAGCCAGTGACGCCCTTGGCATCCAGCTTGGCCGCAATTTCCGCCTTCAGCTCCTCGCACGGTTTGCCCGCTGCCAGCGCACCACCGGCCAGGGTCATCAGGCCCAGCGCCAGAATCAGTTTGTTCATCACTCGCGTTCCTTGTGCAGATGAAATCAGAAGGGGCCCCACCAAGGCGCCCCTTTTCTGAATACCTCATCACGCCGGGATCATACAACCCGACGTTGTTTCAGCTATTGGCGATACGAAAGCCGACCTTCAGCGTGACCTGGAAGTGCGCCGCTTTGTTGTCGCGGATATGGCCGCGGGTATCGACCACTTCGAACCATTCCAGGTGCTTGATGCTTTTACCGGCTTCGGCCAAAGCATTGTTGATCGCCTCTTCGATACTGGTGGGCGAAGACCCGACCAGTTCGATTTTCTTGTAGGTGTGATGATCGGTCATGAGTGCTCTCCATGGGTGACAGTGAGATTCAGCCTAGCAGCGCAGGCCTGGTTTACCTGCGAGCGGTCACTGTCTGCGAAAGTTCGATCGCACTTTCACGCAGCCCAAGGGTCGCAATCCTTACAGCCCATACTGCAAAGGAGAGTCAACATGCACCGCAACTCGCTGCGTAAAACGTCCCTGGAAAGCATGGAAGCGGAGATCGAGAGCCTTCTGAAAAGCTTGGAAAACCTCAAGCATGATGCGTCGGAAGAGTCCCAGAAGTCGGTGAAGGCAATCCGCAGCAACGCTGAAAGCGCACTGCGTCATTCGCGCAGCCTACTGAGCGATGCGTACGAGGAAGTGAAGCAGCGTACCCGCCAGACCGGCAAAGCCACCCGGGACTACGCTCAGGAACACCCATACACCACCGCCGGTGTGGCCATTGGTGCGCTGGGCCTGCTGGCGGCCTACCTGATATGCAAGCGAAACTAAGCGCTCTGCCGCGCAAGTTCCGCCCGTAACCACTGCGCCAACTGCTCGGCGCGCCCGTCTGCGGCGCGCCGTGGCACCCACAATGCCAGCGCCGCCTGGGTAGGTGAAAAGCCCCAAGGCGCACTCAAACGGCCCGCCCGCAGGTCATCGGCGACCAGCGGCTGCGGAGCTATCGCCACGCCCAATCCGGCCACGGCAGCCTCCAACAGGTAATACAAGTGCTCGAAGGCCTGGCCATAGTGAATGGCCGCCGGGTCCAGGCCCTGTTGCACCGCCCAGGTCGGCCAGGCTTGTGGGCGTGAAGTGGTGTGCAGCAAGGCTTCGCCCAGCAGTGCCTTGGCGGGCGCGCCCTGCAAGCGCTGGAAGCCTGCGAAATGCGGGCTGAGCACCGGCCCGATGCATTCCTCGGCCAGCACATGCACCTGCATGTCCGCTGGCCACGGTGGCTCGGCATACACCAGCAACGCATCCAGCCCAGGCCGCCGCGGGTCAAGGTCGCCCTCACCCGCCGACAGGTGCAAGCGCAGCTCAGGCAAATCCGCCTGCAACCGCCCCAGCCGCGGGATAAACCATCGCGCCAGCAGGCTGCCCGAGCAGCCCAGCACGAATGGCGCCTCGCTCACATCACGGCTGAGCTCGGAACACACGCTGCGCAGCCGGTCGAAGGCCTCACCGCTGGCATCGCGCAGACGCATACCGGCATCTGTGAGTTTGATGCCACGCCCGTCCTTGACGAACAGGGCTACGCCCAGATGCTCCTCAAGCACCTTGATCTGCCGGCTGACAGCGCCGTGAGTGACGTGCAGCGCTTCCGCCGCCTGGCTGACACTGTTCAGCCTGGCTGCAGCCTCGAAGGCGCGCAGGGCATTGAGGGGAGGGAGGTCGTGGGCCATTTTACCTGTGAGTTTTTCTGACAAGTTTACGCAATCTTATCGGTTTTCAGCCGAGCTCGCCGTGGTTAGAGTAAAGCCCATCACTCATTCACTACGCCTTGGAGCGCCCCATGACCCAGTCCCAATACCGCCCCGGCCCCGACGCCAATGGCCTGTTCGGCTCGTTCGGCGGCCGCTACGTGGCCGAAACCCTGATGCCACTGGTGCTGGACCTGGCCCGCGAATACGAAGCGGCCAAGGCAGACCCCAAGTTCCTTGAAGAGCTGGCTTATTTTCAGCGCGACTACATCGGCCGCCCCAACCCGCTGTACTTCGCCGAGCGCCTGACCGAGCATTGCGGCGGAGCGAAGATTTTCTTCAAGCGTGAAGAGCTCAACCATACCGGCGCGCACAAGGTGAACAACTGCATCGGCCAGGTGCTGCTGGCCAAGCGCATGGGCAAAAAGCGCCTGATCGCCGAAACAGGCGCCGGCATGCACGGTGTCGCCACCGCCACTGTCGCCGCGCGCTTCGGGCTGCCTTGCGTGATCTACATGGGCGCCACCGACATCGAGCGCCAGCAGGCCAACGTGTTCCGCATGAAGCTGCTGGGCGCCGAGATCGTGCCGGTTACCGCCGGCACCGGCACCCTGAAAGACGCCATGAACGAAGCCCTGCGTGACTGGGTTACCAACGTCGAAGACACCTTCTACCTGATCGGCACCGTGGCTGGCCCACACCCGTACCCAGCCATGGTCCGCGACTTCCAGTCGATCATCGGCAAAGAAACCCGTGCCCAGTTGCAGGAGAAGGAAGGCCGTCTGCCAGACAGCCTGGTTGCCTGCGTCGGCGGCGGCTCCAATGCCATGGGCCTGTTCCATGAATTCCTCGAAGAGCCGAGCGTGCAAATCATCGGCGTTGAAGCCGGTGGCCACGGCGTACACACCGACAAACATGCCGCCAGCCTGAACGGTGGCGTACCGGGCGTGTTGCACGGCAACCGCACATACCTGTTGCAGGACCAAGACGGCCAGATCACCGATGCCCACTCGATTTCCGCAGGCCTGGACTACCCGGGCATCGGCCCGGAGCACGCCTATCTGCATGAGGTGAAGCGCGTCGAGTACGTCAGCATCACCGACGACGAAGCATTGGATGCGTTCCACGCAACGTGCCGACTGGAAGGCATCATCCCAGCCCTGGAAAGCTCCCACGCCTTGGCCGAAGCGATCAAGCGCGCACCGAAGCTGCCCAAGGACCACCTGATGGTCGTGTGCCTGTCGGGCCGCGGCGACAAAGACATGCAAACCGTCATGAACCACATGGCCGCCCAGGAGAAACACGCATGAGCCGTCTTGAACAACGCTTCGCCGAGCTGAAGGCCGAAGGCCGCTCGGCACTGGTCACCTTCGTAACAGCTGGCGACCCGGGCTACGACGCCTCGTTGCAGATCCTCAAGGGCCTGCCGGCTGCTGGCGCCGACGTGATCGAGCTGGGCATGCCGTTCACCGACCCGATGGCCGATGGCGTGGCCATCCAGCTGGCCACCCTGCGCGCTCTTGAAGCTGGCCAGACCTTGGCCAAGACCCTGCAGATGGTTCGCGAATTCCGTGTGGATAACCAGACCACACCGATCGTGCTGATGGGTTACTACAACCCTATCCACCGCTTTGGCGTGGACACGTTCGTGGCTCAAGCCAAGGAAGCGGGCGTCGATGGCCTGATCATCGTCGACCTTCCGCCAGAGCACGATGCCGAACTGGCTACCCCGGCCCAGGCCGCAGGCATCGACTTCATCCGCCTGACCACCCCGACCACCGACGACGCGCGCCTGCCACGCGTGCTGGAGCGCAGCTCCGGGTTCGTCTACTACGTGTCGGTGGCTGGTGTGACCGGTGCCGGTTCGGCGACCACCGAGCATGTGACCGAAGCCATTGCCCGCCTGCGCCGGCATACCGATCTGCCGATCAGCGTTGGCTTCGGCATTCGCACGCCGGAACAGGCTGCGAACATTGCCCGCTTGGCCGATGGCGTGGTGGTGGGCTCGGCACTGGTCGACAAGATCGCCCAAGCCAAAAGCGCCGATCAGGCGGTGAGCGATGTATTGAGCCTGTGCTCGGCATTGGCTGAAGGGGTGCGTGGCGCACGCCGTTAAACCGCGTCGTCTGCTTCGCGGGTAAACCCGCTCCTACGGGGCCAGCGCCACCCTCTGGCTCTGCGATATCGTTGTAGGAGCGGGTTCACCCGCGAATAGGCTGGCACAGGCTACCGCCTAGCCCCCAAAAACCGCCAGATTCAATGGCCGCACGGCCCCCATCCAGATCGCATGATCCCGGTGATCCGCCAGTTCATCCCCGGTTTCCGGATGCATGAATACCACCAGGCCCTTGCGGTACAGCGCCAACCAAGGCAAAACCACCCCCACCACCTCGGGCCCGAACGCGAGCTGGCAACTCCAGTCCGGATGCGGCCCAACCGGTTTCTGATGCATGCGCCCCATGGTCACGGGGAACAGCCGCGCGGCCTCCTCGCACAGTTCGCGGGCCTGCTCCATGGTGGCTGCGTCGTAATAAACGTGGGCGTGGTAACCCTTGATCCTCTGCACGATAACTCCTGATTGCGGTCCAACCATCACAACCTGCAACGGGAGTGATGCAGTGAAAAACGCCGAAACCCCAGTGTTCAAACTGGTCCTGTTCGGGCCTGAAAGCAGCCTGGGCAATGCCCTGATGGTCGAGCTGCTGTCGCGCCAGCACGAAGTCACCGCCGTGGTCGACGACCTCAACCGCCACACCGCCCGCCCCGGCCTGCACTTCAAGATAGGCGGGCTGGGTGATGCCCACCAGGCGGAGCAGGGCGCAGCGGGCGGCTCCGCGGTGATCGCCCTGTTACCAGCGCTGGCGCCGGGTGACCTGCCGGGGCAGGCACGCTTGAGCGAGGCGCTGGTGGCGGGGCTTGCGCGTACGACTATACGCCGGCTGCTGCTTGTGGGCGATTTCGATGTGCTGGATGAGCCGGGCAAGTACAGCGAGGTGGAACGGGAATGCGTGGCCCAGGTGGTTGATGGGTTGCAGCGCAGTGCCTTGCACTGGACGCTGATCAATGCACCGCAGGAACTGGCCGGGTTGAGCATGGAGCATTTTCGCAGTACCGAAGGCACGCTGGAGCCTGGGCTGGCTGAGCCGTTGCGGCGCTTGGCCAGGATAGCAGCGGGGATGGTGGACATGCTGGAGCTGGACTTGCACCGGGGCGAGCACCTGAACTTCGTGGTCTAGATTGCCGGGAGCTGCTGCGCAGCCCATCGCGACGCAAGGCCGCTCCCACATGGGCCGGCGTGTGCAGTGTCTTTCTGGGAGCGGCCTTGTGTCGCGATGGGCCCCAAAATCTCAAAGGCTGCGCGCCTGCTCCAACCAATCCACGAACCGCTCGATCAACGCTCCCCGCCGCTTGCGCGGTGGCAAAACTGCGTAATAGCCGCGTTCCGAGCGCAAACTCCCCTCCAGCGGCCGACACAGCAACCCTTGCTCCACCAATCCATCCACCAGGTGCGCCCAACCAATCGCCACCCCTTGCCCGGCAATCGCTGCTTGAATCAGCAAGGTATAGTTATCAAACCTCAGCTGCCCCGCCGGCGGTGGGCTGTCCACACCAAACCCACGAAATACCCCCGCCCAGTCAAACCAGCGGCTGGCCTGCTCGCCCTTCAAATGCAGCAGCGGCAATCGTTGCAAAGCCACAGCTGACAAGGCTTTGCCATGAATCAGATGCGGGCTGCACACCGGGAACACTTCCTCATCGAATAGCCAGCGGCTTTCTCCCTGGTGAAAGCGTCCATCGCCAAACAGCACCGCCACATCGATGTCCGGGCGCAACATGCCCTGGCTGCGCTCACCCGTCACCAGGCTCACATCCACCTGTGGATAAGCCTCATGAAAGCGCTGCAGCCTTGGCATCAGCCAGAACGCCGCAAAGGCAAAGTCGGTGGCGACCTGCAGCACTTCTCGCTGGCCGCGCCCGCCGGACTGGGCAATACCGTCATCCATGGCCTGCAGCCCCTGATGCACCTGTTCGAACAGCACCTGGCCAGCCTCGGTCAGCTCGATGCCCCGGTAAATGCGGTCAAACAGGCGCGTGCCCAACTGTGCCTCCAGGCGCTTCACCTGCTGGCTCACTGCCGGCTGCGTGGTACCCAACTCCAGCGCCGCAGCGGTAAAGCCACGCAGGCGCGCAGCAGCCTCGAATACGCGCAAGGTATCCAGCGACAACCCGGCAAGGTGCTCAAACATAAGCTTGGCTAATCCCAGTCATTGCCCGCCATGGGCTTTACCCATGTTATCCACAGTCGCATCTTGGTAGGCAAGCAGTTCGCATAACCCTCAACGATGGGAGCCACCATGACGCGTCCGAATATCCTGTTCATCATGGCCGACCAGATGGCCGCGCCCTTGCTGCCGATCTACGGCCCTTCGCCCATCAAGATGCCGCACCTCGGCCGCCTGGCCGAGCAAGCCGTGGTGTTCGACTCGGCCTACTGCAACAGCCCACTGTGCGCGCCATCACGCTTCACCCTGGTCAGCGGTCAGTTGCCCAGCCGCATTGGCGCCTACGACAACGCGGCCGACTTCCCTGCCGATGTGCCGACCTACGCCCATTACCTGCGTCGCCTGGGCTACCGCACCGCGCTGTCGGGCAAGATGCACTTCTGCGGCCCGGACCAGTTGCACGGCTATGAAGAACGCCTGACCAGCGACATCTACCCGGCCGACTACGGTTGGGCGGTGAACTGGGACGAACCCGATGTGCGTCCAAGCTGGTACCACAACATGTCCTCGGTGCTGCAGACCGGTCCGTGCGTGCGCACCAATCAGCTGGATTTCGACGAGGAGGTGGTGTTCAAGGCGCGCCAGTACCTGTACGACCATGTGCGCGAAAACGATGGCCGGCCATTTTGCCTGACCGTTTCGATGACGCACCCGCACGACCCCTACACCATTCCCAAACGCTACTGGGACCGCTACGAAGGTGTGGATATCCCCATGCCCCGTGCCGAGTTCGGCCAGGCAGCACTCGACCCGCATTCACAGCGCCTGCTGAAGGTCTACGACCTGTGGAACAAGCCACTGCCTGTGGATAAGGTCCGCGACGCCCGCCGCGCCTACTTCGGCGCGTGCAGCTATATCGATGACAACATCGGCCAATTGCTGCAGACCCTGGAGGAATGCAACCTGGCCGATGACACACTGATCGTGTTTTCCGGCGACCACGGCGACATGCTTGGCGAGCGTGGCCTCTGGTACAAAATGCACTGGTTCGAAATGTCGGCGCGGGTGCCGCTGCTGATCCATGCGCCGAAGCGCTTCGCAGCGGGCCGGGTCACTGCCTCGGTGTCGACCTGCGACCTGTTGCCAACCTTGGTCGAACTGGCTGGCGGCGCTGTGGATAAAGACCTGCAGCTGGACGGCCGCTCACTGCTGGGCCACCTGCAAGGGCAGGGCGGTCACGACGAGGTGATCGGCGAGTATATGGCCGAAGGCACCGTCGGCCCGCTGATGATGATCCGTCGCGGGCCCTACAAGTTCGTGTACAGCGAAGACGACCCATGCCTACTCTATGACCTGAGCCGCGACCCGCACGAGCGGGAGAACCTCACCGGCAGCCCGGACCACCAGGTGCTGCTGCAGGCATTTGTCGATGAAGCGCAACAGCGCTGGGACATCCCCAGCCTGCGCCAGCAGGTGCTGGCCAGCCAGCGCCGCCGCCGGCTGGTGGCCGAAGCGCTGGCCATCGGCAAGCTGAAAAGCTGGGATCACCAACCACTGGTGGACGCCAGCCAACAGTACATGCGCAACCACATCGATCTCGATGACCTCGAGCGCAAGGCACGTTATCCACAGCCCGCCCCCCTGGATTGAGAAGAGAGGCCGCCATGCACAAGTTCTCCGCCGCCGTGTTCGTCCTGGCCCTGAGCACCACCACGGCCCACGCCGCAGACAGCGATGCGCAATGCAGTACCGTGAAAATGGCCGACCCCGGCTGGAGTGATATTGCTTCGACCAACGCCGTGGCACGTCTGTTACTGGAAAGCCTGGGTTACCAGGTGAAGATCGACAGCCTGGCCGTACCGATCATCTACGGTGGCCTCAAGGACGGCCAGGTCGACGCCTTCCTCGGCAACTGGATGCCCGCACATCAAGGCTTCCATGACAAGTTCATCGCCAACGGCGATGTGCAGCAGCTGTCGCGCAACCTGGAGGGAACCGAATTCACCCTCGCAGTGCCCGACTATGTGTGGAATGCCGGGGTGAAGGACTTCGCTGACCTTCAGAAACACGCCGGGCAGTTCGACAAAAAACTGTACGGAATCGGCTCCGGCGCCCCGGCCAACCTGTCGCTCAAGGCAATCATCGACAAGAATGAATTCAACCTCGGCCAGTGGAAGCTGGTTGAGTCCAGCGAGCAGGCGATGCTGGCCCAGGTCGACCGGGCGGTGAAGAAGCAGCAATTCATCACCTTCCTTGGCTGGACCCCGCACCCGATGAACGTGAAACTGAAAATGCATTACCTGACCGGTGGGGAAAAATGGTTCGGCAGCAAGGGCGAGGTATACACGCTGACCCGCAAGGGTTATCCACAAGCCTGCCCGAATGCGGCGAAGCTGCTGGGTAACCTCAAGTTCACACTGGACATGGAAAACAGCATCATGGCAGAGGTGGTAGACAAGAAGATCAGCTTCGATGAAGCGGCCAAGGCCTGGGTGAAAGCGCATCCTGAACGGTTGGACGAGTGGTTGGCCGGGGTTACCACCAAGGCCGATGAGGATGCCCTGGAGGCCGTCAAAGCCAAACTGTAATCTCACAAAGCAACACACCAACCCTGTGGGAGCGGGCGCGCCCGCGAACACCGGCAAAGCCGGTGCCAAGCAACGCGTTGGCTTTTTCGCGGGCATGCCCGCTCCCACAGGGCTTGGCGACCCCTTAAGGATTGTGGATAACCCATGCATCGCCTCTCTTTACTGCTGCCCTTCCTCACCTGGCTTCCCCGCCAATCGGGCCGCAGCCTGCGCCAGGACCTGCTGGTAGGCCTGAGCGGCGCCATCCTCGCCCTGCCGCAATCCATCGCCTACGCCCTGATCGCCGGCCTGCCCGCCGAATACGGGCTTTACGCCGCCATCGTGCCGGTACTGATCGCCTGCCTGTGGGGTTCTTCCTGGTACCTGATCTGCGGCCCGACCGCTGCCATTTCCATCGTGCTCTACGCCAGCATCAGCCCGCTGGCCGTGGCCGGCAGCGCTGACTACATCACGCTGGTGTTGCTGCTGACCTTCCTCGGCGGCATTTTCCAGCTGCTGCTCGGGCTTTTGCGCTTCGGCGCGCTGGTCAACTTCGTCTCCCATTCCGTGGTGCTCGGCTTCACGCTGGGTGCCGCCATCGTCATTGCCTTGGGCCAGCTACCCAACCTGCTGGGCATGGCCCTGCCCAGCCAGTCCACAGCGCTGAAAACCGTGCAGGACCTGGCCAGCCATGCAGGCGAGGTCGACCTGCCTTCCCTGCTGCTGGGCCTGGCCACCGTAGTGATCGGCGTGGCCTTCAAACTCTGGCGCCCACGCTGGCCGAGCCTGTTGATAAGCCTGATCCTGGTCAGCTTGCTGGCCTGGCTGTTGCCGGGCTTCTTTGGCCATGTGCCGCGGGTGGCAGCGTTCACCGGGCAACTCCCGCCTTTCAGCCCGCTGCCTTTGCTGGACGTGGAGCTGATGCTGCATCTGCTGCCCAGCGCCGTGGCGGTAGGCATGCTGGGGTTGGTCACCAGCCTGTCGATTGCTCGCTCGTTATCGGCACGTTCAGAACAACTGATCGACCCGGACCAGGAAATACGCGCACAGGGCCTGTCGAACATTGCTGGTGCATTTTTCTCGGGTTACCTGTCTGCCGGCTCCTTCACCCGCTCGGGCCTGAGCTACGAGGCGGGCGCCCGTTCACCCATGGCCGGGGTGTTTTCAGCGCTGTGGGTGGCGTTGTTCGCGGTGACCGGCGCCCGCCTGATCGCGCACCTGCCGATACCGGCCATGGCCGGCAGCATTCTGCTGATCTGCTGGGGGTTGGTGGACCACCGAGGGATCCGTGCATTGTTCCGGGTCAGCCGCTCGGAGTTTCTGGTGATGGCGCTGACGACTGCAGCAACATTGCTACTGGAGCTGCAGACGGCCATTTATGCCGGAGTGCTGGCTTCGCTGTTCTTCTATCTGAAGCGCACCTCACGACCACGGGTACAACAAAGCCGTGAAGGGGACGCGGATGTATTGCGGGTAGGTGGGTCGATTTTCTTTGGTGCGGCGCATTACCTGCAGGTGCGCTTGCAGCGCTGCCAGGGGCCGCATGTGGTGATCGATGCCCGGCAGGTGAATTTCATCGATTATTCGGGTGTGGACATGTTGCACCGTGAGGCACGAAGGTTGCGGCGATTGGGGGGGAGTTTGACCTTGCACCGGGCCAGGCCCCAAGTGATCGAGGAGCTGCAGAAGCTGGAAGGGGTGGAGTTGTGCCCGATCCGGTTTGAGGAATGAGGTTGGGATTCTGGGGCTGCTTTGCAGCCCCGGCAATCTCAGCCCCGAGCAAGCTGCCGGCGTAGTTCAGCCAACACCGGCGCCGTATCCGGCCTCACGCCACGCCAGATAAAGAAGGCCTCAGCCGCCTGCTCAGCCAGCATCCCCAACCCATCCAGCACCTTGGCAGCCCCCAGCTTGGTAGCCCACTGGCAAAACGGCGTCGGCTCTTTGCCATACATCATGTCGTAGCAAACCGTACGACCCGCCTCGACCAGGCTGTCGGCAATCGGCGGCAATTCCCCTGCCAGGCTCGCCGAGGTGGCGTTGATGATTACATCCACAGGTTCCTGCAACCAGGCAAACCCGCTGGCCACCACCGGCCCCAGTTCATCGAACTCGCGCGCCAGTTGCTCGGCCTTTTCCACGGTACGGTTGGCAACCACCAGCGACTGCGGCTTGTGCGCCAGGATAGGCTCCAGCACGCCGCGCACGGCGCCACCGGCACCGAGGATGAGAATGCGCTTGCCAGCCAGCTCGACCCCGGCATTCACCGTCAGGTCGCGCACCAGGCCAGCGCCGTCGGTGTTGTCGCCCTGCAGGGTGCCATCAGCCAGCTTGCTCAGCGTGTTCACTGCGCCAGCGCGCTGGGCACGCGGGGTCAGGCTGTCGCACAGGCGATAGGCCTCTTCCTTGAACGGCACGGTGACATTACCGCCACTGCCCTGCTTGAAGAAGCCGCGCGCGCAGTCGCTGAACTCGTCCAACGGCGCCAGCAGCGTGGCATATTCCAGGTCCTGATCGGTCTGTTCGGCGAACAGGCGGTGGATCAGCGGCGACTTGCTGTGGCCGATGGGGTTACCAAAAACGACGTACTGGTCCATGACGGCTCCTTGTTTATCCACAGGCTACTGGCCGAGCCAGTCGCGGTCTTGCAGGAAGTACTCTGTCAGGCGCGCTTCTTCACTGCCGGGCTCGGCCTTCCAGTCATAACCCCAACGCACCTGCGGTGGCAGCGACATGAGGATGGATTCGGTGCGGCCACCGGACTGCAGGCCAAACAGGGTGCCGCGGTCATAGACCAGGTTGAACTCCACGTACCGGCCACGGCGGTATTCCTGGAACTCGCGCTGCTGCGGGGTGTAGGGCGTGTTCTTGCGGCGCTGGACGATTGGCAGGTAGGCGTCGACGAAGGCATCGCCAATGGCGCGGATGAAGGCGAAGCAAGTGTCGAAGTCCCACTCGTTCAGGTCATCGAAGAACAAGCCGCCGATACCACGTGGCTCACCACGGTGCTTGAGGTGGAAGTAGCGGTCGCACCAGGCCTTGTAGCGTGGGTACACATCGGCGCCAAACGGCGCGCAAGCCTGCTCGGCCACTCGGTGCCAGTGAATGCAGTCTTCTTCGTTGCCATAGTATGGCGTCAGGTCAAAGCCGCCGCCAAACCACCATACGGCCTCTTCACCTTCCTTCTCGGCGATGAAGAAGCGAACGTTGGCGTGGGAAGTGGGCACATGCGGGTTGTGCGGGTGTATCACCAGCGACACGCCCAAGGCTTCGAAGCCACGGCCTGCCAGTTCGGGACGGTGGGCACTGGCCGACGGCGGCAGGCCGCTACCAAACACATGGGAGAAGTTGACCCCGCCTTTTTCGATCACTTTGCCCTCACCGATAACCCGCGTGCGGCCCCCGCCACCGGCTTCGCGCACCCAGGCGTCCTCGACGAAGCGGGCACCGCCGTCTTCTGTTTCGAGGGCAGAGCAGATGCGGTCTTGCAGGTCGAGCAGGTAGGCTTTCACGGCCTCGGTGCGGCTAGTCATCGGGTCACCAGGAACGGGCAGGGAAGAATTCGCCGCGTAGCATACCACCGCCAGCGCGCGCGCCGCAGTTGACGACGACCAAGCAAAGGCGTCCGATAGAAGGCCTTTCCCGATCCCGACTACAGGAGTGCGAGATGGCCAAGCGTATCCAGTTCAGCCAGCATGGCGGCCCGGAAGTGCTGCAGTTTGTGGAATTCGAACCCACCCCGCCTGGGCCACAGCAGGTGCGTGTGCGTAACCATGCGATCGGCCTGAACTTCATCGATACCTACTTCCGAAGCGGGCTGTATGCGCCGCCGTCCCTGCCTTCTGGCCTGGGTACCGAAGCGGCAGGTGTGGTAGAGGCCGTGGGCGAAGGCGTGTCCCGGCTGAAGGTAGGAGACCGTGTGGCACATGCCGGCGGCCCGCTGGGCGCCTACAGCGAGGTGCATACGCTACCGGAAGCCAACCTGGTCAAGCTGCCGGACAACATCAGCTTCGAGCAGGCGGCGGCGGTGATGCTCAAGGGTTTGACCGTGCAGTACCTGCTGAAGCAGACCTATGAGGTGAAGGCGGGTGATGTGATCCTGTTCCATGCCGCAGCCGGTGGTGTAGGGTCGCTGGCCTGCCAATGGGCCAAGGCCATGGGCGCCAAGCTGATCGGCACCGTGAGCTCTGCCGAGAAGGCAGAGCGGGCCAAGGCGCTGGGGGCTTGGGCGACCATCGACTACAGCCATGAAGATGTGGCCAAGCGCGTACTGGAGCTGACCGACGGCAAGAAATGCCCGGTGGTGTATGACGGCGTGGGTGCCGACACCTGGCTGACCTCGCTGGACTGCCTGCGCCCGCGTGGGTTGATGGTGAGCTTTGGCAACGCTTCCGGTGCGGTGAGCGGGGTGAACCTGGGGATCCTGGCGCAAAAGGGCTCGCTGTATGTTACCCGGCCGACCTTGGCCACCTATGCCAACAATGCCGAGAACACCCAGGCCATGGCCGATGACCTGTTTGCGATGATTGCGAGCGGGAAGCTGGTTGTGGATATCCAGCAGCGGTATCCACTGAGCGAGGCGGCCAAGGCGCAGGCAGAGCTGTCGGCGCGGCGGACTGTAGGATCGACTGTACTAATCCCCTGAGCCACGCACATTCCCTGTAGGAGCGGGTTTACCCGCGAAGAAGCCACCGCGATGGATGGCACCGGCTTTGCCGGTGTTCGCGGGCAAGCCCGCTCCCACAGGTACTGCGTCGGCTTCGATAGCTTCGCTATGCCTGTGAGGGTCGGTTTGTCGGCGGTGGAGTCGACTCGATGCCATCGAGTATCGCCTCGATCACACCCTCTGCCATTTCAATCGCATGCAGGTTCGACCAGAACATGCCACGGCCTTATTCACGCATGTAGTCCAAAGCTTTGTAGCCGGTTTCGTAAGCGCTGCGCAGGTACAGGGCTACGTGGACCAGAGCGTCCTCGGCAGAAATGTTTGGGTTGACGGTGAAGAGTGGATCGTGGCCGGCATCGCAGCGGCCGAAGGGGCGGGTGGAGGTGCATGGGAGAGGTGGATCGGGGACTATTTTCTTCATCATTGGAAAATGCTCCTCAAGGCCGCCAACCTTCACTACCACGTGAATGGGTGGCGACTGTACGCGAGGTGGTAGACCCGGGCATTTTCCAATCCAGGCAGGCTCGAAAGCCTCCCACGCACAGCCACCATAGACTGTCATGGAAAAAATGCATCCGGGCTACCACACCCGATCGCCAAGTTATTCGGCGACGGATAGAGCCTAGAGGCAGAGGTTCCCACTTAGAAGGTGATGGAAGGAGACGCGGGTCGTAGGATATTTCCCAATCCTCAAACCGGACAACCATTCGAGACAAAATCAGAAAAATCTCCGGTGGCTAGGCCCGAACCTGTGGGAGCGGGCATGCCCGCGAACACGGGCGAAGCCCGTGCCAGGCACCGGGTTGTATTCTTCGCGGGCGCGCCCGCTTCCACAGGGGCCCGAGTCCCGAGCCGGGCCTGTGGATAGGTATCAACCCGGGCGAACGACTTCGCCGGTTGCCAGGTCGCGAATCACACTCGGGTTTTTCCGCCCCCCCAGCGCGCCGCCAAGCACCAGGTCCAACTGGCCGTGGAAGTATTGCTCCACCCGCAACCGGGTCTTCGCCGCCGGGCGCCCGCCGGGGTTGCACGAGGTGGAAATCAGCGGCCCCACCAGCGCGCACAGTTCACGCACCACCGGGTGATCACTGACCCGCAGCGCCACCGTGTCATGCTGCCCAGTCACCCACTCGGGCAACAGGTCCTGGTGCGGCACCAGCCAGGTGTTCGGCCCCGGCCAGGTGCTGCCCATACGGTCGATCCAGTCCTCGGGGAAGTCCTCGAACAGGAAGTCGAACTGACGGATATTGTCAGCGACCAGAATCAGCCCTTTATCCACAGGGCGCGACTTCAGCGCCAGCAGGCGATACACCGCGTCCTCGTTCCATGGGTCGCAGCCCAGGCCCCAGACCGCTTCCGTCGGGTAGGCGATCACCGCGCCCGCCCGGATCTCACGTGCGGCTTGTTGCACACGAAAACTGCTCACCATTGCTGTTTCTCCGCCTGAATACCTTGCTTGTGCGCAGTGTACTTAGCCCGCGCGGGCAAACCAACGCCCGGCTTCATTGCTGACCCGGCCTTCCAGCTCCAGCTCGGTCAACTGCGCCAGCACGTCGGCCAGCGGCTGCTCGCTGCAGTGGGCCAGGCTTTCACTGGTCTGGGGTGCGGCATGCAGAAGGGCGAGCAGGGGGTGGTCGAATCTGTCCATAACCGCAGGCGGCAGGTTCTGCCAACCCTGCAAGCTTTCCAGGATCTGCTCCACCGTTTCCACCAGCAGCGCCCCATCACGAATCAGCTGGTGACAGCCCTTGGCCCCCGGGTGATGAATGGAGCCCGGAATGGCGTACACCTCGCGGCCTTGCTCCGCCGCCAGGCGTGCCGTGATCAGCGAGCCGCTGGCGAGGCTCGCCTCGACCACCAGTACACCGAGCGACAGGCCACTGATGATGCGGTTGCGCCGTGGAAAGTTGCCGGGCAGCGGCCCGGCATCCAGGGGATACTCGGAAACCAGCGCGCTGCCGTTGTCGATCATCGCCTGCGCAAGGTCCCGATGGCGCTGTGGATAAAGTTTTTGCAACCCCGTACCGAGCACGGCAATCGTGCCGCCGCCAGCCTGCAACGCGGCCCGATGAGCGGCACCGTCGACACCTACCGCCAGCCCGCTGGTAATGGTGAAACCGGCCTGCGCGAGGTAACGGGAAAATGCCCGGGCGGTGTCGAGTGCCGGGGGTGTGGCACGTCTGCTGCCCACGATGGCCAGCTGAGGACGATCGAGCAAGGCAGGTTCGCCAGCGACAAAAAGCAGCGGCGGGGCATCGTCGATTTCTGCCAGCAAGGCTGGGTAGTCTGGGCCGTCCCACATCAGCAAATGCTGGCCAGGGCGCTCCAGCCAAGCCATTGCGGCCAGTGCGCCATCGCGTACCTCGGCACTGCGCCGGGCATCGATGGTGGCTTGGGGAATGCCCAACGCTCGCCAGGCCGAAGCGGGAGCACTGAGCGCGGAGGAGGCACTGCCGAAGGCTTCGAGCAACGTTCGAAAGCGTCGCAGTCCAGCCTCGGGGAGGCGATGCAGGCGTAAGCGTGCCTCCAGTTCGGCAGGCGGGCAGGGCGACGAATGGTGACTGGGCATTGAGATCATCCTTGATCGAAACAGGGCCATTTACGTGGTACAAACTGTGGATAACTCTGTGAGTAACACTTTGAAAAGCTGTCCATTGATTGGGGGCTATCAAGCCCATAGTCACCCTAGACGAGCTTGCCAGGTGCCGAAATCCCCGTTTCCCTTTATTATGTGTGCTCAGTTTTCAACCGAACGCACAGTGACTGCCTGACCTTATGGCCATCTTGAACATTCTCGAATTCCCGGACCCGCGCCTGCGCACCCTCGCCAAACCGGTGACGGAGTTCGACGACGCCCTGCGTCAGCTGATCGACGACATGTTTGAAACCATGTACGAAGCCCCTGGCATCGGCCTGGCCGCTACCCAGGTGAACGTGCACAAGCAGGTTGTGGTCATGGACCTCAGCGAAGACCGCAGCGAACCGCGCGTCTTCATCAACCCGTCGGTCGAAGAGCTGACCCATGACATGGGCCAGTACCAGGAAGGCTGCCTGTCGGTACCGGGCTTCTACGAGAACGTCGACCGCCCGCTGCGTGTCCGGGTCAAGGCCCAGGACCGCGACGGCAAGCCGTTCGAACTGGAATGCGAAGGCCTGCTGGCGGTGTGCGTCCAGCACGAATTCGATCACCTCAACGGCAAGCTGTTCGTCGACTACCTGTCGCAGCTCAAGCGCGACCGGATCAAGAAGAAGCTGGAAAAGCAGCACCGCCAGCAAGCCTGATCCCCACCTTCCTGAAGGCTTGCTCCGGCAAGCCTTTTTCTTTTTTGAAGCGAGAACTCCATGCGCATCGTCTTTGCAGGCACTCCAGAGTTTGCCGCCGAACACCTCAAGGCCCTGCTCGACAGCCCCTACGAGATCGTGGCCGTCTACACCCAGCCCGACCGCCCTGCCGGCCGTGGCCAGAAGCTGATGCCAAGTGCGGTCAAGGCACTGGCCGTGGCCCATGACATCCCGGTGTTCCAGCCGCAGACCCTGCGCAACGCCGATGCCCAGGCCGAACTGGCCGCACTGAAACCAGACCTGATGGTAGTGGTCGCCTACGGCCTGATCCTGCCGCAAGTGGTGCTGGATATCCCGAGCCTGGGCTGCATCAACAGCCACGCCTCCCTGCTGCCACGCTGGCGCGGTGCCGCGCCGATCCAGCGCGCCGTGGAAGCTGGCGACGCCGAAAGCGGCGTGACCGTGATGCGCATGGAAGCAGGTCTGGACACCGGCCCGATGCTGCTCAAGGTAGTCACCCCGATCAGCGCCGACGACACCGGCGGCACCTTGCACGATCGCCTGGCCAAAATGGGCCCGCCCGCAGTCGTTCGGGCCATCGCCGGCCTGGCTGACGGTTCGCTGCAAGGCGAAATACAGGACGATGCCCTGGCCACCTACGCGCACAAACTGAACAAGGACGAAGCGCGTATCGACTGGACCCGCCCGGCTGTCGAGCTGGAACGCCTGATCCGCGCCTTCAACCCATGGCCGGTGTGTCACAGCACTCTGGATGGTGAAAGCGTCAAGGTGCTGGCCGCCAACCTGTCCACAGGCCAAGGCGCCCCAGGCGAGATACTTTCCGCCAGCAAGGACGGCCTCGTAGTTGCGTGCGGTGACCAAGCCCTGAGCCTGACCCGCCTGCAACTGCCTGGCGGCAAGGCATTGAGCTTCAGTGACCTGTTCAACAGCCGCCGCGAGAAGTTCGCCGCCAGCAAGGTGCTGGGCCAATGAACCCACGCCTCGCCGCCGCCCGTGCGCTGGCCGCTGTGCTCAGCGGCAAGGCTTCGCTGAACAGCTCGCTGCCGGCGCAACTGGACAAGGTAGATGAACGCGACCGCGGCCTGACCCAGGACCTGGCGTTCGGCACCGCACGTTGGCAGCCACGCCTCGACCTGCTGGCCGCACAGCTGCTGCAAAAGCCCTTCAAGGCAGCCGATGCCGATGTTCAGGCGCTGCTGCTGGTCGGCCTGTACCAGCTGTTCTACACCCGCATTCCGGCACATGCCGCCATCGGCGAGACCGTGGGCTGTGCCGACAAACTGAAGAAGCCGTGGGCCAAGGGCCTGCTCAATGCCGTACTGCGCCGTGCCCAGCGCGAAGGCGAGGAACTGCTCGCCGGCATGGAGCGCGACCCGGTGGTGCGTACCGCCCACCCGCGCTGGCTGCAGAAGGCGCTGAAAGCCTTCTGGCCAGAGCAGTGGGAAGCCATCTGCGCCGCCAACAATGCCCACCCTCCGATGATTCTGCGGGTCAACCGCCGTCACCATAGCCGCGATGCCTACCTGGCACTGCTGGCCGAAGCCGGCATTGGCGCCAGCGCATGCCAGTACAGCCGGGATGGCATCGTGCTGGCCGAAGCCTGCGACGTGCGCGGCCTGCCAGGCTTCGCCGAAGGCTGGGTGAGCGTGCAGGACGAAGCTGCGCAGCTATCTGCCGACCTGCTGGAACTGGCCCCCGGCCAACGCGTGCTCGATGCTTGCTGCGCACCGGGCGGCAAAACCTGCCACCTGCTGGAGGCCGAGGCTGGCCTGGCCCACATGGTGGCCATCGACCTCGAAGCCAAGCGCCTGACCCGCGTGCGAGAAAACCTCGACCGCCTGCAGCTGGACGCCGAGCTGATCGCCTGCGATGCCCGCGACACTGCCAGCTGGTGGGACGGCAAGCCATTCCAGCGCATTCTGCTCGACGCGCCGTGCTCGGCCACCGGCGTGATTCGCCGCCACCCGGACATCAAGCTGACCCGCCAAGCCGATGACATCCCGGCTTTGGCCACGCTGCAAGGCGAGTTGCTCGATGCCCTGTGGCCGACCTTGGAAGTGGGCGGCATGCTGCTATACGCCACCTGCTCCAGCTTGCCAACCGAAAACACTGAAGTGATCAAAGCCTTCCTCGCCCGCACCCCGGGCGCCCGTGAGCTGGACCTGGCGACCGAAGCCGGCCTGCGCCAGCCCCACGGCCGTCAGTTGCTGGCCCAGGAAGGCGGCCACGACGGTTTCTACTATGCCAAGCTGATCAAGATCGCCGCCTCGCGCGGATAAGAACAAAGGATAGGGAGTAGCGCATGAAGATCATCATCCTCGGCGCAGGGCAGGTAGGCGGTACGCTGGCTGAACACCTGGCCAGCGAAGCCAACGACATTACCGTGGTCGACACCGACGGCGACCGCCTGCGCGACCTCGGCGACCGCCTGGACATCCGCACCGTCCAGGGCCGTGGCTCACTGCCGACGGTACTGCGTCAGGCCGGTGCCGACGACGCCGACATGCTGGTGGCGGTAACCAACAGTGACGAGACCAACATGGTTGCCTGCCAGGTGGCCTATTCGCTGTTCCATACCCCGACCAAGATTGCACGGGTGCGCGAATCGTCCTACCTGACCCGCGAAGAGCTGTTCGACAACGACCATATCCCGGTCGACGTTCTGATCAGCCCCGAGCAGGTGGTGACCAATTACATCAAGCGCCTGATCGAACACCCAGGCTCGCTGCAGGTGATCGATTTCGCCGAGGGCAAGGCCCAGCTCGTGGCAGTGAAGGCCTACTATGGCGGCCCGCTGGTCGGCCAGCAATTGCGCCAGATCCGCGCGCACATGCCCAACGTCGACACCCGCGTGGCGGCCATCTTCCGCCGTGACCGGCCGATCACCCCGCGTGGCGACACGGTGATCGAAGCCGACGACGAGGTGTTCTTCATTGCCGCGAAGAAGGATATCCGTGCGGTGATGGGCGAACTGCGCCGCATCGACGAAACCAATAAACGCATTGTCATCGCCGGCGGCGGGCAGATCGGCGAGCGCCTGGCGGAGGCCATCGAAAGCCGATATCAGGTGAAGATCATCGAGATGAGCCCGGCGCGTTGCCGGCACCTCTCCGATACCCTCGAAAGCACTGTGGTGCTGCAGGGCAGCGCCTCGGACAAAGACCTGATGCTCGAAGAGAACATCGCCGACGCCGATATTTTCCTGGCCCTGACCAACGATGACGAAGCCAACATCATGTCGTCCTTGCTGGCCAAGCGCCTGGGCGCAGGCAAGGTGATGACCATCATCAACAACCCGGCTTATGTCGACCTGGTGCAGGGCGGCGATATCGACATTGCCATCAGCCCGCAGCTCGCCACCATCGGCACCCTGCTGGCGCACGTGCGCCGGGGCGACATTGTCAGCGTGCACTCGCTGCGCCGCGGTGCGGCCGAAGCGATCGAGGCGGTGGCACATGGCGATTCGAAGTCGAGCAAGGTGGTCGGCAAGGCGATCGAGAACATTGCCCTGCCACCGGGAACCACCATCGGCGCGATCATCCGTGACGAAGAGGTGATGATTGCCCACGACGACACCGTGATCGAATCGGGTGACCATGTAATCCTGTTCGTTGTGGATAAAAAGCACATTCGTGATGTGGAGAAGCTGTTCCACGTCGGCTTGAGTTTCTTCTAGGAGAAGAGGGCATGCGCGAATCGCTGGAGAAGATGCTGGCCAAGGGTGTGGATAACCCACTGCTGAGGTTTGGTCTGGGCAAGGCTTGGCTGGATGAAGGCAACGGCGCTGAAGCGGCGGTACACCTGGCGCGCTGTGTAGAGCAGGATCCGAAATACTCGGCAGCGTGGAAGCTTCTGGGCAAGGCCTATCAGTTGCAGGGTGACCTGGCGGCGGCGCGCAAGGCGTGGGAAGACGGGATCGTGGCGGCGCAGGCCCATGGCGACAAGCAAGCCGAGAAAGAGATGACCGTATTCCTGAAGAAGCTCAACAAAGCAGCGGGTTGACGCGGCCCCTGTAGGAGCGGGTTTACCCGCGAATGCGTCGGTGAATCCAACATCGCATTCGCGGGTAAACCCGCTCCTACCAGAGGGCGATGAATGGCTTAATACCAGCGCGGCTCACCAGCCGGGCGCTTCTTGAAGCGCTTCATGCTCCACATGTACTGGCTCGGGTACTCGCGTACATAACGCTCGACCACTTTGCTCATCGCCGCCGCCGACACATTCACATCGGTGCTGTACATCTCTTCCGGCGCAGCTTCGAGGAACACCTTGAAGCCCGAGCCATCCGGCAACCGCAGCGCATGCAGGAACACACCCACCGCCTTGCCACCGGCCAGCATGTTCGGCACGAACTTGCTGGTCAGCGCCTGGGTGCCGAGGAACGGCACGAACACGCCCGCCGATTCCGCCGGCTCCGGATCGGCAGGAATACCCACCTGGCCACCACGGCGCACTTCCTTGATCACGCTGAGGATGCCTTCCTTGGTCGACGGTGCCACGCGATTGCCCATCTGCACGCGCTGCTCGCGCAGCAGGTCATCCACCGCCTTCAGCTTCGGCGGGCGGTAGAAGATGATCGGTTTGCACTGGTTGCAGTAGAAGTGGTTCAGCACTTCCCAGTTGCCCAGGTGGCTGGTGATGCCGACCACGCCTTTACCCGAGGCCAGGGCCTGCTCCAGCACTTCCAGGCCATGCACTTCCTTGACCAGCTCCAGCGAGCGTTGCGGCGGCCAGATCCAGGCACAGGCACTTTCGACAAAGGATTTACCGATATCCCGCAGCGCCTGGCCCACCAGTTGCTCACGGGCAACCGGGTCCATCTCCGGGAAGCATTTGGCCAGGTTGATCCGTACCACGTTGCGCGAACTGTTGGGGATTTTCCACATCAGCCAGCCAATACCGGCGCCGACACGCTGCACAGCGCCCCAGGGCAGCTTGGCAAACAGGCGCAGCACCCCGACCATCAGGGCGCCCTTGAACTTTTCCACAGGCGAATTCCTTATTTCAGCAAGGCGCGCATTGTAACCCCTCAGCGCAACAAGGCGGCGTAGCGATCGCAGTCGGTGGTGTGGTCCATGACCATGCCGGTGGCCTGCATGAAGGCGTAGCAGATGGTCGGACCGACGAACGTGAAGCCAGCTTTCTGCAGGGCCTTGCTCATTGCCTTGGCTTCATCGGTGACCGCCGGCACATCGCTGCGCTGCTTGAAGTGGTTGATCTTCGGCGAGCCGCCGATGAACGACCACAGCCATTCGGCAGGGTTATCCACAGCCAGCCAGGCCTGGGCATTGCGCCGTGCAGCCTTGAGCTTGAGGCGATTGCGGATGATGCCTGCATCCTGCATCAATTCTTCGATGCGTTCGTCGCTCATGGCCGCCAGCTTTACCGGGTCGAAGCCGTACATCACCTGACGATAACGCTCGCGTTTGCGCAAAACGGTAATCCACGAAAGCCCCGCCTGGAACCCTTCGAGCAAAAGCATCTCGAAGAGCAACGCCGGGTCGCGCTGTGGCATTCCCCATTCCTGGTCGTGGTAGGCCTGGTACAACGGATCGTCGGTACACCAAAAGCAGCGTGGCATAAGGCTCCAATGAGTAGAGGGCGAGGCGAATCAGGTTATACTCCCGCTCTTTACATCCGCATCCCCAGATACAGGTGAATTTCGTGAGCCAGCCTACGCCAGCCGTGCGTACCTTCCAAGACCTGATCCTCGCCCTGCAGAACTACTGGGCAGCTCAAGGTTGTGTGGTACTTCAGCCCTACGATATGGAAGTAGGCGCCGGCACTTTCCACACCGCTACATTCCTGCGCGCCGTGGGTCCAGAAACCTGGAACGCCGCCTATGTGCAGCCTAGCCGTCGTCCTGCCGACGGGCGGTATGGCGAAAACCCCAACCGCCTGCAGCACTACTACCAGTTCCAGGTGGTGCTCAAACCGAACCCGGCCAACTTCCAGGAGCTGTACCTCGGCTCGCTGAAAGCCATCGGTCTGGATCCGCTGGTGCACGACATTCGTTTCGTCGAAGACAACTGGGAATCGCCGACCCTCGGCGCCTGGGGTCTGGGCTGGGAAATCTGGCTCAACGGCATGGAAGTCACCCAGTTCACCTACTTCCAACAAGTCGGCGGCATCGAGTGCTACCCGGTCACCGGTGAAATCACCTACGGCCTGGAGCGCCTGGCCATGTACATCCAGGGCGTCGATTCGGTGTACGACCTGGTGTGGGCCGACGGCCCGTTCGGCAAGGTCACCTATGGCGACGTGTTCCACCAGAACGAGGTGGAGCAGTCGACCTACAACTTTGAACATGCCAACGTCGACAAACTGTTCGAACTGTTCGATTTCTACGAAAGCGAAGCCAACCGCCTGATCAAGCTGGAGCTGCCGCTGCCGACCTATGAAATGGTCCTGAAGGCCTCGCACACCTTCAACCTGCTGGACGCCCGCCGCGCCATCTCGGTAACCGAGCGCCAGCGTTACATCCTGCGTGTACGTACCCTGGCCCGGGACGTGGCGCAAAGCTATCTGCAAGCCCGCGCACGCCTGGGCTTCCCGATGGCCACCCCTGAACTGCGTGACGAAGTGTTGGCTAAGCTGGAGGCTGCACAATGAGTGCTCAAGATTTCCTGGTAGAACTGGGCACCGAAGAGCTGCCACCCAAGGCCCTCGCCAGCCTTGGCGACGCCTTCCTGGCCGGTATCGAAAAAGGCCTGCAGGCTGCTGGCCTGAATTACACCGGCAAGCAGGTGTACGCCGCGCCGCGTCGTCTGGCCGTGCTGATTCGCCAGCTGGACGTGCAGCAGCCTGACCGCAGCATCAACATCGACGGCCCGCCCCTGCAGGCTGCCTTCAACGCCGAAGGCGAGCCGACCCAGGCTGCGCTGGGCTTCGCCAAGAAGTGCGGTGTGGAACTGGCCGAGATCGACCAGAGCGGCCCCAAGCTGCGCTTCTCCCAGCACATCCCGGGCAAGGCTACCGTTGGGCTGCTGCCGACCATCGTCGAAGATTCGCTGAACGACCTGCCGATTCCCAAGCGCATGCGCTGGGCGGCCAGCCGTGAAGAGTTCGTACGCCCGACCCAATGGCTGGTGATGCTGCTGGGCGATCAGGTGGTCGACTGCACCATCCTGTCGCAGAAGGCCGGGCGTGAATCCCGTGGCCACCGCTTCCACCATCCGGAAAACGTGCTCATCACCACCCCGGCCAACTACGTCGAAGACCTGCGCAAGGCCTACGTCCTGGCCGACTTCGCCGAGCGCCGCGAGCTGATCAGCAAGCGTACCGCAGAGCTGGCCATGCAGCAGGAAGGCACGGCCATCGTGCCACCGGCGCTGCTGGACGAAGTGACCGCACTGGTCGAGTGGCCGGTGCCGCTGGTGTGCTCGTTCGAGGAGCGTTTCCTCGAGGTACCGCAAGAAGCCCTGATCACCACCATGCAGGACAACCAGAAGTACTTCTGCCTGCTGGACAACGAAGGCAAGCTGCTGCCGCGCTTCATTACCGTGGCCAACGTCGAAAGCCGCGACCCGAAGCAGATCGTGCAAGGCAACGAAAAAGTCGTGCGCCCGCGCCTGACCGACGCCGAGTTCTTCTTCAAGCAGGACAAGAAGCAGCCACTGGAAACCTTCAACGAACGTCTCAAGAACGTGGTGTTCCAGGCTCAGCTCGGCACCGTGTACGACAAGGCTGAACGTGTTTCCAGGCTGGCCGCCTTCATTGCTCCGCTGATCGGCGGCGACGCCCAGCGCGCTGGCCGTGCCGGCCTGCTGTCGAAGTGCGACCTGGCCACCGAGATGGTCGGCGAATTCCCTGAAATGCAGGGTGTTGCCGGTTACTACTACGCGCTCAACGACGGTGAGCCGGAAGACGTAGCCCTGGCCCTGAACGAGCAGTACATGCCGCGCGGTGCAGGCGCCGAGCTGCCGCAGACCCTGACCGGTGCTGCCGTGGCCATCGCCGACAAGCTCGACACCCTGGTGGGCATCTTTGGCATCGGCATGCTGCCTACCGGCAGCAAGGACCCGTACGCCCTGCGCCGTGCTGCTCTGGGCGTGCTGCGTATCCTGATCGAGAAGCAACTGGACCTGGACCTGACCGGTGCGGTCGAGTTTGCGGTCAAGCAGTTCGGCGCCAAGGTCAAGGCCCCCGGCCTGGCCGAACAAGTACTGGAGTTCATTTTCGACCGCCTGCGCGCGCGTTACGAAGACGAAGGCATCGACGTCGCCACGTACCTGTCGGTACGCGCACTGCAGCCAGGCTCCGCCCTGGACTTCGACCAGCGCGTACAAGCCGTGCAGGCGTTCCGCAAACTGCCGGAAGCCGAGGCCCTGGCCGCGGTGAACAAGCGCGTGTCGAACCTGCTGAGCAAGGCCGAAGGTGCCATCGCCGAGCAGGTCGAGCCGAAGTACTTCGACAATGCCAACGAGTTCTCCCTGTACTCGGCCATCCAGCAGGCCGACCAGGCCGTGCAACCGATGGCTGCGGCACGTCAGTACAGCGAATCGCTGGCCCGCCTGGCGGCCCTGCGTGACCCGGTCGATGCCTTCTTCGAGGCGGTCATGGTCAACGCCGAAGACGCCAAGGTACGTGCCAACCGTTATGCCCTGCTCAGCCGCCTGCGCGGCCTGTTCCTGGGCGTGGCTGACATTTCGCTGCTGGGGTAAGCCTTGAAACTGCTGATTCTCGACCGTGACGGGGTGATCAACTACGACTCCGATGCGTACATCAAGACGCTGGAAGAATGGGTGCCGATCCCAGGTTCGGTCGATGCGATCGCGCAGTTGAGCAAGGCGGGCTGGACGGTGGCCGTGGCCACCAACCAGTCCGGCATTGCCCGTGGCTACTACCCGCTGGCAACCCTTGAGGCCATGCACGCGCGCCTGCGCGCGCTGGTGGCCGAGCAGGGCGGCGAGGTGGGCCACATCGTGTATTGCCCGCATGGGCCGGACGAGGGGTGCGATTGCCGCAAGCCCAAGCCCGGCATGCTGCGGGCGATCGCCGAGCATTACCAGATCGGCCTTGAAGGCGTCTGGTTCGTCGGCGACAGCAAAGGTGACCTGGAGGCCGCCCTGGCCGTCGGTGCACAACCCGTGCTGGTGAAGACCGGCAAGGGCGAGCGGACCCTGGAAAAAGGCGTCCCGGAAACTACACTGATTTTCGACGATCTGGCAGCTATCGCCAGAGAACTAATTTAAACAGTGCGCCTTCTGGCGCATTTTTCTCAGGCGGGCATGCCCCGCAATGGTACAAGCCACTATGTCGATCCTGCAGGCGATCAGAATCTTTCTTTTTTACCTGCTGCTGGGCACCAGTTCGCTGCTGTGGTGCTCGCTGAGCTTCTTCGTCGCGCCGTTCCTGTCGTTCCCCAAGCGCTACAAGTTCATCAATGTGTACTGGTGCCGCTGCGCGCTGTTTCTGGTGCGCACCATCTTGGGCATCGACTACAAGATCACTGGCGCCGAGAACGTGCCAGCTGAGCCTTGCGTGATTTTGTCCAATCACCAGAGCACCTGGGAAACCTTCTTCCTGTCCCAGTACTTCTCGCCGCTTAGCCAGGTGCTCAAGCGCGAGCTGCTGTATGTACCGTTCTTCGGCTGGGCCATGGCCATGCTGCGGCCCATCGCGATCAACCGCGACAACCCCAAGGAAGCGTTGCGCCAGGTGGCGAGCAAGGGTGACGAACTGCTCAAGCAGAAGACGTGGGTGCTGATTTTCCCAGAAGGCACCCGTGTACCGTTCGGCACCCTCGGCAAGTTCTCCCGCGGCGGTACCGCCCTGGCCGTGAATGCCGGGCTGCCGGTGCTGCCGATTGCCCACAACGCTGGCAAGTTCTGGCCCAAGACGGGTTGGGGCAAGCGCGCCGGTACAATCGAAGTGGTAATTGGTGAGCCGATGTACGCCAACGGCACTGGGCCACGTGCCATCGCCGAACTCAACGACCGCGCTGCAGCTTGGAACGAAGCGACCCAGCGGGCCATGGGATCGCTGCCGCCAGCTGCGGAAAAACCTCAGGAGCAGATGGCTTGACCTTCTGTGGATAACTTGTGTGCAGTTTTTGGATTAAATGCTTGAATTGATAGCTAAGTGTATGAATTTTCTAGTTATTTATTTGTATGAATTTTTTCTGAAAATCGTGCATAAGTTTTTTTGAGGTATAAAAAAACCGGCTTTTACAGCCGGTTTTTTTATGGCATGTGGACATCAGACTTTGTCGATATCTACATCCTTGGTTTCTCTCAGACAGAAGATCCCAACCACCAGACTGATCCCGGTCACCAGCACCGGGTACCACAGCCCGTAGAAGATATCCCCGGTATAGACCACCAGCGCAAACGATACGGTAGGCAGGAAACCACCAAACCAGCCATTGCCAATGTGGTAGGGCAGCGACATCGAGGTGTAGCGGATGCGGGTCGGGAACAGCTCGACCATCACCGCCGCCAACGGACCATAGGTCATGGTCGCGATCAGGATCATCGCCACGATCAGTACCACCACCATTACCTGGTTGACCTGCGCAGGCTCCGCCTTGGCCGGGTAACCAGCCTGCTCGATTGCAGCACGCATGGCGGTTTCGTCAAAGCCGTTGATGGTCTTGTCACCGATGTTCACCACCACTTCACTGCCGGCCACGCTTACCGAGCTGTACGGCAGGCCCTGCTTGACCAGGAAGGTCTTGACCTTGTCGCACGGGCTGTCAAAACGAGCCTTGCCCACTGGGTCGAACTGGAATGTGCAGCCTTGCGGGTCGGCGGTGACCACAATCGGCGCCTGACGGCTGGCAGCGTCGATCTGCGGGTTGGCGTAGTAGCTCAGCGCCTTGAACAGTGGGAAGTACAGTACCGTGGCCAGCAACAGGCCGAGCATCAGGATCGGCTTGCGGCCGATACGGTCGGACAACCAGCCGAAGAACACGAAGAACGGCGCGCCAATCACAACGCTGATGATGAGCAGGGTGTTGGCCTGAGCCGAGTCCATTTTCAGCATCTGGGTCATGAAGAACAGAACGTAGAACTGCGCCGTGTAGAAGGTCACAGCCTGCCCCGCGTTGATGCTGAACAGGGCGGTAAGCACCACTTTCAGGTTTGGCCAGGAGGTGAATGACTCACGGATGGGCGACTTGCTGACCTTGCCCTGAGCCTTCATTTTCACAAAGGCCGGCGACTCGTGCATGCTCATGCGAATCCAGGTGGAGATCGCCAGCAGCACGATCGACAGCAGGAACGGCAAGCGCCAGCCCCAGGTTTCGAACTGGTCGCCACTGACATACCGGCTACCCAGCACCACCAAGAGCGACAACAACAGGCCCAGCGTTGCGGTGGACTGGATGAAACCAGTGTGTAAGCCACGCTTGCCGGGCGGCGCATGCTCGGCCACGTAAGTGGCTGCACCGCCATACTCACCGCCCAGCGCCAGCCCCTGAAGCATGCGCAGGATCACCAGGATGATCGGTGCGGCGATGCCGATGCTGGCGTAGGTGGGCAACAACCCCACAGCGAAAGTGGACAGGCCCATCAACACGATGGTGACCAGGAAGGTGTACTTGCGCCCGATCATGTCACCCAGGCGGCCGAACACCAGCGCGCCAAACGGCCGCACCAGAAAGCCCGCAGCAAAGGCCATCAGGGCGAAGATGAAAGCGGTGGTATCGTTCACGCCAGCGAAGAACTGCTTGCTGATGACCGCTGCCAGCGCACCATAGAGAAAAAAGTCATACCACTCGAAAACCGTCCCGAGGGATGACGCGAAAATGATCTTGCGTTCTTCACGGCGGCTGGAGCTGCTGGCCGCCGCACCCTGCTCTTGGATGTAATCCGACATCGTTGCTGTCCTCGGCCCTTAGGCCACAGTGATTATTCTTGTTGTTCCACTGTCGGCGACTTCTGACCGCAAGCCGCCGGTACTGCACGCACCCGGGTCAGGGCGTCGGTAACGCGTCTTCGTTCAGGTAGGTCTGGGTAGCAGCTCCTTTGAGGATCAGTTGCGCCGCCTTTTCGGCGATCATCAGGGTGGGGGAACACGTATTGCCGGAAGTTATCTGCGGCATGATCGAAGCATCAGCCACGCGAAGTCCGGGGATGCCATGCACGCGCAGCTGGTTATCCACAACGTCCATGGCACCGTTGCCCATGCGACAGGTACCGACCGGGTGGAAGATGGTGGTGCCGATCTTGCCAGCGGCCTCGAACAGTTCTTCCTCGCTTTGCAGCGCCGGGCCCGGCAAATATTCCTTGGGCTCGAAAGCGGCGAGGGCAGGGGCCTGGACGATGCGCCGGGTGAGGCGAATGGCATCGGCAGCAACCCGCAAGTCCTGCGGAGCACTGAGGTAATTGGGGTCGATCAGCGGCGTGCTATTCATGTCGGTGCTGCAGATGTCGATGCGCCCACGGCTGGCCGGGCGCAGGTTGCACACCGAGGCCGTAAAGGCCGGGAACTGATGCAACGGCTCACCGAAGCGTTCCAGTGACAGCGGCTGCACGTGATACTGAAGGTTGGCGGTGGCCTGTTCGGGGCTTGAACGCACGAACGCGCCTAACTGGCTCGGCGCCATGGCCAGCGGCCCGCTACGGTCGTAGAGGTAACGCAGGCCCATGCCCATCTTGCCCCACAGGCTGTTGGCCATCTGGTTCAAGGTACGGGTGTTGCGGATCTGGTAGATCAGGCGCAGTTGCAGGTGGTCCTGCAAGTTGCCACCAACGCCAGGCATATCGTGGCGAACACCAATGCCCAAGCTTTCCAGCAACTGACGCGGGCCGATGCCGGAGCGCTGGAGGATGCCCGGTGAACCAACTGCCCCAGCACAGAGAATGATCTCGCGGCGCGCCGCAAACTCATGCCAGGCCCCTTGCCAGAGCGCCTTCACTGCCCTTGCGCGGGTGTTGTCGAGCAGTACCTGGTCAACCTGCACGCCGGTCAGCACAGTGAGGTTGGCGCGATCCTTGATCGGCCGCAGGAAAGCTTTGGAAGCGTTCCAGCGCACACCACTGCGCTGGTTGACCTGAAAATATCCACAACCCTGGTTGTCGCCGGTGTTGAAATCGTCGACCCTGCCAATACCGCTCTGCTCGGCGGCATCACGGAAAGCATCAAGGATCGGCCAGCTGTAGCGTTGGCGCTCGACTCGCCATTCGCCCTCCGCGCCGTGGTACTCGCTGGCGCCGGCAAAGTGGTTTTCGCTGGCCTTGAACAGCGGTAACACATCTTTCCACGCCCAGCCGTCGTTGCCTTGCGCGGCCCAATGGTCATAGTCGGCGGCTTGGCCCCGCATGTAGATCATGCCGTTGATCGACGAACAGCCACCTAGCACCTTGCCCCTTGGATAACCCAAAGCGCGACCGCCGAGCCCAGGCTGTGCCTCGGTCTTGAAGCACCAGTCTGTGCGCGGATTGCCGATGCAGTAGAGGTAACCGACGGGGATATGGATCCAGGGATAATTGTCACGGCCACCCGCCTCCAGCAGCAGCACGCGGCAGGAAGGGTCGGCGGACAAACGATTGGCCAGCAGGCATCCGGCAGGACCGGCCCCTACGACCACGTAGTCGAAGACAGAATCGGCTGATGGCATGTGCAACCTCGCGCCTGTTTTTTATTCTTGTCCCGATCCATCTTAGTGAGTAATTTCGTGGATGAAACACGAGATTTCGCGCAGCCGCTGTGCGTTTTAGCACAGTGGCAAGCCTGTACCGACCTCTTCGCGGGCTCGCCCGCACCTCAGGGATCACGTTAACTTCAGGGTGTTGACCACACCTGTGGGGCATGCCCGTGAAGAGGCCGGAACGAACTGCCATAAGGGACAAGCATGTTCGACTGGAATGATCTGCGTTTTTTCCTCGAGTTGCAGCGCAGCGGCCGCCTGCTGACCGCCGCCAAGCGCCTGAACACTACCCACAGCACCGTGGCCCGGCATATCGAGAGCATCGAGCAGAGCCTGGGGACCGCGCTGTTCGTGCAACATGCCCAGGGGTACGAGCTGACCCCCTCGGGCCAAGCCCTGCTCAAGCATGCCGAAGCCATGGAGAACGTCGCCCTGCTGGCACAGGAGGAAATCACCCAGGCCATCACCCCGCTGGGCAAGATTCGCCTGGGGGTAACCGAAGGCATCGGCATCATGTTCTTCACCCCACGCATGAACGCGTTGTTCGAGCGCTACCCCGGCCTGGAGGTGGAACTGGTTGCGGTCCCGCGTTTCGTCAGCATCCTCAACCGCGAGGCAGAAATCAGCATCCATCTGGAGCGACCCAACGCCGATCTGCTGATCACCCGCAAACTCACCGACTACCGCCTGGCGCTGTACGCCAGCCAGGACTATCTGGACCGTGCGCCGCCATTGCGTCACCGAGAAGACCTGGCCCGGCACAGCTGGATCGGCTACGTTGACGATTTGCTGTTCAGCCAGGAACTGCTGTTTCTCAACAGTTTCTGCCGAGCACCCAACGTGGTCTTTCGCAGCACCAGCGTGATCGCCCAGCAAGCCGCCGCCCGCGCCGGGCTGGGCATCGCCGTGCTGCCCAACTACATGGCCCGCCACGACCCGACACTGGTGCGTGTGCTGCCGGGAGAAACCATCCAGCGCAGCTACTGGATCTGCACCCGCCGCGAGCTGCACAAGTCTGTGCGCCTGCGGGTGGTATGGGACTACCTGCTGGCGTTATGCGCGGCCGAACAAAGCGAGTTGCTAGCCGAGTAGTGCCTTGCCGGCCAACAACAGGGCTGCGGCCCAACCTGCCACGGCAAACATTTGCTGCAGACGCGGCCCGGCCAACCTGGCTGCCAAGGGCCGCGCCAGCAGCAGACCGAGCACCGCGCCGACGGCAAACGGGGCGCCAACCTGCCAGTGCATGACGCCCGCAAGGCTGGCGCTGACCACACTGCCGGTAGAGACCAGGGCAATCACTGCCAGCGAGGTGGAGACGATACTGGCCATGCGCAGGTTGGTGTAGCGGTTCAGGGCCGGGATGATAACGAACCCCCCACCCACGCCCAGCAAGCCGGACAACAACCCGGACAAGGCACCCGTGAATGCCAGTGCGCGCGCGCAGGGCAGGGTCCAGCGCAAACGCCCCTGCAACGGGTTCAGCACGCACGGCTCGATAAAGCGATGAGCGTCATTGGCTTCGCCACGCAGTTCTTTGGCCGCCTTGCGCCAGATGCGCAGGCAGGCATAAACCAGCACGCCGGCGAATACCACCTGCAACGGTGCATTCGGCAGGCGGTGCGCCAGCATCAGCCCGAACGGCGCTGCTGCCACACCAACCAACGCAATGAACAGCGCAGCCCTATAACGCACCAGACCTTGGCGCAAGCCCAGCACCGCACCAACCGCTGCAGCCAAACCTACAGCCAACAGGCCCACCGGTGCCGCTTCGACCATCGATAGCCCCAGGCCGAACACCAGCAACGGTACTGCGAGAATGCCACCGCCTGCGCCGGTCAGCGCCAGCACCGCGCCGATGATTGCGCCCAGGCCCGCCCCTAACAGTTGATGCTCGATCACTGCCCACCCTCAGCTACCAGCTGCGGGCGTGCCAACCACTCGCGCCCCTTGAGCATGCCTTGCCAGTACAACGGTGGCAGCGCCTGTGCCTTGAGCAACCAGGCCAGGCGTGTCGGCTTGCGGCCATCCAGTAACCAGTTAGGGAAGCTCGGTGCCAGCTTGCCGCCATAGGTGAACTCGGCCAGGACAATCTTGCCGCGCTCGACGGTAAGCGGGCACGAGCCATAGCCGTCGTACTGAGCCAGGGTCGCCAGCCTGCCCAGCGCCACCAGCACATTGTTGGCGACCACCGGTGCCTGCTTGCGCGCCGCAGCGGCGGTCTTGGCATTGCTGGTGTTAGCCACGTCACCCAGGGCATGAACATTAGTGTATTTGCGATGGCGCAGGGTATGCGGATCGACGTCAACCCAGCCGGAGCTATCAGCCAAGGGGCTTTCGCGAATGAAGTCTGGCGCCACCTGTGGCGGTACCACGTGCAGCATGTCGAAGGCCTCGATGCGCGTTTCGCTGCTGCCATCGGGCAGGGTACGCAAGAATGTAGCGCGCTTTCCCGGGCCGTCTACGGCAACCAACCTGTGGGAGAAGTTGAGGTCGACGGCGTATTTCTCGATGTACTTCATCAGCGCGGGCACGTAATCCGCGACACCGAACAGTACGGCACCCGCATTATAGA
Source organism: Pseudomonas sp. 2,4-D (assembly GCF_030418155.1). Classification (NCBI taxonomy): domain Bacteria; kingdom Pseudomonadati; phylum Pseudomonadota; class Gammaproteobacteria; order Pseudomonadales; family Pseudomonadaceae; genus Pseudomonas; species Pseudomonas sp. 2,4-D. Next base: position 46,836 of record NZ_JAUHUI010000001.1, read on the forward strand.
AGCTGGCTTTCACCGCCCCCAAATGGCCATGGCGCAGCCAGTGGTCGCAAGACAGATACAGCGCCTTCTGTGGTGCACCGGCGCACTTGATCGGCATGGGCGGCTGGCTGAACAACGCGCGTCCTTGCTTGAGCTTTTGCACCAGTTCCCAGGTATAGGGCGCCAAGTCGTAGCGATAGTTGGAGGTGACACCGTTGCGGCCGAGGGTCTCGCTGAGCCCATCGATGGCCGCCCAGTCCAGCTTGAGGCCGGGGCAGACGATCAGCTGTTCATAGCTGATGGCGCGACCATCATCGAGGATGACCAACTGGGCCAATGGGTCGAATCCCTTTACCCGCGCCTTGACCCAGCGCACACCGCGAGGAATGGTCGACGCCATGGTGCGGGCAGTGCTTGGTGCCTTGAACACACCGGCACCGACCATGGTCCAGCCGGGTTGGTAGTAGTGCACTTCGGCAGGGTCGATCAAGGCGACGTCCAACGATGGGTCGCGGCTGGTCAGGCTGGAAGCAGTGGCGATCCCGGCGGCACCGGCACCGACGATGACCACCTTGTGGTGGTCGGTATTGGCAGGGGACAACAAGGCAGGCATGGCGGCAAATCCTGGAAATCTGATTATGGGGGCAGGGCGGTTACAGCTTGTTCAGCGGGATCTTCAGATAGCTCACGCCGTTCGCCTCCGGAGGGGGTAGCTGGCCGCTACGCATGTTCACCTGCACCGAAGGCAGGATCAGCACAGGCATTTCGAGCGTCTTGTCGCGGGCTTCGCGCATGGCAACGAAGCTGTCCTCATCGATACCCTGGTGGATGTGAATGTTGTGGGCGCGCTGCTCGGCGACAGTTGTGACGTACTGCATGTCGCGGCCACCTGGCAGGTAGTCGTGGCACATGAACAACCGCGTCTGATCGGGGAAAGCCAGCAGGCGACGGATTGAGCGATACAAGGTGCGGGCATCGGCCCCGGGGAAGTCGCAGCGGGCGGTGCCATAGTCGGGCATGAACAAGGTGTCTCCAACGAACACCGCGATCTCGCCAGCATCTTCGATCATGAAACTCATGCACGCGGGTGTGTGCCCAGGCGTGTGCAACGCACGGGCCTGCAGGTTGCCAATACGGAAACCTTCCTCGTCTTCGAGCAGCACATCGAACTGGCTGCCATCACGGGCGAAGCCGGGCTCAGCGTTGAACAAGGCGCCAAACACTTTCTGCACCTGGGTAATGTGCGCGCCAATTGCGGTATGGCCGCCCAGCTTTTCCTTCAGGTAGGCAGCGGCTGAAAGGTGGTCGGCGTGTACATGGGTTTCCAGCACCCAGCGCACACTGGCATTCAGCTCGTTCACACGCTCGATCAGGCGATCAGCCGAAGCGCTGCAGGTGCGCCCGGACTTGGAGTCGTAATCCAGCACGCTGTCGATCAATGCGCATTGTCGGGTTTCACGGTCCATGACCAGGTAGCTGATGGTCGAGGTCGCCTCGTCGTAGAAGGCGTCCACGTGAAGGTTGTTGCCGATGATCATCACGTTCTCCAATTTATCCGCACCGCCTTGTACAGGCGTAGGCAGTGACAGGAGCTTTATCAAGATGCATGCCAGGCTTTTTGACACTCACTGGCCAGTAAAACCGGCCAGTTGCAGACTGCTGCCGTCAAAACTGGCAGCCCAGATGGCAGTCGACTGACAGCCAATGGCAGTGTTTGGCAGTCCTTGTTACCCTGCGTCGGTCATCCATACGGTGCCCTCATGCCTGAAGCCCATCCCCTCATCCTAGCTCTGGTTTCCTACCTCGAGCACGATGCCCTCCCGACCATCGTGTTGGACACCGACTACAACATCCTCGCCGCCAATGCGGCCTATCGCCGTCAGTTTGGGCGGCATGATCAGGCCCCACTGGGCGAGAAGTGCCACAGGGTTTCGCATCACTACGCTGTGCCGTGCGACCAGGCTGGCGAACATTGCCCGATGCGCAAGGCGTGGGACAGCAAGGTACCGGAACGGGTATTGCACATTCATCACACACCACGCGGCCCGGAGCATGTGGATGTCGAGTTGCGGCCGATCCTGGATGAACAGGGCAAGGTAGTGGCCTTTGTCGAACGCCTCACCACCATCACCCTCGCCTCGGCGCAGCCTCAGGAGCAAGGGTTGGTCGGCCGCGCGCCAACCTTCAAGGCCGCGCTGGCCAGCCTGCAGCGTGCGGCACCGGCGCAGATCCCGGTGTTGTTGCAGGGGGAGTCGGGGACCGGCAAGGAGCTGTTCGCCCGTGCAGTGCACATGGGCAGCCCCAGGGCCAACGGCCCACTGGTGGTGGTGGACTGCACCGGTCTGACCGAGTCGTTGTTCGAGAGTGAACTGTTCGGCTATGAGAAGGGTGCGTTCACCGGGGCGAATCAGCGCAAGATCGGCTTGGCCGAGGCAGCCCATGGCGGCACCCTGTTCCTCGACGAAATCGGTGAAGTGCCGCTGGCGATGCAGGTGAAGCTGCTGCGCCTGATAGAGTCCGGCAGTTTCCGTCCTGTGGGCAGCCTGCGCACTGTGCATTCGGATTTCCGCCTGATATCGGCCACCCATAAACCACTTAAACAAATGGTCGCGGATGGCTCCTTCCGTGAAGACCTGTATTACCGCATCAGTGGCTTCCCGATTCGTCTGCCTGCATTGCGCGAACGGGTGGAGGATCTGCCGCTGCTCGCACAAAGCCTGCTGCAGCGCATGGTGGGCCAGCCGACGCCCAGGCTGAGTGAAGACGCCTTGCAGCAACTTGCATTGCATCCGTTTCCGGGCAATATCCGCGAGCTGCGCAACATTCTGGAACGCGCGCGTTTGTTTGCCGATGACGGTGTGATCAGGCCGGAGCATTTACCGGAAGACACTGGGCTGACTGGCGCGCCTAAAGGAAGCGGCCGTCGCAATGACTTGGGTGAGCTGGCGCAGGCGCTGGAGCTGTTCAAAGGCTCGCGCAGTGAACTGGCCAGTCATCTTGGCATGAGTGAACGCACGCTGTATCGCCGCTTGAAAGCGCTCGGGCTGAACTGAAAGAACGCCAGACTTTACCGGACCTTTACCTGCGCCCTGACATTGAAAGGGAAAAATCGTGGTCTGATCAGTTAACCGAAACTGGCAATCAATACTTGCCAGGCGATTAACAGGCAGAGGACCGCATCAAATGAAGAAAGCCCTAACCGTGATCTGCGCCGCGCTCATGCTCAGCACACCGCTGGCAAGCTTCGCGCAACCGGGCCCGCCTGATCGGCATGATGGCGGCCCATCGCACCAAGGCAACCCGCCACATGGTCAACCACAGCACCAGGGCCGACATGACAATGGCCGCGGACCTGCTTACCGTGATCCAAACTTCCGCCCACAACAAGGCATGCCGATACCTCATAAGCAGTGGCAGCGTGGTCATGCCGTTGATCCACATTACCGTGGTGATCGTTACTGGGTAACTGACTGGCAAGCGCGCCACCTGTATGCGCCACCTCGTGATCATCGTTGGCTGTATGTGAATGGCGACTATGTGCTGGTGGCCATTGCCAGCGGTGTGATCGTGAACATTCTGGCCGGCTACTGATTGATTGCAGGCACTAAAAAGCCCGCATCAGCGGGCTTCTTAGTGTGTGGCGAATTACACCTGATGTAGGTTCACAAAATAGGTGATAGGCCAGACCCCGTGAAATTGGAATCTTCGCCATTTTTTTTGTGAAATGAAGGGGTGCTTTTCACAGAAAAGCCGAGAAATCCCTACTCACCAATCACAAAAGTTGATTGGCCTGGAAAGGGCCGTTTACGACCGACGCGTGACTTTTCGGTAAGGGATGAGGAGTAGTCGCAGCGATCCTTTAGCTCCTAGTCTGGCGACCTTGGGTTCAGAATCCGACTGGCAATGCCCGCCGTCACTACTTCAGAGGAACCAGCTTCCTCTGCTGCCAAAATTGCGGGGGGCTCATGCTGGTACCCAGGCCCGACAAATGCGCAGTTGCAGCCCTCAATTGCAAGGCTATCCAAAGCGGCACGCGTGTCAATCAAGATCTGATGCATGACGATGGCCGGCCTCACGGAGGTGAAACCGGAGATTCAGATTGACTAAACCGACCCCGTAGACACCAACCTCCACGAAGGCCGCTATCGACCCAAAGCTGTCCTTCAAGAAAGGCAGCTAACGGCGAGAAGCGGTCATTTTGTATCTACAGGTTTCGGGGCGATTCACTCGTCTGATGCTCAGGAGCACCAGGATGGGCGTCAAGGAGGTGGTCATCTTGAGGTGGACTATGCTGACCAGTTGCTCTCAAATCTAATCGTGAGGTCCTCCATGGCAAACCCCAATCTGCTGGCTCTATTCAGAGATGAAGTCCTTCTGACCGGGCCTGAAAGCTCCCTTCCAAGCAACCTATCTCAGTTCTGGCTTGAGGAGCTCCAGAGTCATCTGGAGAGGTATTTCGACGGTTTGAACTCGGATTCAGATGCAGAAGAGAAGGATCTCGACATCTCTCTCCCACTCGCAGCGATCATCCACATCTTGTTCGCGAAGAATGGTGGGGAGGAGATATCCGAGAGCTCTGAAAAGCTGTACGAGTATTTCCAAGACTACCGGCTCGAACTGGCCCTTGAAGAGATCACGCGAAAGACTCATGTGGCTGCCGAGGCTGCAACCATTGAGACCATCTTCACCAACCGAGATGTCCTGGTGGAACAAGGCCCCCTTCTTCAATAGGTACCTCCACCGATGCCATCGCCGGCGGGCACGCTCCGAGGCATTGATGGAATGCATTTTGACGGCTGCCGAGATCAGCGAATGAAAGAAATTGCTGCGCCGATGTTCGATCTAATCGCTTTGTCGCTTCCACGAGGGTTGGGGTTTGGGGACAGCCCGCCAGTAGGGGCATGGCTTAGTGAGGACGGAATTTCTTGTGCCGCTCTAACCCGAAATATCAATTCCGGCAGCTTCGGAATTGTCACCTTGCGGCGTCGTGTCGATAGCGTGTGGGTGCTCCTCAGCCATGGTGAGTGCACCACTGGCGAGTCCGAAGCCCGCGCCTCAATCAGCCATTTTCTCTATACCCAAGCCCATCCGCTTCCACTCCCTTCAGGTGAACGACGACGTGCTCCTCTAAGCAGAATGGGTAAGCGCACACCAAGCGTGGTGTTCAAATCACTATTTGATCCAAGCCGCCGTATTGGGGCGTGGGCGCTGAATCAACTGTATCTCGCACTGCCATCCCCAGACAGAAATTGGGTTCCCGATTGCCAGACTGAGAATTTTCACACCCGCCTCTGGGAAGCCCACCTATTAGCGATTTTTCGTGAACAGGGACTCTTGGTCACCCAGCCTAAAGAATCACCCGATTTTCACATCGAGAATAGGCTGGGAGATGAGGCCTGGGTTGAAGCAGTGACAGCCAACCCGGAAGAGCGGTATGAGCATTTTGGCGCCTCGCCGGTCCCCCCACCCGCTGACCGACATGAGCGTTTCTTAGGAGCGGCTGCAGAAAGGTTTGCGAGGACCATCCAAAACAAATTGGACAAGCGTTACGAATCCCTACCGCACGTGGAGGGTAAGCCGCTCATTCTGGCCTTAGCCGATTTCCATGCGCCCAGTTCAATGCTGTGGAGCAGGGAGTCGCTCATCAGCTATCTCTATGGCTTTGCAGTTCACTCATCTGCGCATCGTGGTACGCACCTGATAACTGTGGAGGAAGAGACATCTCTGCTATCAGGGCGCCCCAACGGCCTATTTACGCTAATGGAAAATGCCCATCTTTCAGCGGTCATTTTCACCAATGCCTGCACAGTGCCAAAGCTCAGCCGAGTGCCGATCTCAGGTGGAGCTCATCTAGACGGGTACCGATACTTGCGGTTTGGTGAGTTTTTCGACCGTTCTCCGGGAGCATCACGAGGTATCCCATTTCTGTTGGATGTAGCGTCCAGCGACTACGGTCAGCTCTGGCCGCAATATGGCTACGAGCCGTGGTCTGCTGAAGTGGAGGTATTCCATAACCCTATGGCACTATACCCGGTGCCTAATGAGTTGATACCAGAAGTCACCCACTGGAGAGAAGTAAACGGAAGAGTCGAGTGCGAATCTTTCTTTGATGTATCCATACTCCGATCCAGAACACTCGTCCTCAGTGCAAACGCTAAGGTTCCGTCACTCGATGAGTTGCTGACAGCAGCCAGTCCTCCAGAGCTCTGACGGCGGCGGGGTGGCCGCATCGTTGCCACGCAGGTAGATGAGAATTTCTCAGCAAGCTACCCAGCCAGGGGAAGGACATGAGATCCCCTGCGCAATTCAGGACCGTTGAAGCGTCACCTCTCTTCGGGTAAAAGCATGACCGTCATACAACGCTACAACAGCGTCATACCCGAGAGCATAGGAAGAAAAATGTCGATCCAAGGACTAAAACGATACTTTGGAAACAAGATTCACGCAGTGATAATGATGGCCCCGCTTAAGCGGGAAATGATACGCCTCGGCATATGCACCCTTATGGCGATTATTCTGAATATCATCTTGTATACCGGCGTTGAAGTAGACGGCACCATCAAGCCGTGGGCAGAAACCCCGATAAAACTGTTTGCATCGTCGATGTTATTCGCCTTCATGATCAAGGCTTTTCTGCCAGTTCTCGGCTGGACGATACTGAAAGCAATGCTGTTGAGTGCGAACAATGCCTTCAGCGGCATACTGAGTTTTTTGGGCAATCAGTTCACAGGCGTCATGTACTGTACCGGAATTATTATGGGTTCTATCACGATTAAATTGTATATGGTTTCCGGGGTTTTAGACTCTGAGTTTGCTTATCTGTCCGCAATCGTATTTGCTTCCGGGGTTTTATATTTCTATGTGCTGCAATGCGCCATTCAAAAAACAATGAGTCCGGCCCTGCGTACACCAGCAGTACCGCGTTAAACCACTAGGCTGTGACTATTCATCTCTGGTGCTCAGTAGGCGCTCGCTCTGCTGAACCCTCACCCATACACAACCATTAATGGACTGGCCCGCCTTCGACTTTATGAAGAAGGCGAGCGAGCACGTGACTGATTGCGCATGTATTCCGAGATGAGACTTTCGAAATTGATGTCCGCCTCCTCAACGAGAATATTGACGTGACAGTACAGCTCTTCAGGACCTCTGAGATAATTGAAAATCCTTGATCTAACGATGCCGCAAACCCCTTCTTTGACCGCCGTAGAGGGGAGGTTGATAACATCGCCAACGCACGGGATAAGAGCTAGGCCATGGTCGCTGTTGAAGACAATGTCAGCTGGACAGGCATCAATGCTGGCATCGGATTGTCCTTGCGAAACCTGCTGATAATCAATGCTATACCTCATGTACAGCCTACCTCATTTGTTGAGTGAGGAATCAGCGCCGCGGATCGTAAACAGAAACCTCAAGTTCGCAAGCGACGGGAGCATGTAGCGGATTTTCGGTACTAGAGAGCTTGGCAACTATCGTTTTTCAAGCACATACCCTACGCCCCGAAGCGTATGTATCAGTTTGGTCTCGAAAGGGTCATCTATCTTGGCTCTGAGTCTTCGAATCGACACCTCTACAACGTTTGTGTCGCAGTCAAAATTCATATCCCAAACCTGCGAAATAATTTGGGTGCGGCTCAGCACCACACCGGTATTACGCATCAGGTAATGCAGTAACGCGAATTCTTTCGTGGTCAGGTCAATGCGCTGACCGTCCCTGAATGCCCTGTGCCGGCTCTGATCAAGCTCCAGGTCAGCGACGCGAATGACCTCTACGGATGCAGGGTGATCTGACCTGCGCATCAAGGCGCGAACCCGGGCCAGCAGCTCAGGGAACTCAAATGGCTTGATCAGGTAGTCATCTGCTCCGTTCTCCAGCCCCCGGACCTTATCCGCCAGCCGGCTTCTCGCCGTCAGCATCATGATACGGGAAGGGCAGTTTTTACGACGCAACAACTCAAGGACCTGCCAACCGTCCATCTCTGGCAGATTTATATCCAGGATAATCAGCTCATATTCGTGCTGCTTAGCCAAGAATAATCCATCTGACCCGGTGTGGACGCAATCTACGACATAGCCACATTCCGTCAGACCTTGACGCACATACTCCGCAGTTTTTACTTCATCCTCAATTACCAGAATTCGCATGGGATTTTGTCTCGATATCACTGAGCAATTAACCGCGCACGCGCGCCGGCATTATTGAAAGGGATGGTAAATCAAAATGAGCGTGCCGGGGCTCAAATGACGGATTTGTAATTTCTAGGTAATACAGTTGATAGTCTGGCGGTATATCTTGTCGCGGTTTGGGTTTGACAGTTGCGGGCCCTCTCTCCAGCAGGTGATTTGACCTTATGAAGTATTGGGTTATTTTCTTCTTTGTGCTGGCTTCGTTCCGCTCAGATGACGGCGAGGTCGCTCACATTGAAGAGACTGGTCATTGGTGTAGTCATGAACTTCACCGGCATGCGATGCGTACAATCGAACGCCTACTTGAATTTTAGGCAAAAAAAAGGCGCCCAATGGGCGCCAAATATCCACCTTTTACCAAAGGAGCACTTAAGCCACTCAAGGTGAATGCGTAATGCTCGTTTTACTAACAGGACCCGCCAATGGATAACTGGCCCAGTTAGCGAATTACAGAATCGAAAGCGGGTACTCGATGATTACACGAGTTTCATCCAGATCCGATTCGAAAGCAGTGGCACGCGTGGTTGCCTGGCGCAACCGGAAGGACAGATCTTTTGCCGGACCGGTTTGGACAACGTATTTGACTTCGACGTCACGCTCCCAACGCTTCTGATTGTCGAGCGGGTTGCCGTTGTCGTCGGTGCGCATGTAGAACTGGTTAGCGTTCGAGTAATCCGCACCCGAGCCTCTGGCGTAGCGCGTCATGAACGTCAGGCCTGGAATGCCGTAGCTGGTGAAGTTCAGGTCATAGCGCAGCATCCAGGAACGCTCTTTCGGCGAGTTGAAGTCGCTGTACTGGATGGAGTTGTCGACGAAAATCGAGTCCGACTGACGCAGGTAGTCGAAATCGTCGTCGCCGTTGTTGCGCTGATGCGACAGGGCCAGGGTGTGGGCACCGTAACGCACACCGACCTTGGCACTCCAGATGTTGTTGTCGAATTCACCCAGGCGCTTCTTACCTTCATCTACGGCTTTGTAGTAGTTGAAGCCACCGATCAGCGCCAGATCGTCGCTCAGCGGGTAAACCACGCTTGTGCCGGCGTAGTACTGATTCCAGACGTCTTTCAGCTGGCTGGCGTAGACGCTCACAGTCCAGTTGTCGTTGATCGAGTAGTCACCGCCACCGTAACCGATCCATGGCGAGTTGACCGGGCCGCCGTAGAACGTCACGAAGTTGTCGTTCAGGTTGCTTGAGACCGGCTGGCTCATCGCATGCAGACGACCACCCTGGAGGGTAAGGCCCTGGATGCTGGTGTTCTCAACGGTCACACCGCGGAAACTCTCTGGCAGCAGGCGAGAGTCACCCGATGCGACGACCGGGGTCGATGGGAAGACATCACCCACTTTCACGATGGTATCGAACAAGCGGACTTTGGCTGCGCCGCCGACCTTGGTGTATTCGTCGCGAGCTTCACCCTTGTTATCAACGGGCAGCACGTCGAAGGAGCTACGGCCGCCGTTGCGCCCATCACCGGTGTCGAGCTTGAGGCCGATCATGGCAAAGGCATCAACGCCAAAGCCAACGGTACCTTGGGTAAACCCGGAGTTGAATTTGCTGATGATCGCGTGCGCCCAGGCTTCGGAGTAGCCGTTCGTATTGCCCTTGCCACTGTTGTAAGTGGGGGCGGTGCTGTCGCGGTTATCACGGTTGAAGTAGAAGTTACGGTTCAACACTGTAAGGCTGCTGCCTTCAATGAAGCCTTCTGGCTTGTCTTCAGCTTGTGCCGAAATAGCATAGCTTCCAGACAGCGCAGAAACTGCCGCCAAATACAGTGGTACTTTGATTTTCATCCGATGCTCCTTTGATTCACGGCAGTTTTTATTATGTTTACCGGCGCGGGTGTCGTTAATTGTTCTGACCAGGCGGCGCGCCTAGCGTAGCGCGAGCTCATATTTGCAGGCCGAAGATAACGGGGGGGTGATAGGAAAATTACAATTTCGTCATCTACCTGTTGTTCGGGCCTTCGCACCGCGTGTTTGCCATCTCCGTTGCTTGTAACGAAATCATCGTGTCGGGTTTGGTTTCCCAGTATTTTCGGGCATTACAGGACATTCTTACGGAATTGTAATTTTCTAGCCACCCCTCTGATAGCTACCGCTCATTAGAGTGCCATCACCTAATCAAGTGGGGCTTGGCAGCTGTTTCGGCGTTCTCGCCAAGCTTTATCGAAGTTTGTGCACGAGGACCATCAAAGTGCCCCGGTATAACCGCAATGTCTTACCCAAGACCCCCGTCTCGCCCTGGAAGATCGCTGCACTCTGTGCAGTCATCTCTGGGTTGATGGCGCCTGCAGCCCTTGCCCAAAGCATCAGCTTGCCCCAGGCGCTTTCGACGGCCATGGATGCCAACCCAGACCTGGCCGCGGCCAGGCAAGAAATTGGGATCGCTGATGGTGCTCGCAAGCAGGCCGGGCTTATCCCCAACCCCACAATCTCGTATGACGTGGAAGACACCCGTCGTAACACCAGCCAGACGACTGTCTCTCTCAGCCAGACCCTTGAGCTGGGCGGTAAGCGGGGGGCTCGTGTTGACGTCGCCACATACGGGCAGACCGCCGCACAGCTTGAGTTAGACCGTCGCGTTAACGGCCTGCGTGCAGATGTCGTCCAAGCCTTTTACGCCGCGTTGCGGGCCCAGACAGGTCTCGACCTGGCCAAGCAATCTCTCGAACTGACTGAGCGCGGTCTTCGCATCGTCGATGGCCGTGTTCGCGCAGGTAAGTCGTCCCCAGTGGAGGCGACCCGCGCTCAAGTGCAACTGGCCGAAGCCCAGCTGCAAGTTCGACGTGCAGAAACGGAAAAAGCGACCGCTTACCAACAGCTCGCTCAAATTACCGGGAGCTCAGTCACCGTGTTTGATCGACTCGAATCGCCAACCCTCTCCCCGGGCTTGCCACCTCGCACTGAAGATCTGCTGGCTAAGCTCGACCAAACAGCAGAAATGCGTCAGGCCGTGGTGCAGATAGACAAGAGCGATGCCTCGCTCGGCTCAGAGAAAGCTCAGCGTATCCCGAACCTTACTGTCAGTGTAGGTAGCCAGTACGACCGCTCTGTGCGCGAGCGGGTCAACACTGTGGGCCTGTCTATGCCTTTGCCGCTGTTCGATCGTAACCAGGGCAACATTCTTTCCGCTTCTCGTCGTGCAGATCAGGCCCGGGACCAGCGCAATGCTGTTGAGCTGCGCCTGCGCACCGAAACCCAAACCGCGTTGAACCAATGGTCCACCGCCATGCAGGAGGTCGAGTCCTACGACAAGACCATTCTGCCTTCAGCCCAACAAGCCGTAGAGACCGCAACCCGCGGCTTCGAGATGGGCAAATTCGGTTTCATCGAAGTGCTGGATGCCCAGCGCACCTTGATCGTCGCTCGTGGCCAATACCTCGAATCGTTGGCAGCGGCGACCAATGCGCGTGCGCAGGTGGAAAGGGTTTATGGCGAAGTCGGCTCAACCGCCGGCACTCGCTGAACGGGCCAAACATTTTCTTCGGCACACAGCCTTGAACAAGCCGGTGCCTACGATCAGCAGGAGTAGCAATGGATAACAAACGCAAGATCGCCCTCGCGGTAGCCGCTGTGGCAGCCCTCGGATTTGGCAGCCTTGCCTGGAACAACAGTTCCGGACAGCAGGCCGCCAGTACTGCCGAGCATGGCGCTAACGATGGCCATGGCGACGAAAAGAAAGCCGCATCTGCCGCCAAAGAGGAAGGTGATGAGGGCCATGGTGAAGAAGGCCACAGCGAAGAGGGCGGTGAAGAAGAGGGCAAGCTGACGCTCAGCGCTGAACAGATCAAGGCCGCTGGTGTTGCCCTGGAAGCTGCAGCGCCTCGTGACCTCGGTACCGTCGTGAGCTTCCCTGGCGAAATTCGCTTCGACGAAGATCGTACTGCCCACGTGGTTCCTCGTGTTCCTGGCGTTGTTGAGGCTGTCCAGGCCAACCTGGGCGAGACGGTCAAGAAAGGGCAAGTCCTCGCGGTAATCGCCAGCCAGCAGATCTCTGACCTGCGCAGCGAACAACAGGCCGCACAGCGTCGCGTCGAACTGGCGCGTGTGACCTTCGAACGTGAGAAGCAACTGTGGCAGGACAAGATCTCTGCAGAGCAAGACTACCTCCAAGCACGCCAAGCGCTGCAAGAAGCGGAGATCTCCTTGGCCAACGCCAAGCAGAAGGTCGGCGCAATCGGTGCCTCGGTTAACTCCGTTGGCGGTAATCGTTACGAGCTCCGCGCTCCCTTCGACGCCGTGGTAGTGGAGAAACACCTGACCGTCGGCGAAGTCGTCAGCGAGGCGACCAACGCCTTCATCCTTTCCGACCTGAATCAGGTCTGGGCGACCTTCGCAGTTCCGCCGACAGATCTGGGCAAGGTCACGACTGGCCGTGCAGTGAAAGTCTCTTCGCCTGACATGAACGTCGAGGTCGAAGGGAAGGTGGGTTATGTCGGCAGCCTGCTGGGCGAGCAAAACCGTGCAGCTACTGTCCGCGTCACCTTGACCAACCCCAACGGCGCCTGGCGTCCAGGCCTGTTCGTAAACATTGCGGTCACCTTCCAGACCGATCGAGTTGCCGTAGCGGTCCCTGAGCACGCTGTGCAGACCGTTGAAGACAAACCTTCGGTATTCGTACGCACCCCAGATGGCTTTGACACCCGCCCGGTAAAACTGGGTCGCCGCGACAATGGGTACGTGGAAATCATCGACGGTATTGAAGCCGGCGCCCAGGTAGCAACCAGTGGCAGCTTCACACTCAAGTCCGAGCTCGGCAAAGCTTCTGCCGAACACGGTCACTGATGCGAACTGACAGGATGATTTCTCATGTTTGAACGTATCATCAGATTCGCCATCGAGCAGCGCATCGTAGTAATGATCGCCGTTCTGATCATGGCGGGTATCGGTATCTACAGCTATCAAAAGCTGCCCATCGATGCGGTACCCGATATCACCAACGTCCAGGTGCAGATCAACACTGCAGCGCCTGGTTACTCGCCCTTGGAAACCGAACAACGGATCACGTTTCCAGTTGAAACGGCCATGGCCGGTCTCCCGGGCCTTCAGCAGACCCGTTCCCTGTCTCGCTCTGGCCTGTCTCAGGTCACCGTGATCTTCAAGGATGGCACTGACATCTTCTTTGCCCGCCAGTTGATCAACGAGCGGCTGCAGGTTGCGAAGGAACAGCTGCCAGAAGGTGTAGAGGCCGTCATGGGTCCGGTATCTACCGGCCTCGGCGAGATCTTCCTGTGGACTGTTGAAGCCGAAGATGGCGCGGTCAAAGAGGACGGTACGCCGTACACCCCGACCGACCTGCGCGTGATCCAGGACTGGATCATCAAGCCTCAGCTGCGTAACGTCCCGGGTGTGGCCGAGATCAATACCATCGGCGGTTATGCCAAGCAGTTCCTGGTTGCGCCGGATCCAAAGCGCCTGGCTACCTACAAGCTGACACTCAATGACCTGGTCGCAGCGTTGGAAAGTAACAACGCCAACGTCGGTGCCGGCTACATCGAGCGTAATGGTGAACAGTTGCTCATCCGTGCACCGGGTCAGGTAGGCAATATCGAAGACATCGCCAACATCGTGATCACCAGTGTGGATGGTGCACCGATTCGCATCAGCAGCGTTGCTGACGTCAGCATCGGTAAAGAGCTCCGTACAGGTGCTGCTACTGAGAACGGCCGCGAAGTCGTGCTCGGTACCGTGTTCATGCTGATTGGTGAAAACAGCCGCACCGTATCTCAAGCTGTCGCCGCCAAATTGGCGGACATCAACCGCACCCTGCCAAAGGGCGTGGTGGCTGTGACTGTTTACGACCGTACCAACCTGGTTGAAAAAGCCATCGCGACGGTGAAGAAGAACCTGGTGGAAGGCGCGATCCTGGTTATCGCCATTCTGTTCCTGTTCCTCGGCAACATCCGTGCGGCTCTGATCACCGCGATGGTGATTCCGCTGTCCATGCTGTTCACCTTCACAGGCATGTTCAACAACAAGGTCAGTGCCAACTTAATGAGTTTGGGGGCACTCGACTTCGGCATCATCGTCGACGGTGCCGTGGTTATTGTAGAAAACGCGATCCGTCGACTGGCTCATGCGCAACATAAGCATGGCCGCATGCTCACCAAAACCGAACGCTTCCACGAGGTCTTTGCCGCGGCGCGAGAAGCTCGCCGGCCGCTGATCTTCGGTCAGCTGATCATCATGGTGGTGTACCTGCCGATCTTCGCCCTCACCGGCGTCGAAGGCAAAATGTTCCACCCGATGGCCTTCACCGTTGTGATGGCGCTGCTGGGTGCAATGGTCCTGTCCGTTACCTTTGTTCCTGCAGCTATTGCCATGTTCGTCACTGGCAAGGTGAAGGAAGAGGAAGGCGTGGTCATGCGCACAGCTCGACTGCGCTATGAACCGGTTCTGCAATGGGTGCTGGGACATCGGAACATCGCTTTCTCGGCCGCAGTAGCCTTGGTCGTGCTCAGTGGTTTGCTGGCAAGTCGTATGGGTAGCGAGTTCATCCCAAGCCTCAGTGAGGGTGACTTTGCGATGCAGGCCATGCGTGTGCCTGGAACGAGCCTCACTCAATCTGTCGAGATGCAGCAGCGTCTGGAGAAAGCGGTGATTGCGCAGGTGCCTGAAGTTGAGCGGATGTTCGCACGCTCGGGTACCGCAGAAATTGCATCTGACCCGATGCCGCCGAACGCCTCTGACGCCTACATCATGCTCAAGCCTCAGGATCAGTGGCCTAACCCGAAGAAGCCTCGTGATGAGCTGATTGCTGAAGTGCAGAAGGCCGCAGCGGGTGTTCCAGGAAGCAACTACGAGTTGTCGCAGCCAATCCAACTGCGTTTCAACGAGCTGATTTCGGGCGTGCGTAGTGACGTCGCTGTGAAAGTCTTCGGCGATGACATGGACGTGCTCAACAACACCGCCAACAAGATCGCGGCAGCGCTCAAAGCGGTCCCGGGCTCATCGGAAGTGAAAGTTGAGCAGACATCCGGCCTGCCGGTGCTGACCATCAACATTGACCGCGAAAAAGCAGCACGCTACGGCCTGAACATCGCGGATGTTCAGAACTCGATCGCTATCGCCGTGGGTGGCCGTCAGGCCGGCACGCTGTATGAGGGCGACCGTCGGTTCGACATGGTAGTACGCCTACCAGAGACCGTTCGCACCGACGTAGCGGGTATGTCCAGCTTGCTGATCCCGGTACCTGCCAATGCGGCACAGGGTGCCAATCAGATCGGCTTCATCCCGCTGTCCCAGGTCGCCAATCTGGACCTGCAACTGGGCCCGAACCAAATCAGCCGCGAGAACGGCAAACGTCTGGTTATCGTCAGCGCCAACGTTCGAGGCCGCGATCTGGGGTCCTTCGTTGAGGAGGCGACCGCATCGCTGGACAAGAAGGTGCAAATCCCTGCGGGCTACTGGACGACTTGGGGGGGCCAGTTCGAGCAGCTGCAGTCGGCTGCCAAACGCCTGCAGATCGTTGTTCCAGTCGCCTTGCTGCTGGTCATGACCTTGTTGTTCCTGATGTTCAACAACCTGAAGGACGGCATGCTGGTCTTCACCGGTATTCCATTCGCACTCACCGGTGGTGTTGTGGCGTTGTGGCTGCGGGACATCCCACTGTCGATCTCGGCAGGTGTCGGCTTCATTGCACTGTCCGGCGTTGCAGTACTGAACGGCCTGGTGATGATTGCCTTCATCCGCGGGCTAAGGGAGGAGGGACGAACGCTCAGACAGGCAGTCGATGAAGGTGCATTGACCCGTCTGCGACCTGTTCTGATGACAGCCTTGGTAGCGTCCCTGGGCTTCATCCCGATGGCTTTGGCCACCGGCACCGGTGCCGAAGTTCAGCGGCCATTGGCGACGGTGGTGATTGGCGGGATCCTGTCCTCCACCGCACTGACCTTGCTGGTACTGCCTGCCCTGTATCACTGGGCACACCGCAAGGATGAAGACGGCGACGAGGCCGAAGTGGTTAGCTAACAGCCTCCGCTAAAGAGAAGCCCACAACACGTGTTGTGGGCTTTTTTGTTTAAAGTGAAGTAGATGCACTTACCTTTCAAAATTGTAAGTTTCTCGTCATGCCGGTGATGCCTATGCATTGCTAAGGTTACGCCCGAGAAGTTTTGAAATTGAGAGGGTTTTATGAAAAAGCTAATTATCGCTGCTGCACTTGTTGTTTTCTCGGTGGCTTCGCAGGCCAACACTTTCTCCGAGAGCAAGCAGCTTCAATACACCAAGGAACACCAGACCGCAGTGGCCAAGTACGCGGAGAAAAATGGCAAGCCAATGCCAGAGATTCAGGATTACAAATATGGCATGAAGATAGACGTTGCGAAATTCGTACGTCAGTCGCAGGACCCCCGTACCTGCCAGGTCTATCCACGGTTGATGACCTTCGAGGACTCCCAGGGCACGCTCAAGACTGTTCGTTACTCGATGTATTCGCAATGCATCAACAACAAGTAGTAAACGATTTGAACAGAACAATTAGAGAATTCATAAATGCCAGGCAGTGCCTGGCATTTTTTATTACGCCCGATACCCCATAGCTTCGAAATGTTAACGCCTGGGCTCGGGCAAACCGTGCAATAGATCTTAGCCAACCAACAGAGACGGCTCCCCAACTGCAGAGGGCAATTGGAAGCCTTGACCCCAGAAGGGACGAGTTATGAAGAGTTTGCTTGAACGCCCTGATGACCAAGCCGGGCATGAAGGTCATAGCCATGAGCATGGCGGCATTTTTGGAATGAACACAGAGCTGATTTTCGCGCTGATCTGTGGTGCTCTCCTGGGTGCCGGAGCTCTCGCAGGAAAACTTGGCCTGATTGATCGTCTGCCTCTGATTCTGTACGTGTCGGCCTACGTGTTCGGTGGATGGTTCACCACTAAGGAAGCGGTTACCAACATCCGTCAGAAACGCTTCGAGATCGACTCGCTGATGCTTCTCGCCGCAGTCGGTGCCGCGAGCATCGGCGCCTGGGCGGAGGGGGCTCTGCTGCTGTTCCTGTTCAGTCTGGGGCATTCCCTTGAAAGCTACGCGATGGGGCGGGCCAAGAAAGCGATTGAGGCACTGTCCAAGCTCGCACCAGCCACCGCGATCGTACGCAGAGCAAATGGCACGGTGGAGATGCCCGTGGAGCTGCTGGTTCCCGGTGACGTTGTCATCGTGCGCCCCAATGACCGCCTGCCGGCCGATGGTTTTGTAGTCGTAGGCTCCTCAAGTATCAACCAGGCGCCAGTAACCGGTGAGAGCGTCCCCGTGGACAAGCAACCTGTTCCTGATGCCGAACTCGCACGCAGCAAGCCAGATGCAGTGGATGCAGCCTCGAAAGTCTTCGCCGGTACCATCAATGGCGAAACGCTCATCGAGGTTGAGGTAACCCGGCGCTCTACGGAGAGTACCTTGGCGCGGGTCATCAAGATGGTCAGTGAAGCCGAAGTCAGGAAGTCACCGACCCAGCGATTCACGGACCGCTTCCAACGCATATTCGTCCCGTTGGTTTTACTGCTGGTAGTCGGGCTGCTATTTGCCGGCATTTTCCTTGACGAGCCGTTCCGTGACTCGTTCTACCGGGCGATGGCCGTACTGGTTGCAGCCAGCCCCTGCGCGCTCGCGATCGCTACACCAAGCGCCATTCTCTCTGGCATCGCCAGGGCAGCCCGAGGTGGCGTGCTGATCAAGGGCGGTGCGCCACTTGAAGAGCTTGGATCATTGAATGCCATGGCATTCGACAAGACCGGTACCCTGACCGAAGGGCGCCCACGTATCACCGATGTAATACCCATAGGCGGCACGCAGATCGAGGATCTGCTAAACGTCGCCATCGCTGTGGAGTCGATGAGCGACCATCCGCTGGCTGCGGCAATTGTGCGTGACGGTGAAGAGATGATTGGCACACGGCGCCGATTCCAAGCCAAGAACATGAGCAACATGATTGGCCGCGGCGTGCGTGCTGAGCTTGATGGGCAGTTCGTCTGGATTGGCAAGGTCGAGATGTTCGGTACCAATGGTATTCCCGCACTCAGCAAGGCAGCCCTGGAGGCTGCGGAGCGTCTACGTCAGTCAGGCCGTACCACCATGGTGGTACGGCGTGCTGACAAGGATCTGGGCGCTATCGGGCTATTGGACACACCCCGGGAGGGGGCCAAAGAGGCACTCCAGAAGCTTAGAGAGATGGGCATCGAACGCATGGTCATGATTTCTGGAGACCACAACCGCGTTGCAGAGGCTGTAGCCAAACAAGTTGGCTTAGATGAAGCGTGGGGAGACCTGATGCCGGAAGACAAGGTCAAGGCCATCAAAAACCTGCGCCTTAGCGCCAAGGTGGCCATGGTGGGTGACGGCGTCAATGATGCCCCTGCCATGGCCAGTTCGAGCGTTGGTATCGCAATGGGGGCTGCTGGATCTGATGTTGCCCTGGAAACGGCTGATATCGCGCTTATGGCTGACGACATCAGGCAACTCCCATTTGCGGTGGGGCTGAGCCGTCACACGCGATCGATCATCCACCAGAATCTGTTCGTCAGCTTGGGGATTGTGGCCATCCTGGTTCCGTCCACCATCATGGGCTTGAGCATTGGTGCCGCTGTTGCGATCCATGAGGGCTCCACACTGTTGGTCGTCTTCAACGCCTTGCGCCTGTTGGCCTACCGCAGAAGCACCTGATCCCTGAGCTTCAATCATGAAGCTAAGCAGGGAAATGACCTGAAGTAGAAGTACGGGTCGTGCGCGATCAGCGCACGACCCGTACTTTTCTCTCACTCGTCGATCCCGATGCGCTTGAGGCTTTCAAGGGCCTTTCCGCACTCAGGTGAGCCATGCCGTAAGCCGCAGGCCAATGCAGCTTTGAGGCTCATGACACCGGCTACGAAACCGACTTGATTGCCGACTCCGTGTCCGTCCGCAAATCCCTGATCATACGCAATCTCGACAAGCGCATTGATCGCCGCCAGGGTGTCCTGTTTGTTTTTACTCTTTTGCATATCTACTCCGCGAGCATTCAGCTCATATCGCTCGGTTAGGTGGCGGCGCCTTCAGGTTTGGGGTGAGCGAATCCCGCTCCCATAGCCAATCCCTAACGGGGGGCTCAGCCCGCCACCGTAAGGAAAATCAGCTATTGAGAGCAGATGACTCGTTTTGGTCACCCGTGCTGCTCGCCTCACCGCATTGGCACTGAGTGGGTACATCCGGGTAGTCGCTGTGATTCTCAATGAACAGCGTTCGGCAGGTTTCGCACCCATAGATCCGGGGCAGGGATTTAAGGCCGCTCGGAAGCACGTCACTCAGAGGCTCGTTATGCCAAGGAGCCCCGTCAAGGATTCTTGAACGCAGGATGTTTCCCAGGCGCCAGGTGTCACTTTGTGCGCGCCAGGACCACATCGGCGCAGAAAGCGAATACTGGATGAAGGTCTCTTGTGACTGCCTGGATAGCGGGTACTTGGGGCGGGTCCAGCCGGAATCGATGATGCTGAACCCCATGCCCATTTCTGCGCTCGGGTGGGTCTTTTCACCAAAGAAACGGTCATGCGTCGCTGGAGCCGTCGCATGATGGTCAGTCGGTGGGAATACCCACAGATAACACTCATCCCGGTTGACCATGCTGATGAGCTCGCTTGGCCCCCGCATGGGGGAATTTGCAGCCAGGGCGAAGCGATCCTTCCACGACATTTTGGGAGGCGGCGCAATACCAGCAGCGATGGCCAACGTGGCAGTCTTGGGGACGAAGCGATCGCCTAGCTCGTTCAGATCCAGGTTCTTGCAGAGAGCCTTGAAGGCCTTTTTGCGAGTCTTCGAGCTGAAGGAGGGGTCAAGGAGCAGGCGAACCTGGTTCACGCCGATTCCCGCAGTTCGTAGCACCTCAATGACTTCTTCAGCCACACCGACTGCTTGAAGATCGGTCAATCCTAAGCACGTTTTCGCCCGCTCGACCGCCGCGTAGAGGTTGTACTGCCGTGTCTCGTTGTCACGACAGACCTGAATTGGCAGCTTGTCTTGGATGGCAACTTGCGGTGCAACGGAGCCGATGGCCGCGTGGAACAGCTGGTGGAGGTGCAGATGAGAGTACGGGCGGCCAGAAGCCGAGAACGAGGCGTGCAGCTGAGCAGCGAGAGGTTGAAGCAGCTTTTTTGCAGACATGACTATCCCCTAATGAGCGACGTTGGGGTAGCTGCGCTTGTAGGGCCGTTAGACGCGAAGCTGGACGTCGAATCAGGTTCAATCATGAATAGGAGTCAGGTTTGATTTGCTTGCACGGCCACCATGCAAAGCCCGACGCGGCAATCACATCAGATTCGCCGAGCTTTGGCAAGAGCGGTCATCGGTAAGCGAAAGCAGGTAGGAGGAGGGCGCTCCATGCTTGATCACCTCCAGAAACAGGAAAGCCGGAAGCACGTTGAGCGCTTCCGGCTTTCTCACGTCAGACTGATGAGAGGGATCAGAAGACGTATTGCAGGCGGGTCACGATGGCATTGCCGCTGTCGTCGCCCACGGTGTTCTCGTTGTTGTCGGTGCGCACGTTGATGTAGTTGGCACTGACTTTCACCGCCTCGTTGACGTACCAGTTCACACCCACCGTGTGGCTCTTGGCCTTGCGCTCGTTCGATTGGTCCGCCGCGGTGACCAGGTTGCCGTCTTCGACCTTGATATCGTCAAAGCGGTAGAAGACTTCCCAGGCCCCCAGTTCCTTGTTCTCTGGTTTGATAGTGTCGAACTTGGCACCATCGAGCTTGTAGATACGCGGCTCGCCGGTCAGGGTGTAAGCCATCTGGGCGTAGTAACCGGAGGCCTTCATGTCGTTGTTGGCCTGGTCAGCTTTCAGCTTGCGGCGAAGGTATTCCGCTTGAACCGAGAACGGGCCGGTGGCCCAGGCACCTTCGAGACCCCAGACCGAGTCGTCCTTCCACAGGCCATCTTGTGCAGCAGCACCGCCAAACAGCATGCGGTTGCCGTTGGTGCCGGCATCGCCGCCGCCATTGGTATCTACACCGCGGACGCCCAGACGCGAACGAATCCGGGTATCGACCGCACTGTTTTTGAGGTCGCGGTAAGCGTACTGAGCACCGACGTGCAGGACGTTGCCATCACTGTGCAGCGGTGCGAACACGCCACGTACGTTGTAGCGCTTGGTGCTGTCGCCATCCGAGTTGTTATTGGTTTCGCTGAAAACGCTACCGGAAACATAAGCCATGTCAGCGATGGTGCTGGTGGCTTGAACACCCATGCCGGCGTTGTCGTTGATCCAGTCCGCCAGGTCGTACGAGAGGTTCCGCTCCATGGCGGTGGTCCACTTCGAACTGGTGGCTTTCTCAAGACCGAAGTCGGTGTAGAAACGGCCAAAGCGCAGTTGCACCGGCTTGAAACCCGTGTAGGTCAGGCTGGCTTCGTCGAAGTAGCCGTCGGAGTCGTTGCCCGTGTTGCGGGAAAGGTCGTAGTTGAGCTGATACTTCCAGTCGCGGTACAGCACGCCACCGAGCTCAAGGTAGGCGCGACGGAAGTAGCCTGCGTCAGCGGTATCGCCATTCTTGGTGAAGACACCATCGAAACGGCCGTAGTCGGCCTGAACTCGGCCGCCCAGTTTGAAACTGAATTCCTTGTCAGAAGTCGATACTTCAAGACCGCCCTTGGTCTTCAGAACGATGTCAGCTCCGTCAGTGGTTACTGTTCCGGAGAATGCTTGCGAGGAAAATGTGCCTATTATTGCGGCAGCCAACAGCTTTTCCCGCATGTTCGAAGAACGGATCATTGCTTGCCTCTCGTATGTTAAGTGCTTAGCTACCGACGTTATATTTCGCCCTGCGCCGGCCTAAATTTATCTTGCAGATGGGAGCAGGCCACGGTTGTCACCCGCTGTAACAAGATGCCTTTGTTCTAAGCACTCTGACTAGGTTGCAAGCGAATATGACAGTTGTGTTTCTGTAGTGTTAACGGAGGAGTTTGAAACCTAACAAAACTGTTACCGAACAAGCCAGTCCTTCTTATCAAAGAAGCTCTTCTTGATCAATCTTCGAATTTCCAAAACCTGCGGATTGCGGACAAGCTTCGTTTTGATAACAAGATAGACATCTTTCTCCTCCAGGTCGTCCAGGAAACCCGGCACGGGTAGGATATTTCTCTCCAGTTTTCGGCTGTAGTCGGGCAGCACTCCAATACACGCACCGCCAACGACAAGGCCTCGTGATAGGTTGTAGCTCTTGACCCGAGTGGTACCGCCCTGATGCTCAGCCATTATCGATGCCCACTTTCGTGAGCCCGCCAAGATCTCTTCATCCCAAGGGACAACGAGCATGAAGTTGTGCAAATCCAAGCTCTCCACTGGAAGGGTGACGCTTCTTGAATAGCGGCTGGAAATGAACAGGGCGTGCCCAATCCGGCCAAGCCTTTCAAACCTATACGTAGGATGGCGATCAAGCGCGCCTTTATCATCTGGGCTCACCAAAGCGATACCCACATCGACTTCACACTCAGAAAGCATCTGCGTTGTGCATTCTGAATGGATTTCCAGCTGCATTTCGGCATGATCACGCACGTAGGCGACTAGATCGCGGTTTACGATGTCGTTCAGCACTGGCTCTGTGATCGCGATGGTAAGCCTGGGGACTTCCTTTTCACCGGACTTGCCAAGGCCGTCTGGGCCGAAGAGCTGGCACAGGTAATGGCTGACCCTCTCGCCTGTGCGGGTCAGGGCAAGCTTGTTGTGTTTGTAGACAAACACGGGAGCACCAATGTGCTCTTCCAGTTTCTCCAAGCGTTTCCGCAGGCCTACCACTGGCACATTGAGCCCTCGGGCAGCCTGTTTGAAACTGGCACAACGTGCTGTTGCGAAAAACTCTACGGCCAGCTGATCATCAATTGGCAAATCATCCAATATGTCAGGGCTGTAAGGAACAACGCTGCTTGTATATGTTTCATTTTGTGTAACCATTAGGTCCCCCTTAATTCGGGGAATCTATCTCAATGCCACCCGGTGTTTCCTTATCTTGTCAACATTGTAATCCACGGGTCATGCATGCGTTATCGGAAGGCTTTTATTTCGAAAGCGTAATTTTCAGGCAATCCCTCTGATATTGTAGCGTGCTAGCCTAGTGCGCCGACTTGTTACTTACCATATATAGATTCGGCTAATTACGCATTTACATTTAGTTCACTATTTTTTCACCTTTGCCTCCATAGGCTTTGGGCATGGAAAATCAAACCCCACCTCTTACTACCTTACTGATTCGTTATCTGGGGATCGGCTTCATAGCAACGGGAGTCCATTATGCGGTGTTCCTATTGCTGGTTACGACAGAATTCGTTACTCCGTTACTGGCCAGTATCTGTGGCGGCATGGTTGGCGCAATCGCGAGCTTCATTGGAAATAGGGCGCTCTGTTTTGTGGCAGATGGCTCTCGTAAGTTTCAGCCTGTCAGGTTTGCACTGGTCGCGTTAACCACAAACTTCGGCAATGGCGTGGGTATGTGGTTCCTCATCAAGTCGAATCTGTCACCGCTCATCTCCCAAGTCGTAGTGACCTTAAGCCTCACTGCACTTGGATTCATTGCACATCGTTTTTGGACATTCAATCATGCAGACATTACATCGCTTTCCCGAGCGCCCTGATCCCTTGTTAACCATCGTGGTCCCTTGCTTCCAGGAAGAGGAAACCATCCCCGAGTTCCACCAGCGAATCACCCGCGTGGTGAAGCGCTTACCCGTCTCCTGCGAAATCCTCTATGTCGACGACGGCAGTAATGACCGGACGGCCGACATTCTTCGCCACTATCAGGATGGGTCATCTGTACGTTGCCTGTCCCTGAGTCGCAACTTCGGCAAAGAGGCTGCACTGAGCGCCGGGATAGACCATGCCCGTGGCAGTGCGCTGATCTTCATTGATGTCGACCTGCAGGATCCACCAGAGCTCATCGCGGCCATGGTGGACTACTGGCAACGCGGCTACGACGTGGTGAACATGCAGCGCAACCTGAGAATCGGTGATTCGTGGTTCAAGCGCATGAGTGCCCGGGCTTACTACTGGGTCATGCAGCGCCTGGTGGAGAAGGTGGACATGCCGGCCGATGTCAGCGATTTCCGATTGATTGGGCCTGCGCCGCTGGCAGCCCTGCGGGCCCTGGATGAACGCTCCAGGATTCTCAAAGGCATGATCGGCTGGGTAGGCTTTCGTACCATCGAACTCCCCTACAATCGCACTGTTCGCCATGCCGGGAGCACCAAATGGAATGCAGCTGGCCTGTTCAATCTGGCCATCGAGAGCATCGTCAGCTTCTCTCGCAAACCACTGCGCATTTTCAGCCTCATCAGTTTCGGTCTTTTCGTCTCCAGCATCTGCTACATGCTTGCGTCGCTTGTGGCAGGCAGTTTCGACATCCATCACCTGATCGTCGGAATGGCTTCATTCATGTGCGTCGGTGTCGCCATGGTGGGGGAGTACCTGGGCGTGACACTCGCGGAAGTGAAGCGCCGGCCTCTCTATTTCCTGAAGCACAGCAACAAGGCAGATCCCGTGTCACTCCACCCTTCGATGGCTTCGATCGAGGGTAAGAAATGCTGAACCTGAAGAACGAGAGGACGCTGTGGTGGGTCCTGGGTTCGATTTTGCTATTGCGTTTGGTGGGGCTGGGCATCTACCCGCTGATGGACACATCTGAGGCCCGTTACGCTGAAATGGCTCGCAAGATGGTCGAGTTGAATGACTGGATCACGCCCATGTTCGACTACGGGGTACCGTTCTGGGGCAAGCCTCCGTTGTCCTTCTGGACCCAGGCCGCGAGCATGACGGTCTTCGGCGTTAACGAGTTCGCTGCGCGCTTCCCAGCGTGGCTACTCCACCTGGCAAGCTGTTTCATCATCATCAAACTCGGCACGCAGCAGATTTCTCGTAACGCCGGCATCTGGGCTGCCATTATTTTTTCCAGCACCACACTTGGCCTGGTCTCCAGCGGTGTTGTGCTGACTGACCCTGTTTTGTCGTTCTCGATTCTGCTGGCCAGCTACGGTTTCTGGCGTTGGATGAAGTGCGCCAGCAAGGCGGATGCCTACCTGATGTTCGCAGGTCTCGGGCTGGGCTTGCTTGCCAAAGGGCCGCTGACCCTGGTGCTTATGGGGGCGCCGGCATTCGCCTGGTTCGTTATCTACAAGGAATGGGGACGGGTACTGAGGCTTCCCTGGATTAGCGGCCTTGTACTCATGTTCGGTATATCCGTGCCATGGTATGTCGCGGCCGAGATGAAAACGCCCGGCTTCATGGAGTACTTCTTCGTTGGTGAGCACTGGAGCCGCTACGTCGTCAGTAACTGGGCAGGGGACCTCTATGGTAGTGCTCATGCCAAGCCGTACGGCAGCATCTGGATCCAGCTCGGATTGTCGCTACTGCCATGGGCCTTGTTTCTACCACTGTTGATCCGCAAGCGTGGATCGATGCAGCGCTTCAAAGCCTACCTCTGGCTGTGGGCCTTGGCGACACCGGTCTTCTTCACATTTGCAGGCAACATTCTGTGGACCTACCTGCTACCCGCGCTGCCAGCGTGGGCATTGCTGCTGTCTGCACGGGTCAGCGAAGTTGGCCCGAAGACCACCTGGGCTGCCGCTGCGAGCGCATTGGTGTTGCCAATCATCGGTGCGGGCATCATCTACGCCGGGGTACTAGAGGAGCGCCCTCAGAATCAGCGGGATGTGGTTCAAGCCTGGCTCAATGTGCAGTCTGCTCATTCCGCTCCCCTGATCTATCCTGGCCGCCGCTCATACTCGTCGGAGTTTTACAGCAGCGGGAAGTCCGAGAACATCAAGGATCCTGCCAAGTGGCCGCGGGATGGCTCGTTCTATCTGTCCAGGCGCTTGCGAGACAGCAAGGATGGTCTGCCCGCTGATCTAGCTTGCACATCGATCACCGAAGCGAACGCCAGCCAGCTCCTGCTGTGCCATTGGAAACGCCCCGCACAAGGTGCCGAGGGTCTGGCCGGAGAAAGCAATGCGGAAACGCCTCGCAAGAACGAAGGCTAAATTCCAAGCACAAAAAAGCCAGGTTTTACCCTGGCTTTTTTGTCGATTTCTTTCGTCATTTGAAGTCCTATTTAACCGCCGATTAATTGTCGGCTTGTTCCTTACCATCCTTGCTTTCTTTCTTTTGCTCTTGAGCGACTTGTTGTTTGTTCTGGTCCGAAGAGTCATCGCTCCATAGGCGAGCCTGTTCGGTTCGGAAGTTCTCGTTGAACTGTTTCGTTCGCTCGAAGCCGCCTTCAGCGTAAGCGGTACCCATGAGACCCAGCAGCAGGCTGCCAATAGCGATAGATTTGACAAATTTCATTGTGAACCTCGGTTCATACTAGGCCAACCTGATTAGCGGCCTTTGTTGGTTTGTAGTTTAGGAACGCGAAGCTAACGACAAGGTGAGTCAATAATTACAATTCCGTAATTTTGGCTGCAGATAGGATGCGTTAAATCTTCAAATCTGGAAGGATCATGTCTATCTCGGCACTGTCGAGGGCGACTTCGAATTTTCTCTTAAATTACAATTTTGATATCTAGCGCGTTAATTCAGCGCGGCGTTGTTGGCCGCCCTAGGAGATAGCCATGAATGACATAGAGCCCTGGGCAGTTGCTATCGGTGACTTTCGCCGCTGCACTGAAAAACTCACTGTCCAGCTCGATGAGCTGACCTCGCAGACGCGCACCTCCAGCGCTGTTCTGGAGAGGTCGAACGAACTGGTGGAGCAGGTGGACGCTGTCGGCCGGCAGATTCAGGAGGAGGTGCGAAAGGCGGAGAAGGCTTGGTCGAACGCGGAGGAGGTTGCCTTGCGCGCCGCTGCATCAGCGTATTCAGCTGCATGCCGCGGAGTCGACACCGCCATCCAGCCACTGATCTCGGAGCTTACAGCAGCGACAAAGGCGGCGGACGCCTCTATCCAGGAGCTCAAGCGGGCACCGGTGCTGGCCAAGCGTTATGTGATGGTGGTCGCCACGGCGTTCTTCATTCTGGCGCTGATCTGTGTCTACTCGACCATGCGCCTGATCGATGCCGCCGGCAGCGTAAGTGCTCAAGAGAAAGTGAATGCTCAGTACTTCTCACACCTGTGGAAAAACGCCAATCCTGACGAACAGAAGATTATTAAGTCGGTGATTCTGCGGTCGCCCATGGACCCTGTGGTCCTTCGGCACTGATGCATTGAGGCAAACAAAAGGCCCGTCGATTGACGGGCCTAATCGTGTCTGCGCAATTTAAGCGGCGGTCATTGCCGGCTGCATTTGCTGGGCTTCCGGAAAGTGAAGGTGGAACCAGGTGAAGTTTTCTTCGGTCACCTCCACGCTCGCCGATCCCTGGTGCAGACTCATGATCGACTGCACAATGGCCAAGCCAAGACCGGTACCGCCTTCGCTCCGTGCTCGGCTCTTGTCCACACGGTAGAACCGCTCAAACAAGTGCGCGTGGTGTTCCTTGGCAATACCACGGCCGGGGTTGCCGACACTCAACGTCGTACCGCTCGCACTATGCTGCACCTTAACGTAGACCGTGCGGCCGCGAGGGCAGTAACGGATCGCGTTCGAGACCAGATTCGAGACGGCACGTTGAACCATCAGGCGATTCCCGCGCACCACGTCATCACTGCCGGAGATCTGCAGCTGAATCTCGCCTTCTTCTGCTGAAATGCTGAAGAGCTCGCACACTCGCTGAACCTCGTCGACCAAGGAGACGGATTCGAACTCCACCATTGATGCTGGATGACTGACCTGGGCCAAGAACAGCATGTCGGAAACCATGCGGCTCATGCGGTCCAGCTCTTCTGTGCACGACTCCAGAACCTCCCGGTACTCGGAAAGCGATCGTTCTCTGGTCAAGGCAACCTGGGCCTTGCCCATCAGGTTGGAAAGCGGTGCTCGAAGTTCGTGAGCAAGGTCGTCAGAAAACTGCGAGAGCTGCTGAACCCCATCATCCAGGCGAGCCAGCATGATGTTGATGCCGTCGGCGAGCATTTTGAGTTCTGCCGGCATCCCATCAGTTGGAAGGCGATGGTCGAGGCTCTCGGTTGAGATTTTCGAGGCGATCTTGAGGAACTTGGTCAGTGGTAGCAGGCCTCTGCGCACAGTCCACCAGCCAATGGCCAAGATCAGTGCGAGGATGACGGGGGACATCATCAAGGCCCAGGTCAGCAACGCATCGAGCAGCGCCTCACTGGATGACTGGTCCATGGTCATATAGACGCTGACCTCTGTTCCATCGCCCAAACGCATGATTCGAGAAGCACTCAGCAGAGGACGGTCCTGCGTATCACGCCATTCGTGCTCTTTGGGCTGGGCCGCCGGCTGAAACTTGTGCACCTCCAGATTGACCTGTTTCGAGCCAATCGAGAGCAGGGGAGTCTGATTCTGTGAGGTATCGAATATGCTCACATACAGGTTGTTGTGGCCCATGACCAAATCGACAAGCTGATGCGCATCCGCGTTGACGCCGGAGATGTCCGGGATGGTGGACAGGTTGTGAGCCATCCCCGCCATCTTTACTTCCAGGTCTGCTCTGGCATTTCTTTCCAGAGCCTTGCCTACCATCAGATAGCCAAAGGTGGCGAACAGAAGCAGCAACGCTGCGCTCATCAACCCAACTTTTAACCCCAGCTTTGCAGCCAGGCTGAATGGCCTCATGCGCGTTCCTCAAAAACGTACCCAACGCCACGAAGCGTGTGAATGAGCTTGGTTTCAAACGGGTCATCGATCTTCGAGCGCAAGCGCCGGATGGCTACATCGATGACATTGGTGTCGCAATCGAAATTCATATCCCAGACCAACGAGATGATCTGAGAGCGAGTCAGCGCTTCGCCCGTTCGGCTCATGAGCAGGTGCAGAAGCGCAAATTCCTTGGTGGTGAGATCGATGCGTGTGCCACCGCGGAAGACGCGATGGCGGACGGAGTCGAGTTCCAGATCGGCAATTTTCAGCGAGCTCTTCTCGACTAACTCATCACCACGGCGTTGCAGCGAACGGATGCGAGCAAGCAGCTCAGGGAATTCGAATGGCTTCACAAGGTAGTCATCCGCGCCGCCGTCCAAGCCCTTGAGCTTGTCATTGATGCGTCCGCGGGCGGTCAGCATGATGATGCGGACCCGGCTGGTCTTACGGATGGTTTCCAGCAGGTCCCAGCCGTCGATACCCGGGAGGTTCACGTCCAGGAGGACCAACGAATAGACATTAGTGTTGAACAAGTGCAGAGCATCTACACCGTTGTGCACGATATCTACGACATACCCGCTTTCGGATAGGCCCTGCTGAAGATATTCGGCAGTTTTAATTTCGTCTTCCACAACTAGAACGCGCATAACTTATCTCAAGGTGTGAGGAAGGAGTTGGCCTAATCCGCCAAGATTATGGTTGCAGGCTGTTCGAAAGTTTGGCTGAGGGTATGGCATGTGGTAGTCGCTACCTCTGTCCATACGCCGGGTCACCTGAGGACGCTTGAATCTTAACGCGAAGAAGCTGGCCGCGGCGAAATCCTACAAATTTGTAATGTAGCCGCAAGATTTCTGACAGTCATGCAGGCTCCACCCCTAAGCATAGCGGATTCTGGGGCCTGCGGCGGTGTATGACAGATTCGCCTGGCAGGTGGAATCGGCCAGGACAGGCAGCATTTCGGTCGTTAGCTTGCAAGGACTGGTACTGGCCTTGGATCGAGGGCGCCACGCAGGCAGACCCCATGCACGGCCGCAAACCGCAGCGCCTTTCTGCAAATTAGTTCACGTGGCGGCTCGATATTCTCTCGAATAATTATCTTACAATCTATTACATGTCCAAATTGTAATTGCCCGATCATCTTGGTGTTAGCCTCCTTTGCTAGTTTAAGGGCAGCGGAAGAGGCATCGCTGCTTTGGAAATTGTCTCATTTCAAAGCAGCTTGGCAAGAGCACCGAGCAGTTGTTCGCGCCAGTGCATTCACCTGTAAACCATACGCTCCTTTGGTAGGTGAATTTTAGCGCCCCCCTACGGGCGCTTTTTTATTAAGGGACTTCTTATGAACACTACTGTATCAGCGATCGCCGTGTTTTTGCTCTTTACATCACTAACAGCCAATGCCCAAAGCGGTATGGAGATCAATAAACGCATCGAGCGTACTGCTAGAGAGGCTACAGCGGATTATGCTCAACGCGTAAAAAAGCCCATGCCTCAACTAGAAGACTACGCCTATGGCATGGACCTGGACGTTGGTAAGTTGGTGTATGTATCACCCAGTGTGCGGTACTGCGGTAATGTAAGAAGCATGATGACCTACGAAGACTCGAAAGGCGAACTGCACATGGTTCGCTACCTGGTGAAGGGCGAGTGTGTTAATAGCCGTTAAGACTCATCAAGATGATCCCTGCGGCCACCGGATCATAGAAGCTCAATGCCGAACCGGCGCAGCAGTATGGCGAAGCCTCCGAAGCTGGCCATTGTGATGAGGATGCTGCTGATCAGTGTCGGCCAAAAGCCGAGCTTAGGTAGCAGCAATGGAAAAGCAATAAACATCGGTAGGGTCGGAAGCACGTACCAGAACGTGTACCAAGCATGGTTGGAGATCTTCTCCATGCTCTGGTTCTCTAAATAGAGCCAGACCAACGTCACGACCGTGACCAAGGGTAGGGCGGCGACCAAGCCGCCCAGCTTGTCGCTGCGTTTCGCCAGCTCTGACACGAGAATCACTATACCGGCAGTGAGTAGGTACTTCGTGATGATCCAGGCCATCGCTGAGCCTTCTGGAGGTTGTTGACGAGGGCAGGCGAAGCCATTCACCAACCCCCTTGAAGCGCTCCTGCCGTTTACGGCATCCCTCACCGCATTTTTTTTGCAACATCACCCTCAGCCAGGAGGGTGATGTGTTTGCATGGTGTTTACCGATCGGTCAGTGCGAGGGTGAGGGAACGCTCTCGTGGAAAGCTGCCCGCTCGATCTGGATGGTGCAGTGATGGATTTCGAATGCATCGCTGACAGCATCCACGACGGCCGCCAACACAGCATCCCCATCTGCAGAATCCCGAACCACTACGTGCGACGTCATCACGTTACTGCCACTGCTGACAGCCCACACGTGCAAGTCATGAACGTCCGTCACGCCATCTACTCCGAGGATGGTGGCCTCGATTGCCGTAACGTCGAGCCCCCTCGGGACACCCTCCATGAGGATCCCCAGGCTTTCGCGAAGCAACTGCCACGTCCGCGGCAGAACCCAAAGGCCGATCGCCACAGCGACAATCGTGTCGACCCAGGTCCAGCCGGTGAAGCGGATGATAAGTGCCGCGATGATTACGCCAAGCGAGCCGAGCATGTCGCTCCAAACTTCGAGGTAGGCTCCTTTGACGTTGAGGCTTTCGTTGCTCGCAGATGCCAGAAGGCGCATCGAAATTAGGTTGATGATCAGGCCGGCGATTGCGATCCACATCATCGCTCCGGTAGCGATCTCCGCCGGCATGAAGAAGCGCTGGTAGGCCTCATACAAGATGTACATCGCCACCAGGAAGAGCAGCACGGCGTTGAACGTCGAAGCCAGAATTTCCAGGCGCGCATAGCCGAAGGTTCTTTTCTGATCCGCCGGCCGCTTGGCTATCTGAAGTGCAATCAGTGAGATCGCCAAGGCGGCAGTATCTGTGAACATGTGAGATGCGTCCGACAGCAGCGCCAGGCTGCCGGTAATCCACGCACCGATCACTTCTGCAATCATGAAGCTGCCAGTCAAGCCGAGCGCCATGATTAGCTTCTTCTGATGCCCCTCGCGTACTGCAGCGCTGCCATGGTCATGATTTGAACCCACGTATTTCTCCTTGCGCAGGGTTGTGGTCTCGTTGGCCTTCCTGTCTACCTAGCCTTAGAGCGTCGCTTGGCCACAGTGACTGCAAAATCTTGCTCCTGCACTCAGCAGCGAGCCGCAGGCGGTGCAACCACTCGATAGCGGTGTTCCGCAGTTTAGACAAAAGCGTGCTGACGGATCGTTGGCCGTCCGGCACTGCCTGCAGCCCTGCAGATCTTTGATGGGGGCAGGAGTGGGAGGGCGCCCGCCGTCATACACCTGATTACCGCCGTCGCAGCCCTGCTGCCGGCCATGGCGATCATATTGCTCGGCCCCATGTCCCCCGCTGTGGTGCTTGCCTCCACCGTGGTTTCCACGGCCATGGTGCCCGCCCAGGATGTTTTTGAAAAAGCTCATGGTATTCGCCCCTCATTGATGGGTGACATATTAACGAGCAAAAGTTGAAAATAATATTCTGCTCGCGAGAAAGACTTGTAAGTTGAATTGAAAGTTCAAAATTAGCCTACGACAAAACGAAACCGTTTTGTTTGTGAAATTAAATTTATCTAGCTGAGCGGAGCATTGCTTTTGGTGGGTAGTATCCCCCTAATTTTGATCATAGCGTGATCAATGACAATCAAAACAGCAGTAATTGGATTTCTGTCAGCATTGTAATCCCGAGGTCATCGTGTCGTTATCAGGTCCCGGAAATAATGCGCTCAGCGAGATTCATTTCTCTTTTTATCCCTATGCCTCACACATACTAAGCGTCCCCAACGCCTAGGGGCCTAAGGCCTCTGACGCTCCGCACATTGCGCAATCGCTCAGCATCTGTCGACGGTTTGCCTTGTAGCTCCCGCTAACTCCATAGCTACCGCCATGGATAAGCAGCTTCCAGAGTTTGATAATGACACCTTCCAAATCCATTGTTCACACCCTGTTAAGCAAATGGATCTTTGCTATTCGCAATGCGCGGCAGAAAGGCATCAGTACTAATTTGCTAATCGGCCTGGTGACTTTTTGGTTACTGCTATTCGCGAACGCTGAGCTCTGGAACGTGCTCTGGAAGCTGGTATTCAAAACCGATGAAGTGAACTGGCAGCTAGCGGCTAGCCTTCCAGTCATAGTATTCGCATGGGTGTTTACCGTTCTGAGCTTGCTGTCATGGGGGCGGCTGGCCAAACCCATACTGTGCCTGGTACTGATCAGCGCGTCTTTTGCGAGTTACTTCATGAATGCCTACGGCATCGTGATCGATTACACAATGTTCACCAACGTTGTGGAGACCGACGTCGCTGAGGCAACCGAGCTGCTGAATTGGAAGCTCGGTCTTTGGGTCGCAATGGTTGGGGTGTTGCCCGTCTACCTGATTGCCCGGGTTCCCCTCCGGCGCAAGCCTTGGGCCAAAGCTTTGGTCAGCAGGTTCATTGCTCTGTCGCTCGCTCTGTTGACCTTATCTGGCATCGCGTTGAGTCAGTACCAGTCGTATGCCTCCTTGCTGCGCAACAATCGGGAGATCCGGCTGATTCTGGTACCTACCAACTTGTTTGCGGCTGGCCATGGGTACCTGAAGCGTCAGCTGGCCTCACCTAAAACGCTGACGGCCATTGGTACTGATGCGGTAGTTAATCGACAGGGTGCGGCTCGTAAACCCAGGCTGCTGGTACTGGCAGTAGGAGAGACCGCTCGCTCCGCCAACTTCTCCCTCAACGGCTACTCCCGTGAAACGAATCCGGAACTAGAAAAGCGAAATGTCATTAGCTTCACGAACGTGAGCTCCTGCGGTACCGCTACCGCGGTCTCGCTGCCATGCATGTTCCTGGACGTGGGTAAGGCCCAGTACAAAGATGGCTTGGCCAAGAGCCGAGAAGGGCTGCTCGACGTGCTTCAACGCGCTGGCATCAGTGTCATGTGGACTGACAACAACTCGGGGTGCAAAGGGGTCTGCGACAGGGTTCCCAACCACAAGGCTGCCTCTCACGCGGATTCCCAACTGTGCACCAGCGAGGAGTGTAAGGACGGGGTGCTGCTCACGGAGATGCAAGACTTCATCAAGCGCCAGGAAGGCGATGCTGTCCTGGTGCTCCACTACAAAGGCAGTCACGGCCCGGCCTACTACAAGCGCTACCCCTCGCAATTCAAGAAATTCGCACCGGTGTGCGAGACCAACGAGCTCGACAAATGTAAGCAGGAGGAGGTGGTCAATGCCTACGACAACTCAATCCTCTACACCGATTATGTGACTGCAAATCTCATCGATATCCTGGCGGCCAACACCAAGTTCGACACTGCGCTGATGTACGTTTCGGACCACGGCGAATCGCTGGGGGAGGGTGGGCTCTATCTACACGGGCTGCCTTACGCGATGGCTCCTGACGAGCAAACAAAGGTGCCGTTGGTACTTTGGATGTCTGACTCGCTCGCGAAGAGCGAAAAGGTCAACGTGGGTTGTTTGAAAGCTCAAACCACGTCACCGCTGAGCCACGACAACCTGTTCCACACCGTGCTCGGCATGATGAACGTCCAGACGTCTTCGTATCGCTCAGCGCTGGATTTCACTGCCCCTTGTAAGCCCTTTGTCGGAGGCTCTTATTCTGGCCTCTGAATGTTCGATGTGGACCGGATCATCGGCCAGGCGGTTCTGCACCAGCCTGCTTTGACAGCTGAGAGAAGCTGGACTAATTACATAGCTGCATTCAACAACCCAAGCGGAAAAGGAAGTTTTGCATGAGCATCAAGCCAGGCCCAAAGCGCACCAATGAAGATGGCACTCCGGACAAAAGGCAGCGAGTCACCCCTGAAAAGCAGAAGGACCATCCGGACCTGAAACCCCACAAGCACAAAAAGGGGGAGTAAGAAAAAAGCAGCTCTCGGGAGCTGCTTTTTTTTTGGGGCTGTGTGCAAACCCTCCCGACCGTCTCGCTGATCAATCGGACCGCGTCGTGAGTCTTCCGCTTGGCTTGATGGATTCTGAAGCTACCTCCGGATCGGTTATCCCTTCAGTGCGGACGACGAGACTGATATCCCAGAGCGTTGAGCTGATACTCGCTGACAGCCCGAAATTGTGATTCTGCGATTTGACGCAGGCGCTCAACCTCTTCGGCAGATGAGCCAGAAGCCTGCGCCTCGTGGTATTGCTTCATCGCATCCACTGCGTCGGTATACATGGGGTGGTCGGGGAGAAGAGCTGGTATCTTTTTCGTCATGTAGCGGCAGGTCCTCACTGGATAGTCGACGGTGGTTTACCTGCTTTGAGGAGCTGAAAATCAATGACCGCCTGATAGAGCGAATCTGCCAATAGGTGAAGACGCTGTACCTCAAGGTCTGGCAATCCAGCAGCCTCCGCTTCGTGGGCCTGTCGGATAGCTTCAAGCGCTTGCCTCATCAGTGGCTCACCAGCCTCGACCATTCCAATGAATGTGCGCTTCACAACATTTTGCTCCACTCAGCTGAAGATGAATTATAGGACACCGCGGCGTGGCAAGGCCCCGAGCAGCACAGGTGTTCGACGTCCGGCTGAACGAACCAATGAGGAGCGCGCTGGCCTGGGGAGTGGCCAGGGCGCGTGTCATAGCTACGTTGTAAACCACTTTTTTCACTGTAAACCACTGTGGTTTACAGTGAAAAAAAGTGGTTTACAGCAGGCCTCCTCAGGCCTGAGTCAGCTCCAGCAGATCGCCCAGTTCCTCCCGGGCCATCTTCACTCTATCCATTCTGCGATAAGGATGATCAACCGGCATCCGGATAAGAGATTCGAACCAAGCCGAATCGAATTTGATGACTTCCTTGTGAATGTGCTCAAGCTCACCTCCGCGAGGCTGTGACACTACAAACTCCATGCTTTCAACCAAGCCAGACGCTTCACTGTCTTTGACGATTCGATGGCGGATGAAACTCATTTTGAGATCAAAATATGCCGCCTTCGAACCAGGCACCTTCTTCGATTCCAGCCGACCAGTGCTGCTGATTTCCGCCCCCGGCACCTCAGCGGCAATAGCTTTCACCAGCTCAGCATTTCCACTGACCTTCTGGCCAAACAGGCGGGTGGCGTCCGACATGTAAGCAAAGATCCATGGCACATTGCGAAGCGTCGCGCCGGTATAGAGGTAGCCACGCTCTCCCTTGTAACGCTGCAGCATGCCTCTCAACGCGTTCTCGGAAAGGACCAGTTGGGTCTCTTTCTCCAGGATGTAAACCACGCGATCGAACTGTTCGATCAATAGCTTGAGAATCTTCCGCGGGACGCCGTCAAACCTGGTTTTTCGTTCTGTTTTCTTATGCTGGCGAGGCTTGAAGTACGGGCAATCGTTACGGGCCTCACTATCAAATGGAGCGATGCCGCGAATGCTCTTAGTAGCATGTTTCCCGAATGGGTTCTTCACGTTAGGCGGTAGCTCATACAGCCCAACCAGCTGGACAGGGTTGTCGCATGCCGGGCATACAGCAAACTGAGCTAGCTTGCCCGCACTTCCAGGCTGGTACCACGGATCTCTGCGGAAGGTCTCGGCCTCGAAACCTTCCTGTCGATGATCTTGCTTTCTGTGTCTTCGATGCGGAGCTTATAGACATCCATCTTTGCTGAAACCGTATCAATAGAGGGTTTCTGGATGGTAACGAGCGAGGATAGGCAGCAGTAGGCCTAACTGACCCTTTTGGTGGTCACCCACTGGTTTGAGGCCAGCCCAAAGCATGCCTGATCGACCTGGGCGGGCCCTAGAAACAACTAACCCCCTGATGCGCAGTACAGGTCTGGGACCTGCCCGAGGCGTGGGGGCTATTCTTGGAGCGACAGTGACACCGGCTCCGGAGAAAATCAATTGGTTTGTAGAGCAGCCGGTCAGCTAAGGTCAAACCCAGATCCTAAAGGGGAGGCCGATAGCAGCTCAGTCAGCATCATCGGCACCTTCTTCATCTTCATCGGTATCCCCAACACTGAGCCAGTCGTGAAGGTTGTACCGCACGAAGTCTTCCGCATCGAGCATGGTAAAGTCTTGTAGCACCGTGACGTCTGCTCCACCGAAGTACAGCCCATCGTTGAGATTTCTGGCCACCCCGAGCACTTCATTCAGCTGGTCGTGCAGCTCATTTGCGCGCCTGGCGTGCTCTCGTTTGGTCAAAAACCGGAACACCACCTCGTAGGGCTCAGGGGTGGTATTACCCGCTTTGCTTCAAGCCGCAGGAGTTGCAGGTCCGTTGCAGCTTGATGGTTTTACTTAAGGAGCCAAGCCAGCTCTCCAATCCGCAGATGCTGTGCACATTTTTTTGCACATATCTCACGCCACGATACCCCAGTAGATTCAGGCTTTTCGCAGCCTTTGCATAGGTGAGTCGCGATGGATTTCTACACATCTCAATGAGGAAACCTAAGCTCCGTTTTCCACGTATTCCTCCGCTACAGAACGCTTTTCTGCGGTGTGTCCCCTGACATTCGCTTTTCAGGGCGAGCTATGGGGGCCACTCAAGACGGCTATCTTTTGCCTGGCACCAATGAAAAGGCCCTCAATATTGAGGGCCTTAAATTCAATGCGGATCCGTCACGCGGGCATTTTTTGCAGCTGTCGAACTCGATCATGGACCACAAATTTAATGATTCCTTTGACATCGTTGGTGCAGTTTTCAAAGGCAAGGCGCGATACCACCTGGCGACCCTCCTTCAGAATCAGCGCCCCGATCAACTCGTCGACGAAGGACTGAGTGACATCGTTCCCAGCGAAATCTATGACAACGCTCTCACCACTGCTGAGCGAGCGTTCGATTTCGGTACGGTAGGGGATCGCTGAAGCTCGCATTCCGTACGTTCGGATAGAACTATCCCTACTTAATCGAATTTGAGTTTGCATGTCGTAACCCCTTGTATTGCATAATCCTTTTTTGCAGCCCGAGAGTTTCAGTTGACGCTGAATCTCCCATTTACCGCTCCTTGCATGATCGACTCTAGCCCTCGAGCTATCAAAAAGCCAGAGCTAGCGGAAATTCAGATCTAGGTCGAGATCGTCGTCAACCTGTCCTGCATCGTCCTTCGGCAGCAAGTCACTGATCGAAATGGTGGGCAGCAGCTCACGGGTACAGCTAAACGCGATCGATACACCATTCCACAGCGCATCATGCAGCTCCTGAGACTGCCGACGCTTTGTGTCATGTATGCCATTGCCGCTCACGATGATCAAACCACCGCCCGCCGCGTCTGCAATTTTTGCGGTAGTTGTTAACCCGATACCTTGGTTCTCGCTACCCAGGATCTGGGCCATCGCACCCCGGTTGCAGCTCACTCGCGGTTTGAGTGCCGCCTCGATCGCGTGCAAATGCGTGCGGTCATGAAGCTCAGGGTGATTCCTCAGTGTCGCGAGAAACCCACACCCATTATCGACGATGGCCATGCGTACAAGGTTCAATTTTGGATAAAACTGACAGGTCAGCCAAACGGCGGCGTCACCACGTCCCTCTCTGCGGGCGTGAGTAAGCGAGTTTTCCAATAGCTCCTTGAGCGAATACTCCAGAGGGCCCCGGTAGGAGTCAAACTCATTCCGTCCCGTGTGCTCGTCGACTGGGGCATCCGGGTCCGATTGAGTCAACCTTCCCGTAATAGCTCTAGCGAGGCGAGAGGCTGCAGCCTCTGCTTGATGGTGTTCGCTGATTTTGGTGATTTCCACCAACGAGGTGCTTCGGTCGTTTCGACGTCCTACCCCCGATAGATCTACACCCTCTACATCAATGTCCTTGAAAAAATCCATCCTGGCCAGGTAGGAGGTCAGGTCTCTGCTCAAAAACTGCATCGAAACTCGCTTCTGGACCAACTGGTTTTCAAACAACGCTCGCAGCGTGGCCATCCCTAACGGATCGATATACGAGAGGTTGCTAGCGTCTAAAACGATGTCACCAGGGCAGTTAATGATTTCTGCGCACACAGAAAACAGGTCATGGGGCGATCTTGAGCCAAGCCCCCAAGGAAGAACGATCGCGTTTTCAATATCGATGGCCTGCATGCAATTCCCTGGCAACGGAGCTAACCCTTTCGGATAGATATAGGGCTCGATAGTAGCCCATTGCCTGCCGGGTAAGCACTCACCTATTTTTTGACGAGTAGTGCCGGCATAGAATTGGCGCGCGGCAGTAGCGGCCTGTGGATGGTGGATCGCGCTCGCCTTGGGCTCAACACGCACGAAGAAAACACGGCCAACGCCCTGCCACGGGTCAGCCATTCAAGCAAAGATGGCCAGATCAAAGCCTTGTGCGAGAGCACTGGAGCAGGTTTGTGAGTCCGCCGAGCAGTTTCATCTCCGACGTCTGCTGTGGGCAAAGGCAAAGCTGGAAGGGGAACAGCGAAGAGTGACCCGATCAGCGCTGTACCGCACCGCATGTATCAGGTCTGGGGCTTGAGCTGTTAGATCGCATAAGGCTACCTTGGCCGGCAACTGGAGAACGAACTGCTCCTCGTCTTCCAATGCGTTGGCGTGGAAGTAACTGAGGAAGTACTCGCTTTGACGGAACTGGTCAGAAGCGATCTCCTCCAGGCGTTACAGCCCACTGGGCAGGCCTTCCTGACAGGCCTGGTAGAAGGGGTCGAGCAAGTATAGGCCGTCCAGGCAGGAAAGCATGGACGGCGTTCCCCACCGGGAGCCGGCGTCGTACTCCTCCAGCGGCTTGGGCACTCCCTCGCCGGGGTACAAGGCAGCCAGCGCATTGTCGAAGGGCAACCACTGGTGCAGCAGCAGGATCAGCAACCTCCAGAAATGATCTATGCCATGACGCTACACCACAACAATAATCGACACGCTTACAGGAGCATTGATTGGCGTCACAGCTGTTCAAGGAGATGTTGTCTAGGCTGGACAATACGGCAGCGGCCGATATTTCCCACCCAGCTTGGGAGTTGATCATGATGGAGCCCATCGCCGTGGTACAGATCTGGCAATACCTTTTTGGCGGACTAAAGGCGGTATTGCACTGATCATGCTGGCCATATTTGGCCTGTTTTATGTGGCTCGTGCACTATGGCCACCTGTCACAGGCACTACAGTTATTTAATTTTGTTGCTCTGTCCGCTGACGCAACTCTTCGGGCACAACCATGGCGGGTATTCTCACCAGAAGGGTGAAAACTCGTCCAAACCGGACAACAAAGGGAACTACTTCATGCACACCGAATCGTGCCAGCATGACCATGACCATGACCACTCGCACCCGTATGAGCAACCGGATGGTAGTCAGCGCGATTTGGTATGCGGTATGACGGTGCCACCGGATAGTCGCTACTTCGAGCTATACGAGGGAAGGACATACCGCTTCTGCAGTGAAAAGTGCCTGACGAAATTCCGCGCAGCGCCTGTGCATTATCTTAGCCCTCCCCAGGACCAAGAACACGCGGGCCATCTCCACTCGGCTGCCCCGCAGCCAAGCAACGCGGCGGACGCCGAATACACTTGCCCGATGCATCCCCAAATCCGCCAGCGTGGGCCGGGCAGTTGCCCAATCTGTGGCATGGCCCTAGAGCCGGTAATACCGGAGCTTGAGGAAGACGA
Organism: Pseudomonas sp. 2,4-D; assembly: GCF_030418155.1. Lineage (NCBI taxonomy): Bacteria > Pseudomonadati > Pseudomonadota > Gammaproteobacteria > Pseudomonadales > Pseudomonadaceae > Pseudomonas > Pseudomonas sp. 2,4-D. Next base: position 87,248 of record NZ_JAUHUI010000001.1, read on the forward strand.
GAACCCGGAACTCAAGGACTTCTCCCGCCGCTTCTGGTGGACCTTGCCCCTGACGGTCATCGTGACCGTGTTGGCCATGACTGCCCACCAACTCCAATTGCTGCATGGTGCCACACAGAATTGGGTGGAGTTGATTCTGGCCACTCCCGTGACACTATGGGCTGGCTGGCCGTTTTTCGTGCGTGGGGTCGCATCGATTCGTAATCGCAGCCCGAATATGTGGACCCTGATAGGTTTGGGAACGGCTGCGGCGTACCTATACAGCGTTGCGGCCACAGTGTTCCCGCAGGTTTTCCCGACGACTTTCATGCAGGATGGCCGCATCGGTGTCTACTTCGAAGCGGCTGCAGTCATCATCTCATTAACGTTGCTCGGCCAAATGCTCGAGCTCAAGGCGCGCTCACAAACCTCCGCCGCCATCAAGTCGCTCCTGGGTCTTGCCCCCAAGACGGCCCGTCGCATCGGGGCCGATGGTCAGGAGGAAGATATTCCGCTCACCCACGTGCATACGGGCGACCACCTGCGCGTTCGCCCTGGCGAGAAGGTGCCGGTCGACGGGGTGGTCCTGGAAGGCGAAAGTGCTATCGATGAATCCATGCTGACAGGCGAGCCCGTGCCAGTGATGAAGAAAGCTGGGGATGCACTCATCGGTGCCACGCTGAATACCCACGGCAGCCTTGTGATGGCGGCGCAGAAGGTCGGCGCCGAGACAGTGCTCTCGCAAATCGTGCAGATGGTCGCGCGGGCTCAGCGCTCGAAAGCCCCGATGCAGCGGATGGCGGACACCGTGGCCGGCTATTTCGTCATGGGGGTGATTCTGGTCGCGCTGGTCACGCTCTTCGGCTGGGGGCTTTTCGGACCGGAGCCTGGCTGGGTCTTCGGCCTGATCAATGCGGTCGCGGTCCTGATCATTGCCTGCCCCTGCGCGCTCGGCCTAGCCACTCCCATGTCGATCATGGTCGCTACCGGGAAGGCTGCCAGCAGTGGCGTGCTCTTCCGAGACGCCAGTGCTATCGAGAACCTCTGCAAGATCGACACGCTGATCGTCGACAAGACCGGGACCCTCACCGAGGGCCGGCCAGTGTTTCATAGCGTGGTCGGTACCGGGCAGTTCATGCCACCCGAAGTCTTGCGCCTTGCCGCCAGCCTGGACCAAGGCAGCGAGCATCCGCTGGCACATGCGATTGTCGATCATGCGCGAGCGCATGGACACAGCTTGTCCAAGCCAGAGGCGTTTGAGTCGGGCTCTGGGATCGGTGTACGTGGCCAGGTGAACGGCAAACGGCTGCAGCTTGGCAACACGACCTTGATGGAAGAGGCTGGCCTCGACACCAGTCCGTTGCGAGACCGCGCCGAGCAGCTGCGTCTGGAAGGCATGAGTATCATGTACTTGGCCGTCGATGGCGTGCTCGCTGGCCTGCTAGCGGTGTCCGATCCGGTCAAACCCACCTCCAAGGAGGCGGTAACCCGGCTACAGGCAGAAGATGTGAAGGTCATCATGGCCACCGGCGACGGCCTGACTACGGCACGTGCGGTCGCGAAACAACTCGGCATCGAGGAAGTCCACGGAGAAGTGAAACCCGAGGACAAGGAGCAACTGGTGGCGCTCCTGCAGGGCGATAAGCGCCGGGTTGCCATGGCAGGAGATGGGATCAACGATGCCCCTGCGCTGGCCCGGGCTGATGTCGGGATCGCCATGGGAACTGGCACCGATGTTGCCATGAACAGCTCCCAGTTGACGCTGGTCAAGGGCGACCTGATGGGCATCCTGCGGGCCAGAACACTATCCGTGGCCACGGTGAAGAACATGCGTCAAAACTTGGGCTTCGCATTCTTCTACAACGCTATGGGCATACCGCTGGCGGCAGGTTTGTTCTACCCGCTTACCGGCCATCTATTGTCACCGATGATTGCGGCATTGGCCATGAGCGTAAGTTCGGCTTCCGTGGTATTCAACGCACTGCGGCTGAAGCGCGTAGTCACAGACTGAAATGGGCACACCGCAACCTATGAGAGGAAGTTCCGCCATCAGCGTTTCAACGCCTGATCCATATGACTGACTGTCTAGGGCTTTGGCCTTAGCGGGTATGTCCGCGAGTTCGGCGCCAATCTGGTCCTGATGGAGGACATCGGGCAACTGCGACGTCCGCCATCTTCTGCCAAGATCGTAAGGGACAATTGTGATGCAGCAGGGGCCGCCGCCAGAGGAGTTGGACAAGATTTCAGGGCGAAGATAAATCCTTTGACCGGGCCTTGACCTTGTCATCGTGTCAAGGTTGAAGCTGTAAATGCGGCGAGAAAAGCCGTACCAGCATGAGAGGCCCGCTATGTTCGTTTTGGAAGTTTCCGGTATGGGATGTGGCAGTTGTGTCAACAAGATCACCAAGGCCATCCAGGCTGCCGATGGCGACGCGAAGGTGATCGTTGATCGTGCTGCCGGTACAGTGAGTGTCCAAAGCAACATCGAGGCGGAACGCGTCGGTGCACTGGTCCAGGCGCTTGGTTACCCAACCAAAGTCAGTCGCTAAGTCTCGTTACCGCTCAGATGGCAAGCCGCCGTGCCATGTTTCATGGCGCGGTTTCTTCATATACAGCCTGATGTCGACTGACTCCGGGTCGGGATAGCCAGCAATACTCCCCAAGAAATGGACGGCCTTCGATCACCCAGTGCCGAGTCAAGCTGTGGACGTTGACGCTGATCAAGAAAATGCTTCGCGATTGGTGTTTATCTTGAGTAAATGTATAGGCCAGCCTGGCTCACATACCCCGGCCCCTCGTTGGAGCTCATTCACAATGATGACTGCCAAGCGGTTTAGTTCTATGGCCTTGGGGATATCCCTGCTCATCCCTCTGGGGCTGGTCATGGCAAACCCTACGGGTAACGTCTACACGGCCAATGAACGGTCCGCTTCCATTAGCCAGGTAAATCTTGCGACAGGTGATGTGAGCACGGTCGCCTTGCCGATCGCACCCCACAACCTACAGGTTTCGCCCGACGGCAGCTTGCTTCTGGTTGTTGGAGTGGCTGGACATGCGGGGCATTCGAGCGGTGAAAAGCCCGGTGGGCAGTTGCTGGTGTTCAGTACCAGCGCGCTGGACAGGCCACCGTTCAGCTTCCCGGCAGGCGATCACCCGGCTCATGTGGTCACCGACGTCACCGGGCTGCGAGCTTTTGTGACCGATTCCGCTGCCAACCAGGTGCGAGTATTTGACCTTGAGCAGCGAATCGAGTTGCCCGGTATTCCAACTGGGCGTTATCCCCATGGGCTGCGCTTGAGCCCTGATGGCCGGACACTCTATATCGCGAACATGAAGAGCGACAGCGTATCGCTTATCGATGTCGTCACACTCAAAGAAACCGCGCAGATTCCCGTGGGCAAAGGCCCTGTCCAGGTCGGCTTTGCCCCTGACGGTCGCCTGGCATTCGTCTCGCTCAGTGCGACAAATCAGCTTGGCATCATCGACACGGCCAGACGCAAGGTGATCAGCAAGGTTGATGTCGGCCGCACGCCAATCCAGATGATGGCCACCGTTGACGGTCGCCAGGTCTATGTCGCGAATCAGGGCAGTGGCCAGAATCCGGACGACCGAGTCTCCATCGTAGATCTCCAGACGCGTAGCAGCCTGGGCACCGTGACCACCGGCAAGGGTGCCCATGGTGTGGCCATCAGCAGCGACGGCGCTTATGTGTTTGTCAGCAATATTGAAGCGGGCACCGTATCTGTCATCGATACGAGCAGCCGAAAGGTCGTTGCTACCCATAAGGTTGGCGCCGGGCCAAACGGGATCAGCTTCGAGCCGCCGAGTGCCCAATAATAGCCCGTCGGTGTACAACCCGAGCACGACGCGAAAAATGAGCATTCACGCCGGCGCAGTAATTTGCTTGTCGTGCCAGGTGAGGCCTAGCGCCCAGACCAAGGCATCCGGCTTTAAAACAGTGCTAAGGAGATGATGATGAACAACGTTCGAAATTTACTGATCGGACTTTGTTTGGCCGCAGCGTCCGTGGGCGCCATGGCGCAAAACACCGATGAACACTCGACACATCACCCGGCCGATGCGCCAAGCGCGGCGGCTACCGAGAAGACGCCTTCTCAGCCAATGGACAAAGGGCAAATGGCGGCGATGGACCAGCAAATGAAGGCCATGCAAGCCATGCACGAAAAGATGGCTGCAGCCAAAACGCCGGAAGCCCGTCAGGCGTTGATGGCCGAGCATATGGCGCTGATGAAAAATGGCATGGCCATGATGAAGTCCATGGAGGGTGGCATGCCTGAAATGGGGGGCATGCATGGCGGCATGGGCGGGGATATGGCCGCCCGCCACCAGATGATGGAAAAGCGCATGGACATGATGGAGTCGATGATGCAGATGATGATGGACCGCATGCCATCTGCTGCATCGAAGTAACCCATCTCCTTTCCCAGGAGTCGCTATGAACCCTCACTTCGATGAAAACGGCTCACCACACAGTTTCTGGCGTTCACGCTATGCAATCGGCCTGGTGGTAATCGGTGGGATCGCCGTCTACTTCCTGCTCACCGAGCACCTTGCCCATGTCGTTGGAGCCCTGCCTTATCTGTTGTTGCTCGCCTGTCCGCTGATGCATGTCTTCATGCATCGAGGACATGGGGGACACCATCACCAGGGCCAGAGCAAACCGGCCCCCTCCGATAAGGCTGATATCCATAAGCCGGGAGATCCATCATGAATCATGGTGAAAGCGCGTATGGCCTCTGGTCGCTGGTTTTCATCAACTCCGCGATCTTCATCATGTTTGCCTTCAGTTTCTTCAAGCCGGCAACGGCGAGAGACTGGAGGAGCTTCGGTGCATTCTCGGCCTTCATCGTTGCCCTGTTTGTGGAAATGTATGGCTTCCCCCTGACGATCTATCTGTTGTCAGGCTGGTTGCAGGCCAGGTTCCCCAACCTCGATCTGCTTTCCCACGAATCCGGCCATCTGTGGTCGACGTTGCTCGGTGACCAGGGCAACCCACACTTCAGTGTTTTGCACATTGCCAGTTACCTATTCCTGGGTTTCGGCTTCTATTTGCTTTCTGCCGCCTGGAACGTGCTATATCACGCGCAACGCCGCCGTTCACTTGCAACGGTCGGGCCCTATGGCTGGATCAGACATCCGCAGTACGTGGCATTTGTGCTGATTCTTCTGGGCTTTCTCCTTCAGTGGCCGACGCTGCTGACGCTGGCAATGTTCCCGGTGTTGCTGGTGATGTACGGGCGTTTGGCGGTTTCCGAAGAGCGGGAAATGCACAAGCAGTTTGGCGCTGCCTACGAAGCTTATACCCGCGTTACGCCTAGGTTCGTTCCGCACCTGCGCGAAAGGTTGGGTGGGGGTCATAGAGGCTGAAGCGTAGGACGAAGGAGCTACATGCCAGGAGGGTTTCAGCGGCAGTGTTTCTAGCGGGAATAGGGTATCCAAAGTCTGTTTGCTCGGATAACACTCTGAGTTGTCGCGGGTTTTCTTGTCGACAAGCTCGGTGGAATCCTTGTTGGCGTTCGGATAACTCAGGCAGTTGGATGACTTTGCGATGCCCTGTCCGCTTTCGACCCATATAGATCGTGATGCACGAAGATCTCTGCTCAAACGTCAGCTACTACTCTGATCTGAATGCATCCCGGCTACAGAGCGCAAAGACCAACTAGCGTCCCGAGGCACAGAGCTGAAGGCGGCGCGGTCAGGAATTGCGGCAGCACTTTTTCCAAAGTTTGGCTAAATGACCCTGCCTATCAGCTCTAATAGGCAGGGTTAGAAGTCAATCCGTCACTGCTTGCGAATGCCTACGATCGTCGCTGTGCCCCCATTCATTCGGAAATCGAAGCTGACCTTGTCGCCTACCTTGAGTCCCTTGAGTTGCTGCTCGGTAGCGCTGAAGCCCATGGTCATTGCCGGCCATTTCAGGGCTGATACTGGTCCATGCGCCAAGGTAACTTTACCTGGTTCCAAAGCTTTGATGGTTCCCTCAGCCGATGCAGTCGGAGCCGCCTGGCTGCCTTGGGTCTCGTTGCCTTCCATGGGCATATTCTTCATATCCGTGCCATACATGTCTTGGGCCTGCACCGCCGCCGCAACGGCGAACACCAGGCCAGCGCTGATCAGTAGCTTCTTCATCGGGTTACTCCTGTTTGGGGGTTATCGTGTACAGCGAGTCCGCGGCGCCTGACGAGCCAGTAAGCCGCAGGGATTACAAATAGTGAGAGCAAAGGCGCGGTGAGCATGCCGCCGACCATGGGTACAGCGATCCGGCTCATGACTTCGCTGCCGGTACCGCTACTCCAGAGGATTGGCATCAAGCCTGCGACGATCACTGCTACGGTCATGGCTTTGGGGCGGATGCGCTGCACGGCCCCTTCGCGGATAGCATCCAGAAGCGCAGGTTGCCCCTGCGTACCGTTGCCGTTTCGTTCAGTCCAGGCATTGTTGAGGTAGATCAGCATGATGACTCCAAACTCTGCTGCGACCCCAGCCAAGGCGATAAAACCGACACCCGTGGCCACCGACAGGTTGTAGCCCATCATGTACAGCAGCCATACGCCGCCGGTTAGCGCAAATGGCAAGGTAGCCATGATCAGCAGCGCTTCACCGAGGCGGCCAAACGTGAGGTAGAGAAGGACGAAAATAATGGCCAGCGTCGCCGGTACTACCCATGCTAAGCGCGCATTGGCGCGCTCCAGGTATTCGAACTGCCCGGAATAGCTCAAGCTTATGCCAGGATCGAGCTTCACCTGCTGATCGACTAGCCGGCGCAGGTCGGCAACGACGGAGGACAGGTCCCGTCTCCGCACGTCGATATACACCCAGCCCGAGGGGCGCGCGTTTTCACTCTTGAGCATGGGTGGACCGTCCGCAATACGCACCCGTGCCACGGTTCCCAGTGTGATTCGCCCCCCTTGGCTGGTGTAAATCGGTAGCTGCCGCAGGGCATCAACAGAGTCACGCCACTCCCGTGGGTACCGAACACTGATGGGATATCGCGCCAGGCCTTCTACGGTTTCGCCGATGTTTTCGCCCCCAACGGCGCCGGCAACAATCGCTTGGACATCAGCAATGTTCAGGCCGTAACGCGCTGCGAATTGGCGGTCGATATCCAGATCGATGTAGCGTCCACCGGTTAATCGCTCGGCGAGGGCGGAAGTCACCCCTGGAACCGTTTTGGCCACCTTCTCGATAGCCAGAGTCACCCGGTCGATCTCATTCAAATTGCTGCCGGCAACCTTTACGCCGATCGGGCTTTTGATACCGGTTGCGAGCATGTCGATACGGTTTCGAATCGGTGGGATCCAGATATTGGTTAGCCCAGGTACCTGCACGGTACGGTCCAGCTCTTCGATCAGCTTCTCAGTGGTCATCCCTGCTCGCCACTGATCCTTCGGTTTAAGTCGGACAGTCGTCTCGAACATCTCCAGCGGGGCCGGGTCGGTCGCTGATTCAGCCCGGCCCGCTTTACCGAAGACACTGGCGACCTCCGGTACCGTTCGGATCAGCCGGTCCGTACGTTGCAAAAGCTCAGAGGCTTTCTGCGCCGAAAGACCTGGCAGGGCAGTCGGCATGTACAGCAAATCGCCTTCATCCAGTGGCGGCAAGAATTCGCCGCCGAGCTGGCTCAGGGGCCAGACACTGCTGAGCAAAATCAACAGTGCACCCGCCAACGTGAGCTTTGGCCGGCGTAGAACGATCTCCAATGCTGGGCGATAGAGCCGTATCAGGGTTCGATTGAGTGGGTTGCGCTCTTCTGCCGGTAAACGACCCCGAATCCAGTACCCCATCAGCACGGGTACCAGGGTAACCGAAAGGCCCGCTGCTGCTGCCATTGCATAAGTCTTGGTGAATGCGAGGGGCGCAAACAGCCTTCCCTCCTGAGCCTGCAAGGTGAATACCGGTATGAAGGACAGCGTAATGATCATGAGGCTGAAGAACAGCGCAGGCCCGACCTCGACTGCTGCCTCAGTCATCACTTTCCAATGATCTTCGCCACGCAACGACTTTCCAGGGTGCCACGTATGCCAAGCCTCAACCCGTTTGTGCGCGTTCTCAATCATCACCACAGCGGCGTCCACCATCGCACCGATTGCAATGGCTATGCCCCCAAGCGACATGATGTTGGCGTTGATGCCCTGGTGGCGCATGACGATCAGGGCAATGAGGACACCAACCGGAAGCGAGACGATGGCGACCAACGATGAGCGCAGATGCCAAAGAAATGCAGCGCACACCAGTGCGACCACGATGAACTCTTCAATCAGCTTCTGGCTCAGATTTTCCACAGCACGATCGATCAACTGGCTACGGTCGTAGGTAGTGACCAGCTCGACCCCGGCAGGCAGGCTTTTTTCCAGCGATTCAAGCTTGGATTTGACGTGAGCGATGGCATCTTTCGCATTCTTGCCACTGCGCAGAATTACTACGCCGCCCACCGCTTCGCCCTGTCCATCAAGCTCGCCGATGCCGCGACGTGCCTCAGGGCCCAGCTGTACAGTGGCTACATCGCCCAGTGTTACGGGTATACCCTTCGCAGCCAGGCGCAGGGGAATGGCTCGGAAATCATCGAGTGACTTCAGATAGCCGGAAGCCCTTACCATGAACTCAGCTTCGCCTTGTTCGAGCACGCCGCCACCGGTTTCCTGATTGGCCTTGGCGATGGCGTCCGAAACCTCAACTTGAGTGATTCCCAAGCTGGCCATGCGCAGCGGATCGAGCACTACCTGGTACTGCTTGACCATCCCGCCTATCGTCGCCACTTCGGCAACGTCCGGAAGAGTTTTCAACTCGAAGCGCAGGAACCAGTCCTGAAGGCTGCGCAGCTGTGCCAGGTCATGGGTACCACTGCGGTCCACCAGCGCATACTGGTAGATCCAGCCTACACCAGTGGCATCGGGTCCGAGCACTGGCTTAGCGGACGCCGGTAATCGAGACTGAACCTGGCTTAGGTATTCGAGCACCCTGGACCGCGCCCAATAGAGATCTGTGCCGTCCTCAAACAACACATATACGAAGCTGTCTCCAAATGCTGAAAAGCCCCGCACTGTCTTGGCTCCGGGTACGGAAAGCATTGTGGTGGTCAGGGGATATGTCACCTGATTTTCCACGATCTGCGGTGCCTGCCCTGGGTAGGAGGTGCGGATAATCACCTGCACATCTGACAGGTCAGGCAACGCGTCGATCGGCAAACTGCGCAGAGAGAAAACGCCCCAAGCTACGGCAAACAGTGTTGCCAGCAGGACCAGGACGCGGTTGCCAACCGACCAACGAATCAGGTTCGCGATCATGGCTGGTTCTCCTGCTGGGTTATTTGCTCGATGACCATGCCTTCATCGCGCTCGCGCACTCCAAACCGGATGCGTTCGCCAACCTTGAGTCCGGCAATCAAGCGGGGATCTGCCACAGGGAAAGTCATCGTCATACCAGGCATGCCCAGCGTCACGAACGGTCCATGAGCGATGGTCAGCTGATTACCTTCTATTTGAACGATGCGCCCATTGGCCTGATGTAGAGCCGGCTGTACAGGTTGCGCAAGTGGAGCATCGCCAGCAGTAACGGCCTCGATACCTTTCAAGCTCGCTTCGGAGTCCAGCAGAAACTGCCCGGACGCCACAACGCGCTGGCCCGCCTGAAGGCCTCGCAGCACGACCACCTGGCCAGCACTTTCCTGGCCGAGCACTACTTCCACCGGCCGGAATCGACCTCCGTCTTCTGACACCATTACGAGATCGCGTTTCCCCGTCCGAATGATCGCCTCGGCTGGCACCAGTAGGCTGTCATCCTGTTGCCCGGACGGATGGAGGGAAACCTGCGCGGTCATGCCTGGGCGCAACCGGCCGCCGGGGTTGGGCAGTTCTATACGAAGCCGCAAGGTGCGGCTTTGCAGATCCGCATCAGCCAGCAATGCGGTCAGCTTGCCGGGAACAGGTTCGCCTGGGAACGCTGCCAGATTCGCCTGCACTGCCTGTCCTTCCTGTAGGCCTTGGGCTTGCGCTTCAGGTACTGCGGCCTCAAGCCAGACGTTCGCGATACCATTGATCTTCGCCAACGTTGCACCCGGTGTCATTGTCATGCCTGGCCGCAATTCCAGAGCCTGAAGGACGCCTGCTGTTGGGGCCAAGAGCGTTACCGAATTCTGGACCCTTCCCGTACGGTCAATCCGGTTGATAAGATCGGCAGGCATACCCGCCAGCAGTAGTCGTTGCCGAGCTGCAGCGCGCAATTCATTGTCCCCAGATCGCTGAAGCGCCAGGTACTCTTCCTGCAAGCCCGCCCATTCAGGCGTCAACACATCTGCCAATGGGGCGCCCTTGGCAACCACGTCGCCTGTAGCGCGGCCATAGGTGCGTTCGACGTAGCCACCGGTACGAGCCTGCAGAACGCTAAAATCCCGCTCATCGAAGGTAAGCACGCCGCTCACCTGGAGGGTTCGAGCAAGCTGCCCTTTCGCTACGGTAGCCAGACGGACCCCCAGGTTTTGTTGGAGCCCCTGTGAAACTTGAACTGCGGGGCTCACCTCAGCAGCGGTGCTTTCCTGGTACTTCGGCACCAGTGGCATGTCCATGAAGGGCGACTTGCCCGGTGCTGGAAAGTGCTGCTGGGGGTACATCGGGTCATACCAATACAGCACCTTCTGTAGCGTTTCAGGGGAGGCAGTGGACACCTGCCCACGCTTTGCTAGCTGATAGCCAACGCCACCGCCGATAGCCAACGCGGCCAATACCACAAGGCTGATAGTTGAATTTCTCATGCGCGCACCTCTCCATACGCGAAGTGCAGCCGTGCAGCTGTCGCGGCCAACTGTCCTTGCAGATCGATGTCTTGCAGTCGTGTTTCAACCCGCTGACGTCGAGCGGTGAGAACCTCACTTAAGGGTGATTTACCGGCTCGATAGTCAGCAAGGGCGAGGCGGACTCGATCCTCCGCTAGCGGTAACAATGTTTCACGGCTGCGCTGCACTGCTCGCTGCAATCGCTGGTAATCCGCAAGATCTGTCTCCAGCTGCGCTTTATGCTCACGCAATGCCGCTTCCTGTTCGTCCTCCAGTTGCCGGACTTGTGCGCGACGTGCCGCGATCATCGGGTCCTGCCGTGAGCCAGCGAACAAGGGCAGTTGGAAACTTACCTGCAGGCTCACCATATTGCTGAATTCAGGCCCGCGCCGCTGGTAATCCACCTGCCACCCCCAGTCCGACTTCTTTTCTGCCAAGGCTTGGTGCACTTGAGCTTGTGCTTCCCGCGTAAGGGCGTTGTAGGTCGCCAATTCTGGATGTGCATGTATAGCGTGTAGATAGTCCGGCGCGCTCACTGGCCAGCGCGGAAATGCTTGAGCTTGCGGATCAGCATCCTCTCCAATCCATCGCTTGAGTGCAGCCCGTGCCTGAGCGGCCTGTGTGAGCAGAACATCTTTTTGCTCATCGAGTTGCGCAGCTTCCTGGTCAGGAGCAAGTGCGTCGGCCGTCGCGCCGGTACCGCCGGCCAGGCGTGCGCGGATTGCTGCGGCCAACAGACGGTTTTCTTTGTAGAAGTCCTCAAACTGCTGCAGTTTCCGTTGAACGGTGTACGCCGCGACCCAAGCTTGGGCTGTGGCAGCACGCACTTTTAAGCGCTCGAACACCGCCTCTGCATCGGCTCGCTCAACGCTCGCTCGTGCCGTCTCAACTCGTGCCTCCCGCTTGTCCCGGTTTGGTACTTCCTGGGAGAGGCCGACAACCTGCATCGTCATGAAATCGCGGTTCATGCTCCAACGATCACTGCCGTCAACAGGAAGGTTCTGCACTCCTAGGTTGAGACGTGGATCAGGCAGCTCGCCTGCTGGGATCACAGCGTGTCGAGCGGCCGTCATTTGCTCTTGCCTGGCCTGGAGGATGGGGGCATTGCGTTCGGCAAGTTGAAGCGCTTCCTCCAGAGACAACGGTGTAGCCTGAGCCGGTAACGTCGACAACAGGCTGATCAGAGCGGCCAGACATGCCATCCCTAATCGGTAACGTGGGGGAGTCATGGAAATGATTCCTCAAAAAATCAGCGCGCAAGCGCATGCCATCATCCGGCTGCAAAACAGGACGATGGGGTGAATTTAAGAGGTAATCAGGCGCGGGGTGGCCGCCAAGGGTCAGGAGGCGCCCTGTTTACGAGGCTCACCGCATAGGTATCTACTGGCCTAGGCGCAGAATAGGTGAGCGTGGGGTTAATTATTTCGACCTGAACTGTGCTCGCGGTTCTACACTCCTGGCCCACTTTGCAGGCTTTGGAGTGGTCGGCAGCTGATCCTGGATCAGTATCCTGGCAACAATCGTGATCCATCCCCGCCATCATCTCCATCCCCATGGTTTGCATGGGGCATGGTTCAATGGCTGAGTCGACTCCCGCCATGCCGTTGAGAGGAAGCGATGCGATTAGAAGCAGGATGGTGAACAGTCGTAGGAGCCGGTTCATGATGGCCGAGTATAGGTTACACGCATGAAATGAGCATTAAGCCGTTTGAGGCTTGGAAGTGGATTGTTTGGCGTGCGGCAGAGCGATGTGAAAACTCGTCACGCCGTCAGCGGAGGTACACCAAATTCGCCCACCATGAGCCTCGATGATCGAACGCGTTATGGCCAGACCCAAGCCGGCGTTGCTTGGGCTTCCTTCCCGCCTTGCAGGGTCAGCGCGATAGAACCGGTCGAAGATTTTGTTGATATGTTCCGGATCAATCGTGGCCCCATTGTTCTGGACGGACAGGTTCACTTGATCAGCCGCCTCGACAATCCGGACGGCGATATCGTGGCCTTCGGGGGTATAGCGCAAAGCGTTGGATAGAATGTTGGAAACCGCCCGGTCAATCATTAGCCGGTCACCACGGATCGTACCTTCGCCTTGAAGGGCAAGCCGAATGCTTCGGTCTTCGGCTGCAAGCTGGTAGTACTCAATCAGTCTGGACACTAGCCCGACCAGATCGATATCAACCTGCTCGGGGATGATCAAGCCGTTATCAGCTTTTGCCAGGAACAGCATGTCATCGATCATGCGCGACATGCGCTTGAGGTCTTCAAGATTGGAGTAGAGGTTGTCTTCGTAGGCATCGAGGTCGCGTTTTTTGGTCAGAACGACTTCGGTATGCGTCAGAAGATTACTTACCGGAGTCCGCAGCTCATGTGCGATGTCGGCTGAGAAGTTTGATAGCCGGACGAACGCGTCTTCCAGGCGTGCAAGCATTCCGTTGAAGGAGAGGATCAGCTCCTGCAATTCAAGCGGCACGGGCTCCAATGGAATTCGCTCGCGAAGGGACCGGGCAGACATGGATGTCGCCACCTTGGTGATCTGCCCAACCGGCCGAAGACCGCTCTTGGCCACGATCCACCCCAATCCTGCACTAACCAGAGCGCTGATGACCAAGCCAATGCCGAACCACCATTGCAGCGTCTTGAAAAAGTGGGCATGGCTGGTGACATCCAGCATCAACATGACTGTTACCGGCGCCTGCGCCTGCGCTATAGCCAGTTGAGAGGTAATCCCCCGGAAGTTCCGCGAGTCGATTTGCCAGTCCCAAACGGCGCCAGAAGAGGCCTGCTTAAAGCGCTCAGGGATGCGGGATGCCTTGGAGTCCGAGAACAGGACAGTACCGTCAGCATCAAGAATCTCCGCAGAAAGGTCCTGATGAGCCCCCAACAAAGCACGCAGTTGAGGCTCCTGATCCTCAAGTTCATCACGTGCTGCTGAAAGTGAAAGGATGTGCCGGGTGGATTCGAGTTTCTCGGCCAGGGCTTGCTCATCCAGCATCTGGAAATGGTGCTGACTGAGCATGTAGAAGCTCACGCCGGCAACGACCAATACGGCGATGACCGCGAACATGAACATGAGGGTAAGGCGTTTAACGAGCGACGATTGGGCGCGCATTACTCGGGAACATCCATCAGATAGCCCATGCCACGAACTGTATGTATGAGCTTGGGGGCGAAATCGTCATCAATCTTGGCCCGCAACCTACGAACAGCAACCTCGATCACGTTAGTGTCGCTGTCGAAGTTCATATCCCACACCTGCGATGCGATCAGGGACTTCGGCAGTACCTCGCCGCGTCGGCGCATGAGTAGTTCCAGTAAGGAGAACTCCTTGGCTGTGAGGTCGATCCGCTTGCCATTTCGGGTGGCCCGGCGCTTAAGCAGGTCTACCTCCAGGTCAGCCATCTTCATAGTGGTCTGAGCATAGCCACTGCTGCCTCTTCGCAGCAAAGTGCGCACACGCGCTAGCAGTTCCGAGAATGCAAAGGGTTTGACCAGGTAATCGTCAGCCCCGAGTTCTAACCCTTTCACGCGATCGTCCACGCCATCACGGGCCGTCAAAAACAAGACTGGGACCTCTTTCCCTGCCGCACGTACCATCCGCAGCACCTCCCAGCCGTCTAGCCCCGGCATCATTACATCAAGAATCAGCAGGTCATACGCCTCGCTCAAAGCGTATTGCAGCGCGTCGGTCCCTGTGACCACACGATCGACGGTAAAGCCTGCCTCCGTCAGCCCTTGCTGCAGGTAGGCCCCGATTTTTGGCTCATCTTCGGCTACGAGTAATTTCATCTGCTGCGCCCCCTTGGATGCCCTTCAGTGTGCAGCAAAAAAGGCACCCAACCAGAAGCTGACGGAAAAGTAATGTCGGGCTCAGCTTGCTGACAGTGCCGGGTAGCTAGCTTGAGCACTGTGAACGGCGCCAATCAGGCGAAACTGACCCTTAGAGGAAACGCAAATGAACATGATCAAAGCGATTGTGATGGTAGTCACCTTCGGCATGGCGAGCCTCGCCCTGGCTGAAGGCGGCGCGGATCGCACCTTCGCCAGGATGGAAGCTGCACGTGCATCTTCCATGCAGGCTTACCAGGTTGCTCAGGAGAAAAAAGCAGAGGCTCCTGTTACCGCCCAAAGCCAAAAGCACCCCGGCCACGAGAGCTGCTGAGCTTAGCTTACAGAAATGTAATCACCCCGGAATCTGAACTATGTCAGCTTTCGGGGTATTGCCTCCCGCAATCCTTGTGCTTTGGCGAAAGTCTACGAGGCTTGGGGGAGCTCAATTGAAACCAGATGGCTGCGGATCCCGCAGTCTGGATATCAGCGATCTACCTGATTGGACGCAACGGCATGCAAAGCAAAACCACGAGACGTTCATTCGTCAAAGGCCTGGCTGCTACCGGACTACTGGGTGGGCTGGGCATGTGGCGCGCGCCGGTCTGGGCCGTAACCAGCCCTGGCCAGCCTAACGTACTGACCGGCACCGATTTTGACCTGTACATCGGGGAGCTCCCGGTGAACATTACCGGGGCAGCTCGAACGGCGATGGCCATCAACGGTTCGCTGCCAGGACCAATACTCCGTTGGCGCGAAGGCGACACGGTCACGCTACGGGTTCGCAACCGCTTGAAGCAGGACACGTCCATCCACTGGCACGGCATCATCCTGCCGGCGAATATGGACGGCGTGCCGGGTCTAAGCTTCCATGGCATCGCTCCCGACGGCATGTACGAGTACAAGTTCAAGGTCCACCAGAACGGCACCTACTGGTACCACAGCCATTCGGGCTTCCAGGAGCAGGTCGGTGTTTACGGTGCGCTGGTGATTGATGCCAAGGATCCAGAGCCTTTCACCTACGATCGTGACTATGTCGTCATGCTGAGTGATTGGACCGACGAAGACCCGGCGCGGGTTATGTCCAAGCTCAAAAAACAGTCGGACTATTACAACTTCCACAAGCGCACCGTTGGCGACTTCGTCGACGACGTGAGCGAGAAAGGTTGGTCTGCTGCTGTGGCCGATCGAAAGATGTGGGCCGAGATGAAGATGAGCCCAACCGATCTCGCTGACGTGAGCGGGCACACCTACACCTACCTCATGAACGGCCAGGCGCCAAATGGGAACTGGACGGGAATCTTCAAGCCAGGGGAGAAAATCCGGCTTCGCTTTATCAATGGCTCGGCGATGACCTATTTCGACGTGCGGATCCCCGGCTTGAAAATGACGGTTGTCGCAGCCGACGGTCAGTACGTTAAGCCAGTGTCGATCGATGAATTCCGGATTGCCGTTGCTGAAACCTACGATGTCATTGTCGAGCCTGAAAACGAGCAGGCTTACACCATCTTTGCTCAATCCATGGATCGCACCGGCTATTCAAGGGGTACCTTGGCTGTCCGTGAGGGCCTGCAGGCACCGGTGCCGGCTGTAGATCCAAGGCCTCTCATCTCCATGAGTGATATGGGGATGGACCACGGCAGCATGGGTGGCATGGATCACGGCAGCATGGCCGGTATGGACCACAGCAAGATGGCTGGCATGGACCACGGCAGCATGGCCGGTATGGACCATAGCAAGATGGCTGGCATGGACCACGGCAGCATGGCCGGTATGGACCATAGCAAGATGGCTGGCATGGACCACGGCAACATGACCGGTATGGACCAAAGCAATATGGCCGCCAGCGGTGCCATGCAGAACCATCCCGCCTCCGAAACAAACAACCCTCTGGTCGATATGCAGACCATGACCCCTACGCCAAAGCTGAGCGATCCGGGGATCGGGCTTCGCGATAACGGGCGTCGGGTTCTCACGTATTCGGATTTGCGTAGCACCTTCATCGACCCTGACGGCCGGGAACCTGGCCGGACAATCGAACTGCACCTTACCGGGCATATGGAAAAGTTCGCTTGGTCCTTCGATGGGATCAAGTTTTCTGACGCAGAGCCGCTGCGGCTCAAGTACGGCGAGCGCCTGCGTATTACCTTGGTCAACGACACCATGATGACTCACCCCATCCATCTGCACGGCATGTGGAGTGACCTGGAGGATGAGGACGGCAATTTCATGGTGCGAAAACACACGATCGATATGCCGCCTGGCTCGAAACGAAGCTATCGCGTAACCGCAGATGCACTCGGGCGCTGGGCCTATCACTGTCACCTCATGTACCACATGGAGATGGGCATGTTCCGAGAAGTCCGCGTGGACGAATGAACTGGAGATACGAGATGAGCAAACCAATGAAACGAAGCGCCTTTTTCCTCTCTGCCGCGATGGTTGGCCTGCTCGCGGTGTACGCCCCGTCTTCCTGGTCCAGTGACAACCATGATCAGCACTCTCAAAAGTCGTCCAACGCGGCGCAATCGAACGGCTCGAAGAGCAAGCAAGCCCAGGGCATGAACCATGAAGGCATGGATCACGGCTCCATGAAAGGCATGGATCATGGCTCTATGGAGGGCATGGATCATGGTTCCATGGAAGGAATGGATCACAGCAAAATGATGGAATCGCATGGCAGCGACAAAGCTAAGGCAGGGAAAAATGGCCAATAGCGTTGCACGACCATCGCTGCTGGCATTCGCCGTTTCTTTAGGTGTGCTGGGCGTTTCGCCCAGCTTCGCCGCTGAAATGGATCATTCCGGAATGGACCACTCGGCAATGGGCCACGGTGCCATGCAGATGGACCACGCCTCATCACAGGCTGCGATGCCGGGCATGGACCACAGCCAGATGGGCGCGAGCAAGCAACCCACGCAACCTGCACCCGTTGATCACAGCAAAATGGGCCATGGCCAGCCCAAAGCGAAACCCGCCTCGATGGACCACAGCAAGATGGACCATGGAAGCATGAAAGGCATGGATCACGGGTCCATGGAAGGCATGGATCATGGCGCGATGGGTCATTCCACGATGGGAAACGGGAACGCTGATTCGCCGACCCCGACCAGCCGTACGCCAATCCCGGTGCTGACTGATGCCGACCGGCAGGCTGCCTTCCCCCCGCTTGACGGGCACAAAATGGATGACAGCGGGTTCAACAGCTTTTTCTTGCTAGACCAACTGGAATACCAAGATGCCGATGAAGGTAGCACGCTTGCTTGGGATGCATCCGGCTGGGTGGGCGGCGATATCAATAGGCTCTGGATTCGCTCGGAAGGTGAACGAACCAATGGTGTGACTGAAGATGCTGAGCTGCAGCTCCTCTATGGCCGCTCGGTAAGCCCGTGGTGGGATGTTGTCGCCGGCGTCCGGCAGGATTTCAAACCGGAGGATCCGCAGACCTGGGCTGCGTTCGGTATTCAGGGCCTGGCCCTGTATGACTTCGAAGCTGAAGCCACCGCCTTTATCGGCGAGAACGGTCAAACCGCTGCCCGTCTGGAGGGCGAGTACGACATCTTGCTAACCAATCGTTTAATTCTTCAGCCAACCGCTGAGGCCAACTTTTATGGCAAGAACGACCCGGAACGCGGCGTCGGCTCTGGCCTGGCAAACACCGAAGTCGGGCTGCGGTTACGGTACGAGATTGTTCGCCAGTTCGCGCCATACATAGGTGTCACCTGGAGCCGTTCCTACGGCAAAACCGCCGATTTCATTCGGGATGAAGGCGGGGACGTGGACGAAGCTCGTTTTGTGGCCGGTATTCGGATGTGGTTTTGAGAACTCAACATGAAAAAAACAATTACAACGCTGGTGGCGGCAGGTGCTGTTACTAGCGCAGCAGTGCTAGGTGCTGCTTACTTCGGTCTCGTGAACGTTGGTGCGGACGACCCACACTTCCCCGCTGTGCATGCGTTTTTGGCCATGGCGCGGGATCGCTCGATTGAAGTCCGAGCAAGCGACATTGAGGTGCCAAACCTTAAAGATCCTGCTCTCATCCAAGCAGGGGCAGGCAACTACAACGCCATGTGTATCGGTTGCCACCTCGCGCCAGGGGTGGAGAAAACTGAACTCAGCCAAGCCCTATACCCATCCCCACCAAACCTCACCGAGATAGGTGTAAGCGGTGACCCTGCTGCTGCGTTTTGGACCATCAAGCACGGTATCAAAGCGACAGGCATGCCAGCCTGGGGTAAGAGCATGGACGACCAGTACATCTGGGGAATCGTCGCGTTCCTGGACCAGCTACCGCAACTCAATGCTGAGCAGTACCAGATGATGGTCGCTTCCAGTGGTGGTCACCAACATGGCGGTGGCGAAAGCGATATGCATAACCATGAAGGCCAACACGGTGGTGCGAAATCAGGTCATGGAAATCATGATGATTCCGCAGCAAACGGCGTGGCTGAGGAAAGTCATGATCATGGCAGTTCGCATTCGGAGTCTTCATCAGTAGCGGAGCACCACGGTGAACACGAGTCCGGCGAGGCGCACTCGGACCACCACACAGGTTCTACTCCCAAAACCCATGTGCACAAAGACGGGAAGGAGCACACTCATGACAAGTAAGCGCCGCTTCCTCGGTTTAAGTACCGCAGCGTCACTTCTAATCGCCTCAGCCGCCTTTGCTGCGGAGCCCCTGACTATCGATGTGCACCGGGACGCTAATTGCGGTTGCTGTAAGAAATGGATAGCGCACTTGGAGGCAAACGGCTTCAAGGTCGTCGACCACGTTGAAACGGACATGAGGGCGGTGAAGCAAGAGCTAGGAGTAGCTCCGAGGCTGGCTTCGTGTCACACCGCGGTTATCGATGGCAAGTTTGTGGAAGGTCACGTCCCCGCAGCCCAGGTGCAGGAGCTCATAAAGCGCAACGACCTGGCAGGCGTCGCGGTACCTGGCATGCCCGCTGGCTCACCAGGTATGGAGGTTGATGGCATGAAACACGCCTATCAAGTCATCGGCCTCACCAAGAGTGGGGACGATCAAGTAGTTGCCAGTTATCCTGACACGTAATGCAAGATGCCCCGGGGGAAGGGCTTCTGCCGGCCAGCCGACCAGCTGCAGCGCTGGTCGTGGTCAGCTTACTCCAAGACTTACCCTGTCCCTTCGGTCAGTTTTGACCTCTACAGTTAATTCCAGCAGAGCGATATTCGAGGATTTTCAACTCACCTGTTGAGTCCTCGTAATTCATCTGTGTCGGCATCACGTCGCAGCTACCTTTGAGCGAAGTCATACTGATAACTCTCGCCACATCCAGTTTCATTCCGTAGCGATAATGGATCACTTCAGGTGGTTTTTTTCCATTGGCAGCGGCGTAGGCACGCATTGCTTGCTCATTTGCCTGAATCATCTTTCCGTGTAAGCGATCAGATCCTCCTTCAGCTAAAGCGGATGAGGAGGCGATTACGAGCATGAGGGCGGCAATGCTTTTAGCGGTGTTCATTTCTGTTACTCCATGAAGACATGAGTGAAGCTTACCGACTGGGAGCTGTCATCCACGTGATCCAGGAATTACATGTTTGTAAGCAGGCTATCGATAATGATGGCTCTGAATACACGTGAAAGCCGCGTCGTTTCAGGCTGCGACAGTTTTAATTCTCTAGCGAATCAGTCTGAACCGGCGTTTTGGGTGATTGCGACAGTTTTGCGTTTCCTCTCCAAATGGCTGCAGGCCGCGAAAGACGGGACCCTCTAGCGACAGTTTTAATTCTCTAAATCCACCACCCGCAGAAAATTTCGTCACGCCCCAGAATGGGAATTTGCATTCGGGGCGCACCACGATTCATCTCGTGCCAGAAGCCGCCTGCAGTGCAATCAATTGGCGAGCCAAGACTCGACTACCTCAGCGCCATACTCGTTTTTCCAGGCCTTAAGCGTACGCTGATTACCACCCTTGGTCTCAACAACCTCTCCGCTGTGTGGATTCTTGTAGACCTTCACTTCGCGTGGTTTCCGAGAGGTTTTTGGGGCCATATCAGTGGAAGCCACCGCTTGCGGATCGAGGATCAGCACCACTTGGCGCAGGCCGTAGCCATACTCGTTGAGCAAACTGCGCAGCTTCGTTTCAAATTCCATTTCCTGCTTCAGGGCAGAGTCATTTTTCAGCGCTTCCAGCTCCGCCAGTTGGGCTGCGAGCTGTTGTTCGAGCAGGCGGAATTCAGCGAGACGGGACATAAGATTCTCCAAAATGGGTTCGATGATTTTAGCAATCAAGAAAGAAAGCGTGCTAACTATCTTGATCCCACATGCCTGAATCGGCAATCACGAGGCTGAGCGATCGGTGTGGATAAAAACGTGATGGCTTCAGGATCGTCGATCTGGGCGGCTTCACTTGCGAGGTAATCGATCAGCTTTTTGCTTCTTACCCAAACGTACTGCCGGCAAGCCGCGTTTGGAATGGATGGCCCCGCAACGGGGCGAAACCTGGCCTCCCAAAGGTGCTTGAACGCCTCCCTGGTCGACTTCCCCAAATACACCGCAATCTCCGGTCCCAAGATATAGCCACGCCTGAATCTGTCGATGGCTTGAGGCTTAACCATCAATTGCGTACGCCGGCCTCGTTCGACAGCAGTGCTCCATAGCAGACCCAGTCGAACGAACGCGTATGCGCATTGTTCTTTGACGCCTAACAGCGCAGCAGCCTTGACTACCGACAGGCCGGGAAAGACCGGACTCTTGTTCTCAGCTCGGGCTTGTTGCCACGCTGCAAAATCTTGCGGCTTGAGTAACCACGCCCCTACCGCAACCGAGCCATTCTCAGCTGGGCCGTAAGCGCGAAGTTCACCTGCACGTATTGCCTGAACCAACTCGACCAACCCACCCCCCTTGGGCAGAGAATGCTTGGCCAAGTAGTTGATCGACACCAGGCTCTGGTCAGAGCTGGTAGGCAGCTTCTCATCAATCAATTCGTTGATCGAGCGGCAGTCAATCAGCCACCTTTCGCCTGGGCGCGGTTCTCCACCAAAGAACTGGAGGGTACCACCAGCTAGCAGCTGCCTAACCCGATTGCGACAGAGGCTTAGCAAAGTCGAGGTTTCTTTCATATCAGCCACGCCCTGGAGATGCTGCGAGATTGCCTTCAAATGATCCAGGTCCACGACCGTAAAGACTCGATCTTCATGGACCTTCTCCCGATAGGCGATTTGTCCCTCCTGATGAAGGCGTTTTATGACTGATACCCCGAGACCACAAGCTTCAGCAGCAGAATCGAACGACACCCAACGATGTCTCTCAATCGTCTCCTCACTCAAATTGCGATTTCGCTTCGCTAACGGTGCTTCCCACGCATGCTGCAGAAATGATTCGAACTCTCGACGAAGAAAGTCAAAACAAGAGTCATCCAGATCACGGTGGATGTCGTGGTATATCGGGCCGAACGATCTGCTGAGCGTCCAATGTTCGTTATCGGAATGGACTGCCTTGAGGCCACTCAGCAGTTCTCTGAATGCGAGAGGCCAGTTCATGAGAACCACGCCCGCCGCGTTTGCCATAAGCCGCGATATCTCTAGCGAACCCGAATCAGCAACCTTCAGCGGCTGGGTTCTTTCCGTAGGCAAACTTCTGACAGCGAGACGCGATGACAACTCGTGAAACTGTTCGTAGGTGAGGGCCGCCAATCCCGCGTCAGCTGGCAACGAGTCGGCGTAAAACCTATCTTCAAAGCCAGAGGTGAGCCAGGCGGCCGTATCACTCGCCGGCGCGATCTCAAAATTGGTCCCACTCAATGAGGTGCCACACGCTTGGCAACTATTCGCACTCATTGCGCTTGGATCGGTTTCCTTCAGACAGTTGGGGCACCGCCCGTGGAGTTCAGTGCCGTGGACAGAACACGTCGTAACCAGGGTCAAGCCCCAGCTTTCTCTCCAATAACCGGCTTCGCCCAAACAGATCGGACAGTAACGAGCGTGATGAGTCGTCCATAACTTGACCCCCTTGGGCCTTGGATCACGAAACTCAGCAGATACCGCAGGCCAGCTCAGTGGTCCTTCCATCATCTGCAGCCAGTCCGCAACATCGGTCTCGTCGGCTCGTGCAAAGGCGGTGAGCAGTTCCTTTCTGGGTAATCCGTTGGCTTTCGCCAGGCGCTGCAGGTACCCCAAAAGACTTTCGTCTTGGTGTGGTCGTGGGTTGATTAAAAGACCAAACATTCCTACACATCCATGAAATCGAAGACATAAAAATCAGGGGAGTAGAGCCGGGCCGATAAGCCCGGCCCTTGGCCGTCAGGTACTGCTCTCTTCGAACGTCTCAAACGGCTCCCGCTTCCCGAACAGAGGCTGGAAATTGAAGCTCGCACTGAAGGGGTTTCGATCCTCGGTGGCGTAGCTCCAAACCTCGTCTTCAAAAGCCTGGGCCAGCACAGGAAGTTCAATCCCGACAAGGTCCTGGACTTGAACCAGCCAAACAGCCCTGTCCACAATCTTGATGAGGTAGTCGATCAATCCATAGGAAGCCAGGTAGAAGCGTTTAATCATCGCTGGCTCTACAAAACTGATGGTTTGAACAGGCAGTTCGCCCTCGATTGCCTGCAACAACATCACGAAATGAAGAGACGTATTAGCGGAGAAGGTGAAGCGATCGTATGCCACCGTGGCCGAAAACCTGCGTCGCAGTTGCTCGTTTGCTAGCAGGAGATTTTCGGTGCGCTTCAGCCCAATCAGAACAAACGCGATACTGGTTTCATTCATCAGACTCTTGATCCAGTCTGCTGCCTCATACGCACCATTACGACGATAATCGACCAGGTGCTGCGCCTCATCGAGGACCAACATCTCCACGCCAAGGTTCTTCAGCAGCAGGACTACTCGCGCAAATTTAACCTCTGCCGAATGTCCTCGTGCCTCTGCGAAGGGATCCTTCAGCTCTGCCAAAATGGCTGCTGCCAGGTTCTTTTTGGTTGGAGACGAAGGCATCTCGACGAACAGAACTGTCCGCTTCTGTGGGTCATGGCTCTCCAATTCCTCCAATGACCGAATGTACTCCTTGACCAATGTGCTCTTGCCCACTCCGCTTGGACCTTGGATCAGCAACCCTTTACTTGCTCTGGTACGCCGACTATCGCCGTGGATATCGCCTAGTCGCGTCAACGCTCGCTCGACTTGAGGGCTGTGAATAAAACGATCGCGGAGCGTAAAGCTGTATTCACCATGCTCGTAGCATTCGTACAGATTGATGGCGTTCATGGCTTAGAACTCCCAGCAGGGCGACGAACCGAGACCTTGAAGGCTGCTGGCGGAATGTTAGGAATAGAGTCACCGGTCCATTCCACTTCAGCGAGTACCTTGGGTGGAGGCGTGCTTTCGGTCACTCGACCCTCCTTGTCGATTTTCGCTATGGCAGCTGCGCGTCGTTTTCTGAGCGTCTGCGAACGGCGGGCCTCGTCTGCATCTTCCATAATTTCCTGGTAGCACCTGTGCGTAGCCTCGAAGCTAGGCTGCTCATTATATTTTTCTCGCAGCGCTTTCTCGGCAGCCTTCCACACCTCCCTGCTCTTACCGGCCATTCGCTCATCTTTGGCGGGCACTTTGAAGAACAAGTTTCTGAAGCGGTCGTGAACCCAAACGTGCCCGGCTTCGTCTCGATAGCGGACGTTTACCTTTTCTCCGTCTGCCAAACGCATACGGAGCTCAGCAAGTTCCGTAGAGTGGTAGCCCACTTTGGCAACCTCGATGCCGTAATGGTGAACCTT
Organism: Pseudomonas sp. 2,4-D; assembly: GCF_030418155.1. Taxonomy (NCBI): domain Bacteria; kingdom Pseudomonadati; phylum Pseudomonadota; class Gammaproteobacteria; order Pseudomonadales; family Pseudomonadaceae; genus Pseudomonas; species Pseudomonas sp. 2,4-D. Next base: position 111,569 of record NZ_JAUHUI010000001.1, read on the forward strand.
CACCGAGGCCCGCTTGGCCAGAATGCACTCCAACGAGTCCAGGTCGACGGGAAGGCTGATGACATGGTTCGCCTCGCTAGTCCCCCAGACTTGAGCCGGTGTTCTGTTGTCCAGCCCCCGATGAGGAGTCTGGTGGTAACCATCGACGATCCATTTCACTACCACCGCCTCCAATTGAGGGAGCGTGAAACATGCATTCTTCTCCGAGTCGTAATCGCCACGCTGCTGGATATTCGAGAAGGTGGTACCCGGGAGGTTGTGGATAAGCCCCAGGTTCTGTGTGCTGAAAAAGCGTTCGACGGCACCTTTCCTTTGAGGGGCCCTTGAAGCGGGATACATGATCTCGATACCCAACTCGTTGAATCCCATGATGAGATCGCCCGCGTGAAATTCCGCTGCGTTGTCTGGGACTATTCGAGCCGGCAGCCCACGTGCCCACCATTCATTTCTCACTTTCGGAAAGCGCTTCAGCAATTCGGCTTTTGGACGGATTGAGCGTTCGATCACACGAAGCACGGTTTCCGTATTTGGCGCCGACAGGTGGAGCAAATATCCCATCACCATTCGAGAGAAGCGGTCGAGGACGATCGTCAGATAGGGGCGCCCAATGCACAGCCCCGAGGTTTCATCCACAAGCTGGACGTCCAACAAGGTGTGATCAATTTCCCAACGTTCCAAAATCTCATGGACACGTAGGACACCCGCCGCAACACGGTGCTTCTTGTCTGCTGCGTGTTTTCCGAGCCTCTCCTTATCCACAAGGTACGGATCCAGCTTGGCGATGTACCTTCGGACAGTCATTCCGCTTGGGATCTTGAGCTGATCCGAAGGCAAACGACTTTTGTTCCTCTCTTTTATCTGATCCTCGAATTCTGAAACGACCACGCTGACCGCTGGAATCGTATCCTGCAGGTAGGTTTTATTAATCACCCCTTCAAGAATAACTTCGAGCTCTCCCTGTATCGCGGCAGCCCGACCCTTTTTGGCATGCTGAGGGATAAGCTTTACTACGTTCTGGCCAATGTATTTGGCTGCCCAACGTCGAATAGTGGAAACCGAGGGTGCGCACGCATCCCCAATCTTTTTGGCGATATCTCTAAGCTTCTTGATCATGTCTTCGTCACCCGGTAGCTTGTATTTACCGCGCTTAGTTAGGTCGTCCAGATACTTGCGTCGACGCAATGCCTCATCTCCATGTTTTTTGGGGAAGCATGAAATATCTGGAGGGACGTTCCGCACATACGGAACCCTCCCAAGGTATGGCTGATCAGCGGAGATCTCGATCTCGCGCTTCTCGTAGGCCTCATAGAACTCCTTCTCGGATAGCTTCGTGGGCTCACCAAGCTCATCGAAAAAGAGCAGCTTCCGGTCAATAAGCCTCTTCTCAAGCACCATCAGTACGCCACGAACGATGACGACCAATTTCACCCTAAGGGAAAAGGTTTGCATGACGGTGCCCCCCTTGCAGGAAGACCGGGGAGTCAGTGTCAATTGACCTATCAAGGTCAATGCCCACCACCCCAAGGCCTAACAAGCGCCAGGCTTTCCCCTCACCAACCACGTAGAGCAGATCTGCAACGGTCATAGGCGGCCATTCGTTGAAGGTCGCCATTACCTCCTCCAACGCCTGATGCGAAAGCTCTGGACCGCGCCGGTGATACATCAGCCTTCTAAGATTGGTAGCCAGGGGTTCAGCTTCAATTAACTTTTCAGTGATCACCGAAAAGTTACGGGCAGTGGCGTTGAAGTAGCGCTCAGCGGCATCCAGTCGCTGCCTGACGCTGGCAATCTTCAGTCGGTCGTGAGGCTTCACTTCAAACCACCACTCGCGCCCATCCGCGAGGAAAACCTGTACGTCTGGGTAATATTTGAAGTAGCCCTGGAGCGATGGAACACGTTCCTCACTGGGCTGCGGGACGTAGCCGATGACCGCAGGAGACAGCTCAAGAAGCCGAAAAAGAGCGCCTTCGAGCTGGGACTCCCAGGGCACAGGCTTTTTATTTTTGAGCGATGGGAAGTAGCCGCGGTAATGGTTGGACCGCCGCGTGACCACCTTTCGTACTGTCATGAAACACCTCCGAAAATCTCGAAACGAGCGCCGACGCTGCGCCAAAAAATCAAGGCGCAGGGCGGGCGAAGTGAGGCCTTTCGACAGGCAACACTGTGCCGTCGAGTAACCTCGCTAAGGTCGAAAAAATGGGAGAGGATTGACAGTCGCTTCGAAAAAGCAGACATTGCGGGTTCTGAGGACGCAAGTCTGCTTCGCTAAGCGCGGTCAGTCCTCTCGGGATTGATCGCGTTTTTCTACATTTTCAGGTCTCCTTTTCTCTCATTGGTCATGACTCTCATGACTGATCAGAATCTAAAGCAATCGGCTTGCTCTCTTTATTTCTAAACGGCCACTTCGTGATCGCTGGAGCAATTTGGATCAGGTCTGAAGCTCTCGCTTCAAACAGCTGATTTGGCTGAAAATCTTCAGTGCAAAGCGGAAAAGTTGGTCATAGATCTTATTCCAACATCCCTTCGAAATCTACAAAAAATCCAAAATGGCAACTTCCACCAAATTCCATTTCCATACTAAATTGTTCAAATTAATACTTAACACGTACGCTTAATTAACTATTAAGGTGTTCAAATATTAGTTTTAAAGTCCTCTCAATCTCTCTGCTGCTCAGATCCGCCCGCCGACCCTCTCAGCACTTCCAGCGCCCCATCAAATCACTTCCTCAAATCCCCCCATCTGCATCATTTTCCAATGAGCGGAGTAGGGCGCCCCGGCAGGAATTCCAGGCAAAAAAAAGCCCGCGAAGGCGGGCTTGATGGTGACCGACAGGGGCCATGGTTGAAGCCCGGCCGGTCATCTATTTGTGAAAGCGTGCAGCTTTTCTGTGAACCTACACCTGATCAGAAGTCCAGGTTCGACACCGACAGCGCGTTACTTTCGATGAAGTCACGACGCGGCTCGACCGCATCACCCATCAGGGTGTTGAAGATCTGGTCAGCGGCGATGGCATCTTCGATCGTGACCTTGAGCATACGGCGAACGGTCGGGTCCATGGTGGTTTCCCACAGTTGATCCGGGTTCATCTCACCCAGCCCTTTGTATCGCTGAATCGTATGGCGCTTGGTGGTCTCGTTCATCAGCCAATCCAGGCCCTCTTTGAACTCGACGATTGCCTTGCGGCGTTCACCGCGCTGCACGTACGCACCTTCACCCAACAGGCTCGAAAGCTTGGCACCAATGTTGACTACGGTACGGTAGTCATTGCTGCCGAAGAAATCGCGGTTGAACGTGATGTAGCTGGCCAGACCGTGGGAGGTAATTTCCACTTCAGGCAGCCACACGTTGCGCTCTTTGTCTTCACGCAGGCTGGCGTTGTAAGCCAGGCCAGACTTCTGGCTGGAGTTCAGACGCGCCTGGAACTGGGCCAGCCAGGCCTGCATCACTGCGTGGTCACCCAACTGCTCCAGGGTCACCTCAGGCAGGTAGACGAAGTGCTCAGTCAGCTCTTCCGGGTACAAGCGCGACAGGCGCTTGAGAGTCTTCATGACACTGCGGAACTCATTCACCAACGCTTCCAGCTGCACACCGGAAACTGCAGGTGCCGATTCGTCCAGGTGCAGGCTGGCATCTTCCAGCGCCGATTGGGTCATGTACTCTTCCATGGCCTCATCGTCCTTGATGTACTGCTCCTGCTTGCCTCGTTTCACCTTGTACAGCGGCGGCTGGGCAATATAGATGTAGCCACGCTCGACCAGCTCCGGCAGCTGACGGAAGAAGAAGGTCAGCAGCAGCGTACGGATGTGCGAACCGTCAACGTCAGCATCGGTCATGATGATGATGTTGTGATAACGCAGTTTGTCGATGTTGTACTCTTCACGGCCGATACCACAGCCCAGCGCAGTGATCAGCGTGCCCACTTCCTGGGACGAAATCATCTTGTCGAAGCGCGCTTTCTCGACGTTGAGGATTTTACCCTTCAGCGGCAAGATCGCCTGGGTACGACGGTTGCGACCTTGCTTGGCCGAGCCACCCGCAGAGTCACCCTCCACCAGGTACAGTTCGGAGAGAGCAGGATCTTTCTCTTGGCAGTCTGCCAGTTTGCCCGGCAGACCCGCGATATCCAGCGCACCTTTACGGCGGGTCATCTCACGAGCTTTACGTGCAGCTTCACGAGCGCGAGCCGCGTCGATCATCTTGCCAACGACGGCCTTCGCCTCGTTCGGGTTTTCCAGGAGGAAATCGGCGAAGTACTTGTTCATCTCTTGCTCCACGGCGGTTTTCACCTCCGAGGAGACCAGCTTGTCCTTGGTCTGCGAGCTGAACTTCGGGTCCGGTACCTTAACCGAGATGATTGCGGTCAGGCCTTCACGGGCGTCGTCGCCAGTGGTTGCCACCTTGTTCTTCTTGGCCAGGCCTTCCTGCTCGATGTAGCTGTTAAGGCTACGGGTCAGCGAGGAACGGAAACCCACCAGGTGGGTACCGCCATCACGCTGCGGAATATTGTTGGTAAAGCACAGCAGGTTTTCGTTGAAGCTGTCGTTCCATTGCAGGGCGACTTCAACACCCACACCATCGTCACGCTGAACGTTGAAGTGGAACACCTGGGAGTTGACCGGCGTCTTGTTGGTGTTCAAGTACTCGACGAACGCACGCAGACCGCCTTCGTACTTGAAGAACTCTTCCTTACCGCTGCGCTCATCCTTCAGCAGAATGCCAACGCCCGAGTTGAGGAACGACAGCTCGCGGATGCGCTTGGCCAGGATGTCCCAGCTGAAGTGAATGTTCTTGAAGGTTTCAGCCGATGGCTTGAAGTGGATGTGGGTACCCGTGGTTTCACTGTCACCGACAACCGCCATGGGCGCTTGTGGAACACCGTGAACGTAAGTCTGTTCCCAGATCTTGCCGCTACGGCGAACGGTCAGAACCAGCTTCTCGGACAGGGCGTTCACAACCGACACACCGACACCGTGCAGACCGCCAGATACTTTGTAGGAGTTGTCGTCGAACTTACCGCCGGCGTGCAGCACAGTCATGATGACCTCGGCTGCGGAAACGCCTTCTTCCTTATGCACATCGACCGGAATGCCGCGACCGTTGTCGCGCACACTGATAGATTCGTCCGGGTGGATGATGACAGTGATGTCATCGCAGTGACCGGCGAGGGCTTCGTCGATCGAGTTGTCGACCACTTCGAAGACCATGTGGTGCAGGCCACTACCATCATCGGTGTCGCCAATGTACATGCCGGGACGCTTGCGTACGGCATCCAAACCTTTCAGCACTTTGATGCTGGAGGAGTCGTACGTTTGATTTTCGCTCATGCCTTCACTCCCGATGGTCGTGGGTCTGGGTGATACGGCCTTGTTCCACGTGGAACAAAGCAACTGGCGTTTCCGTCTGCCAGCCTTCCCTCAGTAATTCGTGATCTACACAGGTGATGAACACCTGGCAGTGTAATTCTTCAAGCAAGCGGCATAGTGCGCGGCGATGCTGGTCATCCAGTTCGGACGGCAAGTCATCCACGAGATAAATACAGTGACCGCGGCGAGCCTGACTAACGAGGTGGCCTTGGGCAATGCGCAATGCGCATACCACCAACTTTTGCTGACCACGCGACAAGATGTCGGCTGCGTTGTTGCCAGCCAACCGCAAACGCAGATCAGCACGCTGCGGACCGGCTTGGGTATGGCCCATCTGCTGATCGCGAAGGAGGGAGGAGGCGAGTACTTCTTGCAGTTCCCGGTCCTTGTCCCAACCTCGGTAGTAGCTCAGGGTCAACCCGTCCAGCTCGACCAGTTCGCTCAGGGTTCGCTCGAAGACGGGCTTCAAGGCCTTGATGTAGTTGCGACGGTATTCATCTATTTCCGCGCTAGCCAGGCACAATTCCCGGTCCCAGGCGGCTTGCGAAGCTGGGTCAAGTGTACCATGACGCAACCATGAGTTCCGCTGCCGCAGCGCCTTCTGAAGGCGTTGCCAGGCTGGCAGAAAACGAGGTTCCACGTGGAACACTCCCCAGTCCAGAAACTGGCGGCGTATTTTTGGGGCACCTTCCAGCAGCCGGAAACTGTCTGGGTTGATGAGCTGAAGCGGCAGTAACTCAGCCAATTGCGCGGCGCTGCGCGCATTCTGCCCATCAATGCGAATAGTAAACTCCCCTTGCCGCTCGCGGGACACCCCCAGGTTGCTCGTACCACCCTCCGTCAGCTGAACCTCACCGAACACAGTACAGGCAGCCTGTTCGTACTGAATAACCGGATTCAGGCGAGTGCTGCGAAATGAACGGGCCAGCCCGAGCAAGTGCACGGCTTCTAGCACGCTGGTCTTGCCGCTGCCGTTGGCGCCGTAAAGGATGTTGATGCGGGGGGAGGGTAGGAGTGTCACCGGGTGCAAGTTGCGCACCGCGGTGACCATGATACGTCGAAGGGACATTTCGCCTGCTACAGCTTACAGTCGCATCGGCATGACAACGTAGGAAGAATCGTCATTGCCAGCTTCCTGCAGCAGCGCACTGCTGTTTGAATCGGACAAGATCAGACGAACTTGCTCAGTAGTCATCACGCCCAGCACGTCTAGCAAGTAGCTGACGTTGAAACCAATCTCCAGCGAGCTACCTTCGTAGTCCACGCTGATTTCTTCTTCAGCTTCTTCCTGCTCGGGGTTGTTAGCCTGGATCTTCAGTTGACCGGCTGCCAGCTGCAGGCGAATACCGCGGTACTTCTCGTTGGAAAGAATCGCAGTACGGCTGAAAGCTTCACGCAGCGCCTGGCGGTCTCCAACGACCAGCTTGTCACCGCCTTTGGGCAGTACGCGCTCGTAGTCAGGGAATTTGCCGTCCACCAGCTTGGAGGTAAAGGTGAACTCGCCAGTAGTGGCGCGGATGTGATGCTGGCCCAGCACGATGCTGACCATACCTTCAGGATCGGTCAGCAGGCGCGCCAACTCCAGGATACCTTTACGCGGCACGATAACCTGGTGTCGATCCTCCTGCTCGATCGGCGCACTCATCGAGCAAAGCGCCAGGCGGTGACCATCGGTGGATACGGCGCGCAACGTGTTGCGGGAAACCTCAAGCAGCATGCCGTTGAGGTAATAGCGCACATCCTGTTGGGCCATGGCGAAGCTGGTACGCTCGATCAGGCGGCGCAGCTTGCTCTGCTCCAGGTTGCAGGTCAGCGAACCCGGGCCTTCTTCCACAGTCGGGAAGTCATTGGCAGGCAGGGTCGACAGGGTGAAGCGGCTGCGGCCGGCCTTTACCAACAATTTCTGCTCATCGACCTTGATATCGATCAGGGCGTCGTTAGGCAGGCTTTTGCAGATGTCCATCAGCTTGCGCGCCGGAACAGTGATCTCGCCAGGCTCGGCCGGCTCTTCCAGTTGCACGCGGCCTACCAGCTCGACTTCCAGGTCGGTACCGGTCAACGACAGTTGCTGGCCTTGTACGACCAGCAATACGTTGGACAGGACCGGCAAGGTCTGACGGCGCTCGACGACACCGGCGACCAGTTGCAGGGGTTTCAACAGGGCTTCGCGTTGAATGGTGAAATGCATGGTCTAGTCCCTTGCCTTCAATTAGCTGCGCAGACGGCCATCAGGTCGTCAGCGTCCGCAGCAGGTTCTTGTAGTCCTCGCGGATGTCCGCGTCGGATTCCTTCAGTTCATTGATTTTGCGGCAGGCGTGCAGCACGGTCGTATGGTCGCGACCACCGAACATGTCGCCGATTTCCGGCAGACTGTGGTTGGTCAACTCCTTGGACAGGGCCATGGCTACCTGACGCGGGCGCGCGACAGAACGCGAACGACGCTTGGACAACAGATCGGAGATCTTGATCTTGTAGTACTCAGCGACGGTACGCTGAATGTTATCCACACTGACCAGTTTGTCTTGCAGCGCCAACAGATCCTTGAGCGATTCACGAATCAGCTCGATGGTGATGTCACGCCCCATGAAGTGCGAGTGAGCGATAACCCGCTTCAGTGCACCTTCCAGCTCACGGACGTTGGACCGGATGCGCTGAGCGATGAAAAAGGCTGCGTCATGCGGGAGCTCGACTTTGGCCTGGTCGGCCTTCTTCATCAGGATCGCTACGCGGGTCTCCAGCTCTGGTGGCTCGACAGCCACCGTCAGGCCCCAACCAAAGCGCGACTTCAGACGCTCTTCCAGGCCTTCGATTTCCTTGGGATAGCGGTCAGAGGTAAGGATTACCTGCTGGCCGCCCTCAAGCAAGGCGTTGAAGGTGTGGAAAAACTCTTCCTGTGAGCGCTCTTTGCGAGCGAAGAACTGGATATCGTCGATCAACAACGCGTCCACCGAGCGGTAGAAGCGCTTGAATTCGTTGATGGCATTGAGTTGCAGCGCTTTGACCATGTCCGCGACGAAACGCTCCGAATGCAGGTACACCACCTTGGCGTTCGGATTCTTCTTCAGCAGATGGTTACCCACAGCATGCATAAGGTGAGTTTTACCCAAACCCACACCGCCATAAAGGAACAGTGGGTTGTAGCCATGCTTAGGGTTGTCTGCAACCTGCCAGGCAGCCGCGCGGGCGAGCTGGTTCGACTTACCTTCGACGAAGGTGTCAAAGGTAAAGGTCCGGTTCAGGTAACTGGTGTGCTTGAGCGCACCTTCAACCTGCACGGTGCGCTGTTCAGCCCGGCCACCACCACTGGGCGGCGCCGCAGCGGGCTCGGCCATGGCATCAAAGCTGTCACGCGAAGACGTCTCGACCAGTACAGGCTCGGCTGCAGCCACGGCAACGGGTTCAACCGCTGCTGCCGGGGCCGTCTTGTGTGCCTGAGTCTGCGCCAGCGAAGCCGCAACGGCAGCGCTGACTGGCGCGTTGGGCGCAGCCCTTGGGGCCGAGCTGCGACGGCTACCTATTAATAAGGAAAGGGCTGGTGCAATGCCGCTACCGTTCTCACCCAACAGCTCGAGCAAGCGACCCAGGTACTTTTCATTGACCCAATCGAGAACGAAACGGTTAGGCGCATAGACGCGCAACTCGTCGCCTTCGGCTTCGACCTGTAGCGGACGGATCCAGGTGTTGAATTGCTGGGCAGGCAGTTCATCGCGCAGAAGCTCCACGCACTGCTGCCAAAGTTCCACTGACACGGATATCCCCTGAGTTTGAAAGCCGGATGAGGCAAAAACAAACCGCCATTGTACCGGTCGAGCGTTCAGTTATCCACATGTGGACACGTTAGGAACCACGACAAAACAGCCATTTATCGACCAAAACGGCTTTTCGCCTCTGTGAATAAGCCCTGTGGATAAACGACCATGAGGGCTATGCACAACCCCACCCCTTAGCCTGTTGATAAGTCTACTGTGGATAACTGGTGTTTTCATCCACAGCTTTCGCTCACGATGGGAACAAGCGCAGCACGGGATCAGAACAAAGTTGTAAAACTCTGTACACCCCGTAATTCATGGGCCGGCGCAGGTTATCCACAGAAGGTTATCCACTTAAGAGTTATAAGTTCTTCAAAAAAGCTTTTTATATGTCTCTTCTTTTTTTTCATGTTGTCCCCGATCCGTGTGTCCGATCAAGCACCCCTTGGGCACTGATCAACAGGCACCGTCCATCACATGCTCTATATGGAAAGACTGGTTGGAAATTGACCTATGGGCTTGCTTTCTCTAGAATCGCCGGTCTCTTAAAAAGGGGGCCATCCCGGCCCGTCGTCGACAAACCAGGTAACACGCCATGAAACGTACTTTCCAACCAAGCACCATCAAGCGCGCCCGCACCCACGGTTTCCGTGCCCGTATGGCTACCAAGAACGGCCGTGCTGTTCTGTCGCGTCGTCGTGCCAAAGGCCGTAAGCGTCTGGCCATTTGATTTTTCGGCACAGGTGGTGAGTCAGGACTTCAGTCGGGAAAAGCGACTGCTTACACCCCGGCATTTCAAAGCGGTCTTCGACTCCCCAACCGGCAAGGTTCCAGGGAAAAACCTGCTGATCCTTGCTCGCGAGAACGGCCTCGATCACCCACGCCTTGGCTTGGTAATCGGCAAGAAGAGTGTCAAGCTCGCCGTTCAACGCAACCGCCTCAAGCGCTTGATGCGCGATTCCTTTCGTCTGAACCAGCAATTGCTTGCCGGCCTGGACATCGTGATCGTCGCGCGCAAGGGATTGGGTGAGATAGAAAACCCGGAATTGCACCAACACTTTGGCAAGCTCTGGAAACGCCTGGCGCGCAGCCGGCCAACACCAGCAGTCACCGCCAATTCCGCAGGGGTAGACAGCCAAGATGCGTAAACTGGCACTCGTTCCGATCCAGTTTTACCGTTACGCCATTAGTCCTCTGATGGCCAACCACTGTCGGTTTTTCCCCAGTTGCTCCTGTTACGCGTATGAAGCCATCGAAAACCATGGCATCTGGCGTGGTGGGTGGCTGGCCGTTCGTCGCCTGGGGCGTTGTCATCCGTGGAATGACGGCGGTTTCGACCCCGTTCCACCCGCTCCTTCCTCCCGAACTTCTTCGATAGCCGAGTAATCATGGATATTAAACGCACGATCCTGATCGCCGCGCTGGCAGTCGTGTCCTACGTCATGGTCCTGAAGTGGAACGATGACTACGGCCAGGCTGCCCTGCCGACTCAGAATACTGCTGCCAGCACTGTTGCTCCGGGCTTGCCCGATGGCGTGCCGGCCGGTAACAACGGTGCCAGCGCCGATGTACCGAGCGCCAACGCCGAATCGAGCCCTGCCGAACTGGCACCGGTCGCACTCAGCAAGGACCTGATCCGAGTCAAGACCGACGTTCTGGAACTGGCTATCGATCCGGTCGGTGGTGACATCGTCCAGCTGAACCTGCCGAAGTACCCACGCCGTCAAGACCACCCGAACATTCCATTCCAGTTGTTCGACAACGGTGGTGAGCGTGTTTACTTGGCACAAAGCGGTCTGACCGGCACCGACGGCCCGGATGCCCGCGCCAGCGGCCGGCCCCTGTATGCCGCCGAGCAGAAGAGCTACCAGCTGGCCGATGGCCAGGAACAACTGGTGGTAGACCTGAAGTTCAGTGACAACGGTGTCAACTACATCAAGCGTTTCAGCTTCAAGCGCGGTGAGTACGACCTGAATGTCAGCTACCTGATCGACAACCAGAGCGGCCAGGCCTGGAACGGCAACATGTTTGCCCAGCTCAAGCGTGATGCCAGCGGCGATCCGTCCTCCAGTACTGCCACCGGCACCGCTACCTACCTGGGTGCTGCCCTGTGGACAGCTTCTGAGCCTTACAAAAAGGTCTCGATGAAGGACATCGACAAAGGTAGTTTGAAAGAAAATGTGTCCGGCGGCTGGGTTGCCTGGCTGCAGCACTACTTCGTGACCGCCTGGATTCCGGCCAAGTCGGACAACAACGTTGTCCAGACCCGCAAGGATAGCCAGGGCAACTACATCATCGGCTACACCGGCCCGGTTATCAGCGTACCGGCTGGCGGCAAGGTCGAAACCAGTGCCCTGCTGTACGCCGGCCCGAAGATCCAGTCCAAGCTGAAAGAGTTGTCCCCAGGCCTGGAATTGACCGTCGACTACGGCTTCCTGTGGTTCATCGCCCAGCCGATCTTCTGGCTGCTGCAACATATCCACAGCCTGCTGGGTAACTGGGGCTGGTCGATCATCGTGCTGACCATGTTGATCAAAGGCCTGTTCTTCCCACTGTCGGCTGCCAGCTACCGCTCCATGGCGCGTATGCGTGCCGTTGCACCTAAGCTCGCTGCACTCAAGGAACGCTTCGGTGACGATCGCCAGAAGATGTCCCAGGCGATGATGGAGCTTTACAAGAAAGAGAAGATCAACCCACTGGGCGGCTGCCTGCCGATCCTGGTGCAGATGCCGGTATTCCTGGCCCTGTACTGGGTATTGCTGGAAAGCGTGGAAATGCGCCAGGCCCCATGGATCCTGTGGATTACCGACCTGTCGATCAAGGATCCGTTCTTCATCCTGCCGATCATCATGGGCGCCACCATGTTCATCCAGCAGCGCCTGAACCCGACTCCGCCGGATCCGATGCAAGCCAAGGTAATGAAAATGATGCCAATCATCTTCACCTTCTTCTTCCTGTGGTTCCCTGCCGGTCTGGTGCTGTACTGGGTTGTGAACAACTGCCTGTCGATTTCGCAGCAGTGGTACATCACTCGCCGTATCGAAGCAGCTACCAAAAAAGCTGCTGCTTGACGGGCTAATACGCTAGCCTGTGAATAAAAAACGCCCCCTAGTGGGGCGTTTTTGCTATCTGTCGTTTTTGTCGTAGAGGCTTTCGAGCATGAACACTGTGCGTGAAACCATCGCCGCCATCGCCACGGCCCAGGGCCGGGGCGGTGTGGGAATTGTCAGGTTGTCCGGCCCCTTGGCTGCCAAGGCCGGCCTGTTGATCACTGGCCGCACCCTGACCCCGCGGCATGCCCATTACGGTCCGTTTCGCGACGATGAAGGGCTGGTGCTGGACGAAGGGATTGCTCTGTTCTTTCCTGGGCCTAATTCGTTCACTGGCGAGGACGTGCTTGAACTGCAGGGACACGGTGGCCCCGTGGTCTTGGACATGCTGCTGCAGCGCTGTGTACAAGTCGGCTGTCGTCTGGCCCGCCCGGGCGAGTTCAGCGAGCGCGCCTTCCTCAACGACAAGCTCGACCTGGCGCAGGCTGAAGCCATCGCCGACCTGATCGAGGCCAGTTCCAGCCAGGCAGCGCGCAACGCCCTGCGCTCGCTGCAAGGGGAATTCTCCAGGCGTGTGCACAGCCTCACCGAGGCGTTGATTGCCCTGCGTATTTACGTCGAGGCGGCGATCGATTTTCCTGAGGAAGAGATCGACTTCCTCGCCGATGGCCACGTGCTGTCGATGCTTGATGCCGTGCGTAGCGAGTTATCCACTGTGCAGCGCGAGGCCGGGCAGGGCGCCTTGCTGCGTGACGGCATGACGGTAGTCATTGCCGGCCGGCCGAATGCCGGTAAATCGAGCTTGCTGAACCAGCTGGCCGGTCGGGAAGCTGCCATCGTCACTGACATCGCCGGCACTACGCGGGATATCCTGCGCGAACATATCCACATCGACGGCATGCCGCTGCACGTTGTCGATACTGCCGGCTTGCGCGATACCGATGACCATGTGGAAAAGATCGGTGTGGAACGCGCCCTGAAGGCCATTGGCGAGGCAGACCGCGTGCTGCTGGTAGTCGACTCCACTGCGCCCGAGGCCAGCGACCCGTTCGCTTTGTGGCCGGAGTTTCTCGCTCAGCGGCCGGACCCGGCCAAGGTCACGCTGATTCGCAACAAGGCCGACCTGAGTGGTGAGCGGGTAGCGCTGGAACAGTGCGATGACGGCCATGTGACCATTACCCTGAGCGCCAAGGGCGACGATACAGGGCTGCAGCTGCTCCGCGACCATCTGAAGGGCTGTATGGGTTACGAGCAGACTGCGGAGAGTGGCTTCAGCGCCCGCCGGCGCCATCTGGATGCCTTGCGCCAGGCCAGCGAGCACCTGGAGCACGGCCGTGCTCAATTGACCTTGGCGGGCGCGGGAGAGCTTCTGGCTGAGGACTTACGCCAGGCACAGCATGCGCTGGGGGAGATCACAGGAGCATTCAGCTCGGATGACCTGCTTGGGCGGATTTTCTCCAGCTTCTGCATCGGCAAGTAATCCACAGCCAGGCAAGGCCAAGCGCCGCTCCTTAGGGGGCGGCTTTTTTTTGCCTGAAATTCGTTGCAGAAGATGAATACAGGCCGATGACCCAAGCACCTGTGGGAGCGGGCGGGCCCGCGAGAAGCCCTTACAAGCACCAGATCTCTGTGGATGTACCGACCCTTTCGCGGGCTCGACCGCTCCAACCTGACCATGTCTGGCCGCCAGCGCGATGAATTTTCCATGCTCGTCTTAAAAACTGTGCTCAGGAGCCCTGTGGAAAAGTCGCCTTCAGCTCAGTTGATAAGCGGGCTTTTTTTCTGAGGAAAAACCCACCTGTGGGTAAAGAAGCATTTAATCCACAGGCTAAATGACGTTATCCAGAGCCCTCATGGCACTCCAGACACAGGGTTTAATTTCTCTCTACATAGCGCCATTATTGGGATACAGGACTTTATCCACAGAAGTCGCTGTGCATAAGAATAAACATAAAAACAAAGCTTTTTAAATTTCTTCTCTCTGATTTCTGTTGTTTGCCACTCATCCACAGACTGGTCAAAATTTGCTCAGACGGTTTCTTTACTGGGGGTGAAGTCCCTATACTTGTCCGCTTACCTTCTCTATTCGCAAAAACAGGCACGAGGTGCGTGGTGGATTTCCCTTCCCGTTTTGACGTGATCGTCATCGGCGGCGGCCATGCCGGTACCGAGGCTGCGCTTGCGTCTGCACGCATGGGTGTGAAGACCCTGCTGCTGACCCATAACGTGGAAACCCTCGGTCACATGAGCTGCAACCCCGCCATCGGCGGTATTGGCAAAAGCCATCTGGTCAAAGAGATCGATGCGCTCGGCGGCGCCATGGCGCTGGCCACCGACAAGAGCGGCATCCAGTTCCGCGTTCTGAACAACCGCAAGGGCCCGGCCGTACGTGCCACCCGTGCACAAGCCGACCGCGCCATCTACAAGGCAGTGGTACGTGAAATCCTGGAAAACCAGCCAAACCTGTGGATATTCCAGCAGTCCTGCGACGACCTGATCGTCGAGCAGGACCAGGTCAAAGGCGTGGTGACCCAGATGGGCCTGCGTTTCTTTGCCGAATCGGTGGTGCTGACTACCGGTACCTTCCTCGGCGGCCTTATCCACATTGGTCTGCAAAACCATTCCGGTGGTCGCGCCGGTGATCCACCTTCGATTGCCCTGGCCCACCGCATGCGTGAACTGCCGCTGCGCGTCGGCCGCCTGAAAACCGGTACCCCGCCACGCATTGACGGCCGCTCGGTGGACTTCTCGGTAATGACCGAACAGCCAGGCGATACGCCGATCCCGGTGATGTCGTTCATGGGCAATGCCGAAATGCACCCGCGTCAGGTGAGCTGCTGGATTACCCACACCAATGCGCGCACCCACGAGATCATTGCGTCGAACCTCGACCGTTCACCGATGTACTCGGGTGTGATCGAAGGTGTCGGTCCGCGCTACTGTCCGTCGATCGAAGACAAGATCCACCGCTTCGCCGACAAGGAAAGCCACCAGGTGTTCATCGAGCCGGAAGGCTTGAACACCCATGAGTTGTACCCCAACGGTATTTCCACTTCGCTGCCGTTCGACGTGCAGTTGGAGCTCGTGCGTTCCATCCGTGGCATGGAAAACGCCCACATCGTGCGCCCCGGCTACGCCATCGAGTACGACTACTTCGATCCCCGCGACCTCAAGTACAGCCTCGAGACGAAAGTCATCGGCGGCCTGTTTTTCGCCGGGCAGATCAACGGCACCACCGGGTACGAAGAAGCCGGCGCCCAGGGCCTGCTGGCCGGGACTAACGCCGCACTGCGGGCGCAGGGCCGTGACAGCTGGTGCCCGCGCCGCGACGAGGCATACATCGGCGTACTTGTGGACGACCTGATTACCTTGGGTACCCAGGAGCCGTACCGCATGTTTACCTCGCGTGCCGAGTACCGGCTGATACTGCGCGAAGACAACGCCGACCTGCGACTGACCGAAAAGGGCCGTGAACTGGGCCTGATCGATGACCAGCGCTGGGCCGCGTTCTGCGCCAAGCGCGACGGTATCGAGCGTGAGGAACAGCGCCTGAAATCGACCTGGGTTCGGCCGAATACCGAGCAAGGCCAGGCCATTGTGGATAAATTCGGCACTCCGCTGAGCCACGAGTACAGCCTGCTCAACCTGCTGGCGCGCCCCGAAATCGACTACGCCGGCCTGATCGAAGCGACTGGCGGTGAAGCGATCGATCCACAGGTTGCCGAGCAGGTCGAGATCCGCACCAAGTACGCCGGCTACATCGACCGCCAGCAGGATGAAATTGCCCGACTGCGCGCCAGCGAAGACACACGCCTGCCTGTGGATATCGACTACACGACGATTTCCGGCCTGTCCAAGGAGATACAGGGCAAGCTGAGCCAGACCCGTCCAGAGACGCTGGGCCAGGCTTCACGTATCCCGGGTGTGACCCCGGCGGCGATTTCCCTGTTGCTGATTCACTTGAAAAAACGCGGCGCTGGCCGCGAATTGGAGCAAAGCGCTTGAGTTCCCTGGTCACCCCTCAACACGCTGAAGAGTTGTCCACAGGTGCGCGCCAGCTTGGTGTCGAGCTGACTGCCGAGCAGCACGAGAAGCTGCTTGGCTACCTGGCTCTGTTGATCAAATGGAACAAAGCCTACAACCTGACTGCTGTGCGCGACCCGGACGAGATGGTTTCTCGTCACCTGCTCGACAGCCTTAGCGTCATGTCTTTTATCCACAACGGCCGTGATAACTGGCTGGATGTTGGCAGCGGCGGTGGCATGCCCGGCATCCCGCTGGCTATTCTGCATCCACACAAGCGCGTCACCGTGCTGGACGCCAATGGCAAGAAAACCCGTTTCCTGACACAGGTGAAAATGGAACTCAGGCTGGACAACCTCATGGTTATCCACAGCCGGGTCGAGGCCTTCCAGCCGGCACAACCGTTCGACGGAATTATCTCCCGCGCCTTCAGCAGCATGGAGAACTTCACCAACTGGACCCGCCACTTGGGCGACACCGGGACGCAATGGCTTGCAATGAAGGGGCTGCATCCTGCCGATGAACTGGTAGCATTGCCCGCAGACTTCACAGTGGAAAGCGAACAGGCCCTGACCGTTCCGGGTTGCCAGGGCCAGCGCCATCTGCTGATACTGCGCCGCAAGGCATGACTGGGAACACTCGCAACAATGGCTAAGGTATTCGCAATCGCGAACCAGAAAGGTGGTGTGGGCAAGACAACCACCTGTATCAATCTCGCCGCCTCGCTGGCTGCGACCAAGCGTCGTGTCCTGCTGATCGACCTCGATCCGCAGGGCAACGCCACCATGGGCAGCGGTGTGGACAAACACGAGCTCGAGCATTCGGTCTACGACCTGCTGATCGGGGAGTGCGACTTGGCCCAGGCTATGCACTATTCCGAGCACGGAGGCTTCCAGTTGCTGCCTGCCAACCGTGACCTGACCGCCGCTGAGGTGGTGCTGCTGGAAATGCAGGTCAAGGAGAGCCGTCTGCGCAACGCCCTGGCGCCTATTCGCGATAACTACGACTACATCCTCATCGACTGCCCGCCGTCGCTGTCGATGCTCACGCTGAATGCTCTGGTCGCTTCCGATGGCGTGATTATCCCCATGCAGTGTGAGTACTACGCACTGGAAGGTCTCAGCGACCTTGTGGATAACATCAAGCGTATCGCCGCGCGGTTGAACCCTGAGTTGAAGATCGAGGGCCTGCTGCGGACCATGTACGATCCGCGCCTGAGCCTGAACAACGATGTTTCGGCGCAGTTGAAGGAGCACTTTGGCCCTCAGCTGTACGACACGGTCATTCCGCGCAACATTCGCTTGGCCGAGGCCCCCAGCTTCGGCATGCCAGCCCTTGCTTACGACAAGCAATCGCGGGGCGCACTGGCGTACCTGGCCCTGGCTGGGGAACTGGTACGCCGTCAACGCCGTCCATCACGCACTGCACAAACAACTTAAGGAATCCGTATGGCCGTCAAGAAACGGGGTCTCGGACGTGGGTTGGATGCACTGCTCAGTGGTCCTTCCGTCAGCGCGCTCGAAGAGCAGGCTGTAAAGATCGACCAGAAAGAACTGCAACACCTGCCGGTCGAGCTGGTCCAGCGCGGCAAGTATCAGCCTCGCCGAGACATGGACCCGGAGGCGCTGGAAGAGCTTGCGCACTCGATTCGCAACCATGGTGTGATGCAACCGATCGTAGTACGCCCGATTGGCGACAACCGATACGAGATCATCGCCGGTGAGCGCCGTTGGCGCGCTACCCAGCAGGCCGGCCTGGACACGATCCCGGCCATGGTCCGCGAAGTGCCCGACGAAGCCGCCATCGCCATGGCATTGATCGAGAACATCCAGCGCGAAGACCTCAACCCACTGGAAGAGGCCATGGCCCTGCAGCGCCTGCAACAGGAATTCGAGCTCACCCAGCAGCAGGTGGCTGACGCTGTGGGCAAGTCGCGGGTGACTGTGGCCAACCTGCTGCGCCTCATTACCTTGCCCGATGCGATCAAGACCATGCTCGCCCACGGTGATCTGGAGATGGGGCACGCCCGTGCATTGCTCGGCCTGGATGAAAATCGTCAGGAGGAGGGGGCGCGTCATGTTGTCGCACGTGGCCTCACCGTGCGCCAAACCGAGGCACTGGTCCGTCAGTGGCTCAGCGACAAGCCTGATCCGGTCGAACCGAGCAAACCTGATCCGGATATCGCACGCCTTGAACAGCGGCTCGCAGAGCGCCTGGGCTCGGCTGTGCAGATCCGTCATGGCAACAAGGGCAAAGGCCAGTTGGTTATTCGCTACAACTCGCTTGACGAGTTGCAAGGCGTGCTCGCTCACATCCGCTGAAACAATTCCTGTTGTAGCGCGAAGTCGGAAATCACTACCGAAGAGTTGAATAGGGGTTAATCCACCCCTATACTCTGCGCGCATTTTGTCGGCACAAATTATGCCAAGTCATAGCTGACTTGTTGGTCGACTTCCGAGGAGCAGTTGTGATGGAAATACGCACGCCAAACCGCCTGCCTTTCCATCGCTGGGCGGTTTTTCCGGTACTGCTGGCTCAATTTGTCGTACTGCTGCTGGCAACCTTGGTGTTGTGGCAGTGGAAAGGGTCGGTCAGTGGATATTCAGGCCTTTGCGGAGGTTTGATTGCCTGGCTGCCCAATGTGTATTTCGCCTGGAAGGCTTTTCGCTTCAGCGGGGCTCGGGCGGCACAAGCTATCGTCAAGTCGTTTTACGCTGGCGAGGCAGGCAAGATGATTTTGACGGCAGTGCTTTTTGCACTGACCTTTGCAGGAGTGAAGCCACTGGCGCCGCTAGCAGTATTCGGCGTCTTCGTGTTGACCCTTTTGGTCAGCTGGTTCGCGCCCCTGCTGATGAATAAAAGACTTTCGAGACCTTAGGGCGTTTGAGGCAACCATGGCAGCAGAAACCGCTTCGGGCTATATCCAGCACCACTTGCAGAACCTGACCTACGGTCAACTACCAGACGGCAGCTGGGGCTTCGCCCATTCGGCTGCAGAAGCCAAGGCAATGGGCTTCTGGGCGTTCCACCTGGACACCCTGGGTTGGTCCGTCGCGCTGGGTCTGATCTTCCTGTTGATCTTCCGCATGGCGGCCAAGAAGGCGACTTCCGGCCAACCTGGCGGTCTGCAGAACTTCGTTGAGGTGATGGTCGACTTCGTCAACGGCAGCGTGAAGGACTCCTTCCACGGCCGTAGCCCGGTAATCGCTCCACTGGCGCTGACCATTTTCGTCTGGGTATTCCTGATGAACGCCGTCGACCTGATACCGGTCGACTGGATTCCTCAGCTGGCCATCCTGATTTCCGGTGACCCGCACATTCCGTTCCGCGCCGTGTCGACCACCGACCCGAACGCGACCCTGGCCATGGCCTTCTGCGTCTTCGCCCTGATCATCTTCTACAGCATCAAGGTCAAGGGACTGGGCGGCTTCATCGGTGAGCTGACCCTGCACCCGTTTGGCAGCAAGAATATCTTCGTGCAAATCCTGCTGATTCCAGTCAACTTCCTGCTGGAATTCGTCACCCTGATCGCCAAGCCGATCTCGCTGGCACTGCGTCTGTTCGGCAACATGTATGCTGGCGAGCTGGTGTTCATCCTGATCGCTGTAATGTTCGGCTCCGGCCTGCTGTGGCTCAGCGGTCTGGGTGTGGTGCTGCAATGGGCGTGGGCTGTGTTCCACATCCTGATCATCACCCTGCAAGCTTTCATCTTCATGATGCTGACCATCGTCTACCTGTCGATGGCTCACGAAGATAACCATTAAGACCGCCTGGCGTGTCTGATAGCCTTCCCTGCCTGTATGGGGGGAGGGCTTAAAAAGTCCGCAAGGGCATGCTGTACCAAACGATTTGTTTTACCGCTTCAAACTAAAAACCTAACCAATACGACGTAAAAGTCGGGAGGAAAGATGGAAACTGTAGTTGGTCTGACCGCTATCGCTGTTGCTCTGCTGATCGGCCTGGGTGCTCTGGGTACCGCCATTGGTTTCGGCCTGCTGGGTGGCAAATTCCTGGAAGGCGCTGCTCGTCAGCCAGAAATGGTTCCGATGCTGCAGGTCAAAATGTTCATCGTTGCCGGTCTGCTCGACGCCGTAACCATGATCGGTGTTGGTATCGCTCTGTTCTTCACCTTCGCGAATCCGTTCGTTGGTCAGATCGCCGGCTAATCACTCGTCACCACGAGTTGATGGCTGTATGAATTAAGACCGAGCGAGGTGTTGGCGTGAACATTAATGCAACCCTGATTGGCCAATCCGTTGCTTTCCTGATTTTTGTACTCTTCTGCATGAAGTATGTATGGCCTCCGGTCATCACTGCCCTGCAAGAGCGCCAAAAGAAGATTGCCGACGGCTTGGACGCTGCCAACCGCGCAGCTCGCGACCTGGAGCTGGCCCAAGAGAAAGCGGGTCAGCAACTGCGTGAAGCTAAAGCACAGGCAGCCGAAATCATCGAGCAAAGCAAGAAACGCGCTGCTCAGCTTGTCGACGAAGCCCGTGAACAGGCTCGCGTCGAAGCTGACCGTGTGAAGGCTCAGGCTCTGGCCGAGATCGAACAGGAACTGAACAGCGCTAAAGACGCCCTGCGTGCCCAAGTGGGTGCTCTGGCCGTTGGTGGTGCTGAAAAGATCCTTGGCGCCACAATCGATCAAAACGCGCATGCGGAGCTGGTTAACAAACTGGCCGCTGAAATTTAAGCGAGGGCGATCATGGCAGAACTGACCACGTTGGCCCGACCTTACGCTAAGGCTGCCTTTGAGCATGCCCAGGCCCATCAGCAACTGGCCAATTGGTCAGCCATGCTCGGCCTGGCTGCTGCGGTGTCGCAAGACGACACCATGCAGCGCCTGCTCAAGGCCCCGCGACTGACGAGCGCAGAAAAGGCCGCCACGTTCATTGACGTGTGCGGTGACAAGTTCAATGCACAGGCACAGAATTTCATTCATGTTGCCGCGGAAAACGACCGTCTCCTGCTTCTGCCGGAGATTGCCGCCCTGTTCGACCTGTACAAGGCCGAGCAAGAGAAATCCGTGGACGTGGAAGTCACCAGTGCCTTCGCGTTGAACCAAGAACAGCAAGACAAACTCGCCAAGGTTCTCAGTGCACGGTTAGGCCAGGAAGTGCGCCTGCACGCGTCGGAGGATGCCAGCCTGATTGGCGGCGTCGTCATCCGCGCCGGTGACCTGGTAATCGATGGCTCTGTTCGCGGCAAAATCGCGAAACTGGCCGAAGCATTGAAATCTTGAGTTTGAAGGGGCAGCAGAGCAATGCAGCAACTCAATCCTTCCGAAATTAGTGAAATCATCAAGGGCCGCATCGATAACCTCGATGTGAGCTCCCAAGCCCGTAACGAAGGTACCGTCGTTTCGGTATCCGACGGTATCGTGCGGATCCACGGTCTGGCCGACGTCATGTACGGCGAAATGATCGAGTTTCCAGGCGGCGTCTACGGCATGGCCCTGAACCTGGAGCAAGACTCCGTAGGTGCAGTGATCCTGGGTGCATACGACACCCTCGCCGAAGGCATGAGCGCCAAGTGCACCGGCCGCATCCTGGAGGTTCCGGTTGGTAAGGAACTGCTGGGTCGCGTCGTCGATGCACTGGGCAACCCGATCGATGGCAAAGGTCCTCTGGGTAACACCCAGACCGACGCAGTCGAGAAAGTTGCTCCAGGCGTGATCTGGCGTAAGTCGGTAGACCAGCCTGTACAGACTGGTTACAAATCCGTCGACGCCATGATCCCTGTCGGCCGTGGCCAGCGTGAGCTGATCATTGGCGACCGTCAGATCGGCAAGACCGCCATGGCCATCGACGCCATCATCAACCAGAAAGACTCCGGTATTTTCTGTGTTTATGTTGCTGTCGGCCAGAAGCGTTCCACCGTTGCCAACATCGTTCGCAAGCTGGAAGAAAACGGCGCCCTGGCCAACACCATCGTGGTTGTTGCCAGTGCTTCGGAATCCGCCGCACTGCAATTCCTGGCGCCATACGCCGGTTGCACCATGGGCGAGTTCTTCCGCGACCGCGGTGAAGACGCACTGATCGTTTACGATGACCTGTCCAAGCAGGCCGTTGCCTACCGCCAGATCTCCCTGCTGCTGCGCCGTCCACCAGGACGCGAAGCATACCCAGGCGACGTGTTCTATCTCCACTCCCGTCTGCTGGAGCGTGCATCGCGCGTTTCGGAAGAGTACGTCGAGAAGTTCACCAACGGTGCTGTTACTGGCAAAACTGGTTCCCTGACCGCTCTGCCGATCATCGAAACCCAGGCTGGCGACGTTTCTGCGTTCGTTCCGACCAACGTGATTTCCATCACCGACGGTCAGATCTTCCTGGAATCGGCCATGTTCAACTCGGGCATCCGCCCTGCAGTGAACGCCGGTGTTTCGGTATCCCGCGTAGGTGGTGCCGCTCAGACCAAGATCATCAAGAAGCTGTCCGGTGGTATTCGTACCGCTCTGGCTCAGTACCGTGAACTGGCTGCATTCGCCCAGTTCGCGTCCGATCTGGACGAAGCGACCCGCAAGCAGCTGGAGCATGGTCAGCGCGTTACCGAGCTGATGAAGCAGAAGCAGTACGCGCCGATGTCCATCGCGGACATGGCTCTGTCGCTGTACGCCGCTGAGCGTGGCTTCCTGATCGACGTAGAAGTCTCCAAGATCGGCAGCTTCGAGCAAGCTCTGATCGCCTTCTTCAACCGTGATCACGCTGAACTGATGGCGAAGATCAACGTGAAGGGTGACTTCAACGACGAAATCGACGCAGGCCTGAAAGCCGGTATCGAGAAGTTCAAGGCCACCCAGACCTGGTAAGCCGCAGCGGGGGCTCAGGCCCCCGCTTGCTAACCTGATAGGTGATACATGGCAGGCGCAAAAGAGATTCGCAGTAAGATTGCGAGCATCAAAAGCACGCAAAAAATTACCAGCGCCATGGAGAAAGTGGCGGTCAGCAAGATGCGCAAGGCACAAATGCGCATGGCTGCTAGCCGTCCTTACGCGGAACGTATCCGCCAGGTGATCGGTCATCTGGCCAACGCCAACCCGGAATACCGCCACCCGTTCATGATCGAGCGCCCTGTAAAGCGCGCCGGTTATATCGTGGTGAGCAGTGACCGTGGTCTGTGCGGTGGCTTGAACACCAACCTGTTCAAGGCCCTGGTCAAGGACATGAGCGCAAACCGCGAACAGGGCGTGGAAATCGACCTGTGCGTGATCGGCAGCAAGGGTGCGACTTTCTTCCGCATCTTTGGCGGCAACGTCGTAGCAGCGATCAGCCACTTGGGCGAAGAGCCATCGATCAACGATCTGATCGGCTCCGTCAAAGTGATGCTGGACGCCTACCTGGACGGCCGTATCGATCGCCTCTCGGTGGTTTCGAACAAGTTCATCAATACCATGACCCAGAAGCCGACGGTCGAGCAATTGGTACCGTTGGTGGCAACCCCGGATCAGGATCTCAAGCATCACTGGGACTACCTGTACGAACCCGACGCAAAAGAGCTGCTGGACGGCTTGATGGTGCGTTACGTGGAGTCGCAGGTATACCAGGCGGTGGTCGAGAACAACGCTGCTGAACAAGCGGCCCGGATGATCGCCATGAAGAACGCCACAGACAAC
Organism: Pseudomonas sp. 2,4-D; assembly: GCF_030418155.1. Classification (NCBI taxonomy): domain Bacteria; kingdom Pseudomonadati; phylum Pseudomonadota; class Gammaproteobacteria; order Pseudomonadales; family Pseudomonadaceae; genus Pseudomonas; species Pseudomonas sp. 2,4-D. The sequence continues at coordinate 135,367 of NZ_JAUHUI010000001.1, forward strand.
GCCGGTGATTTGATCAAAGAGCTTCAGTTGATCTACAACAAGGCGCGTCAGGCTGCGATCACCCAGGAGATCTCGGAAATCGTCGGCGGCGCTGCCGCGGTTTAACGGTTCACATATTCAGAGGATCCAGCTATGAGTAGCGGACGTATCGTTCAAATCATCGGCGCCGTCATCGACGTGGAATTCCCACGTGACGTCGTGCCGAGTGTATACAACGCGCTTAAAGTACAAGGCGCGGAAACCACCCTGGAAGTTCAGCAGCAGCTGGGCGACGGCGTGGTTCGTACCATTGCGATGGGCTCGACCGAAGGCCTGAAGCGCGGTCTGGATGTCGTCGACACCGGCGCTGCCATTTCCGTTCCAGTTGGTAAGGCCACCCTGGGCCGTATCATGGACGTACTGGGCAACCCGATCGACGAAGCCGGCCCGATCGGCGAAGAAGAGCGTCGCGGTATCCACCAGCCAGCGCCTTCGTTCGCTGACCAGGCAGGCGGCAACGACCTGCTGGAAACCGGCATCAAGGTTATCGACCTGGTTTGCCCGTTCGCCAAGGGTGGTAAAGTTGGTCTGTTCGGTGGTGCCGGTGTCGGCAAGACCGTAAACATGATGGAACTGATCCGTAACATCGCCATGGAACACAGCGGTTACTCCGTGTTCGCTGGTGTGGGTGAGCGTACTCGTGAGGGTAACGACTTCTACCACGAGATGAAGGACTCCAACGTTCTCGACAAGGTAGCGCTGGTCTACGGTCAGATGAACGAGCCACCAGGAAACCGTCTGCGTGTAGCGCTGACCGGCCTGACCATGGCCGAGAAGTTCCGTGACGAAGGTAACGACGTTCTGCTGTTCGTCGACAACATCTATCGTTACACCCTGGCCGGTACCGAAGTATCCGCACTGCTGGGCCGTATGCCTTCGGCGGTAGGTTACCAGCCGACCCTGGCTGAAGAGATGGGCGTTCTGCAAGAGCGCATCACCTCCACCAAGGAAGGTTCGATCACCTCCGTACAGGCCGTATACGTACCTGCGGACGACTTGACCGACCCGTCGCCAGCGACCACCTTCGCCCACTTGGACGCCACCGTCGTTCTGTCCCGTGACATCGCCTCCCTGGGTATCTACCCAGCGGTCGACCCACTGGACTCGACTTCGCGCCAGCTGGACCCGAACGTGATCGGCAACGAGCACTACGAGACCGCTCGTGGCGTTCAGTATGTTCTGCAGCGCTATAAAGAGCTGAAGGACATCATTGCGATCCTGGGTATGGACGAACTGTCCGAAGCCGACAAGCAACTGGTAGCCCGCGCTCGTAAGATCCAGCGCTTCCTGTCGCAGCCGTTCTTCGTGGCAGAAGTCTTCACCGGTTCGCCAGGTAAGTACGTTTCCCTGAAAGACACCATCGCTGGCTTCAGCGGCATCCTCAAAGGTGACTACGACCACCTGCCAGAACAAGCGTTCTACATGGTCGGCAGCATCGACGAAGCGATCGAGAAAGCCAAGAAACTGTAATTCCTGCGCCCCGCAAGGGGCGCTATCAGGTTGAGGCAAGCAGATGGCTATGACAGTCCATTGCGATATCGTCAGCGCGGAAGGAGAGATCTTCTCCGGCCTGGTCGAGATGGTAGTTGCGCACGGTAACCTGGGTGATCTTGGTATCGCTCCAGGCCATGCGCCGCTGATCACCAATCTCAAGCCTGGTCCGATCACGCTGACCAAGCAGGGTGGCGCACAAGAGGTGTTCTACATCTCTGGTGGTTTCCTCGAGGTTCAGCCGAACATGGTCAAGGTGCTTGCCGATACCGTGCAACGTGCTGCAGACCTGGATGAAGCTCAGGCTCAGGAGGCCCTCAAGGCTGCCGAGAACGCCCTGAATCTGAAAGGCGCGGACTTCGACTACGGTGCCGCCGCCGCACGTCTGGCCGAGGCCGCAGCCCAGCTGCGTACCGTCCAGCAAATGCGCAAAGGCAAGTAATCGGCTACGGCTGATAACTTCTGTTGCGATTGAGTAAAAGGGTAGCCTCGGCTACCCTTTTTCTTTTTCTGTTTTCTCCCCCGGTCTTTCACTGACCGCCCAGGATTGGTAGCCAGTAATGTCACTCGATATCGTTATTCTCGCCGCCGGCCAAGGCACCCGCATGCGCTCGGCGCTGCCCAAAGTGTTGCACCCGGTGGCTGGCAATTCCATGCTCGGCCATGTTATCCACAGCGCGCGCCAACTTCAGCCGCAAGGTATTCATGTGGTCATTGGCCATGGCGCCGAGCTGGTCCGCGAGCGGCTGGCTGCTGACGACCTGAATTTCGTCATGCAGGATAAACAGCTGGGTACCGGTCATGCTGTTGCCCAGGCACTGCCAGCGCTGACCGCTGACACCGTGCTGGTGTTGTACGGCGACGTGCCGTTGATCGAAGTGGAGACCTTGCAGCGTCTGTTGGCGAAGGCCAACGATCAGCAGCTGGGACTGCTGACAGTCACCCTCGACGATCCGACCGGCTATGGCCGGATCGTGCGTGACGAGCAGGGCAAGGTAACTGCCATCGTTGAGCACAAGGACGCCAGCGACGCGCAAAAAGCGATCAAGGAAGGCAACACCGGAATTCTGGCGCTGCCAGCCGCGCGCCTCGCCGACTGGATGGGCCGCCTGTCGAACAACAACGCCCAGGGCGAGTACTACCTGACTGACGTAATCGCCATGGCAGTGGCCGATGGCTTGGTGGTGGCAACTGAACAGCCACACGACGCTATGGAAGTGCAGGGCGCCAACGACCGCCGCCAGCTCTCCGAGCTGGAGCGTCACTACCAGTTGCGTGAAGGCCGCCGTCTGATGGCTCAGGGGGTTACCCTGCGTGATCCGGCACGCTTCGATGTTCGTGGTGAAGTAAGCGTTGGTCGTGACGTGCTGATCGACATCAACGTGATTCTCGAAGGCAAGGTGGTCATCGAAGACGATGTGCAGATCGGCCCTAACTGCGTGATCAAGAACACTACCCTGCGCAAAGGCGCGGTGGTGAAGGCCAACAGCCACCTCGAAGGTGCCGTGATGGGCGAGGGCAGCGATGCAGGCCCGTTCGCCCGACTGCGCCCGGGCAGCGTACTGGACGCCAAGGCCCATGTGGGTAACTTCGTCGAACTGAAAAACACCCACCTGGGTGAAGGGGCCAAGGCTGGTCACCTGACCTACCTGGGGGATGCCGAAATCGGTGCGCGCACCAATATCGGCGCCGGCACCATCACCTGTAATTACGATGGCGCCAACAAGTTCAAGACCGTGATGGGTGAAGACGTGTTCATTGGATCGAACAACTCGCTGGTGGCGCCTGTGGAAATCAAGGCCGGCGCTACCACCGCAGCTGGCTCGACCATCACCCAGGCTGTAGACGCGGGTGACCTGGCTGTAGCCCGTGCGCGCCAGCGCAACATTTCGGGTTGGAAGCGCCCTGAGAAGATCAAGAAGAGCTGAGTTATTCACAGCCGTTTCGATCGAAAGCCGACTTATGTGAATAAGTCGGCTTTTTTATTGGCGATTGGCGCTCCCGCGCCTAAAGGACCGCGTCAAAACAGAGGCAAACAATCCACAGGTCAGCGACAGCTTGACGAATCGCTCGTCTTAGGTTTTGATTGCAACCATTAACTTTCGAATCGAAACTTAAGCGCACATGTCGAAACGAAACACACCACAACGGCGACACAATATTCTGGCTTTGCTCAGCGAGCAGGGTGAGGTAAGTGTGGACGCGTTGGCCAAGCGTTTCGCCACCTCGGAAGTGACCATTCGCAAAGACCTCGCCGCCTTGGAAACCAACGGCTTGTTGTTACGCCGCTATGGCGGGGCGGTGCCGGTGCCGCAAGAGTTGCTCGGTGAACCGGCACAACCCGTCTCTTCCTATAAAAAGGCCATTGCGCGTGCTGCTGTGGGGCGTATCCGCGAACATGCACGCATTATCATCGACAGCGGCAGCACCACGGCGGCAATGATCCCCGAACTGGGGCGCCAGCCAGGCCTGGTGGTGATGACCAATTCGCTCAATGTGGCCCGTGCGATTTGCGACCTCGAACATGAGCCGGTGCTGCTGATGACCGGTGGCACCTGGGACCCGCATTCCGAATCGTTCCAGGGTCAGGTCGCGGAGCAGGTACTGCGCTCCTACGATTTCGACCAATTATTCATCGGTGCCGACGGCATCGACCTCGGCCGGGGTACCACTACCTTCAACGAGTTGCTTGGGCTGAGCCGGGTCATGGCGGAAGTTGCCCGTGAAGTGATCGTGATGGTCGAGTCGGACAAGGTGGGGCGCAAGATCCCTAACCTCGAGCTGCCCTGGGGCAGTGTGCACACCCTTATTACAGATGAACGCCTGCCAGCAGCAGCGCGCGAACAAATTCAAGCCCGCGGCGTCAACCTGATCTGCGCCGCGATCAGCCAGGAGCAATAAAACATGTGTGGAATCGTTGGTGCTATCGCCGAGCGTAATATCACAGCCATCCTGATCGAAGGCCTCAAGCGTCTTGAATACCGCGGTTACGACAGCGCCGGTTTGGCTGTGCTCACCCAGAACGGTGAACTGCAGCGCCGCCGGCGCATTGGCAAGGTCAGCGAGCTGGAGGTTGCTGTTGCTGATGACCCATTGGCAGGCCAGCTGGGTATTGCCCACACCCGCTGGGCTACCCACGGCGCGCCGACTGAAGGCAACGCCCACCCGCACTTCTCGGGCAATGACGTGGCCGTGGTGCACAACGGCATCATCGAGAACCACGAGGAGCTGCGCGAAGAGCTGAAGGGGCTGGGCTATGTCTTCACTTCGCAGACCGATACCGAAGTCATCGTCCACCTGATCCACCACACCCTGAAGAGCCTTCCAAACCTGACCGACGCCCTTAAGGCAGCGGTGAAGCGCCTGCACGGCGCTTACGGCCTGGCGCTGATCAGTGCCAAGCAGCCGGACCGCCTGGTGGCCGCACGCAGTGGTAGCCCGCTGGTTATCGGCCTGGGCCTTGGCGAGAACTTCCTGGCGTCCGACCAGCTGGCGCTGCGTCAGGTTACTGACCGCTTCATGTACCTGGAAGAAGGCGACATCGCTGAAATCCGCCGTGATCAGGTCTCTATCTGGGACCAGCAGGGCAATAAGGTCCAGCGCGAAACCGTGCAGTATCACGAAGGTGCCGAGGCTGCCGACAAGGGGGCTTACCGTCACTTCATGCTCAAGGAAATTCACGAACAGCCAAGCGTTGTTCAGCGCACGCTTGAAGGCCGCCTGGGCAAGGACAACGTGCTGGTCCAGGCCTTTGGCCCGCAAGCTGCCGACCTGTTTGCCAAGGTGCGCAACGTGCAGATCGTTGCCTGTGGCACCAGCTACCACGCCGGTATGGTTGCGCGTTACTGGCTGGAAAGCCTGGCCGGCATCCCTTGCCAGGTGGAAGTGGCCAGCGAATTCCGTTACCGCAAGGTGGTGGTGCAGCCGGACACTCTGTTCGTCTCCATCTCGCAGTCCGGCGAAACCGCCGATACCTTGGCCGCGCTACGCAATGCCAAGGAGTTGGGTTTCCTTGGCAGCCTGGCGATCTGCAACGTAGGTATCAGCTCGCTGGTACGCGAGTCGGACTTGACCCTGCTGACCTTGGCCGGTCCTGAAATCGGTGTGGCTTCGACCAAAGCGTTCACCACCCAGCTGGTTTCGCTGATGCTGCTGACCCTGGCCCTTGGCCAGGTGCGCGGTACGCTGGAAGCCGGTGCCGAAGCTGAGCTGGTTGAAGAGCTGCGTCGACTGCCAACCCGCCTGGGCGAAGCCCTGGCCATGGATGCCACCGTCGAGAAAATTGCCGAGCTGTTCGCCGACAAGCACCATACCCTGTTCCTCGGCCGCGGCGCGCAGTACCCGGTGGCGATGGAAGGTGCTCTCAAGCTTAAGGAAATCTCCTACATCCACGCAGAAGCGTACCCTGCAGGCGAGTTGAAGCACGGCCCGCTGGCTCTGGTGGACAACGACATGCCGGTGGTTACCGTTGCACCGAACAACGAACTGCTGGAGAAACTGAAGTCCAACCTGCAGGAAGTGCGTGCCCGTGGTGGCGAGTTGGTAGTGTTCGCCGACGAGCACGCTGGCATGACCAATGGTGAAGGCACCCACGTGATCAAGGTGCCGCACATTGCCGATGCCCTGGCGCCAATCCTGTACACCATCCCGCTGCAGTTGCTGTCTTATTACGTGGCCGTGCTAAAGGGGACCGACGTTGACCAGCCGCGTAATTTGGCCAAGTCGGTGACTGTCGAGTGAAGTCAGGAGGCTTGCTGCAGTCATGGTTTCGTTGAATTAAAACAGTCGTCGGGCAATTAAAACTATCGCCGGTAGAGGAGAAGCGCTCGCTTCTCCTCATCGAGCGCTTTTACGAGCCTCCCCCGCTTCCCCCAACCTCTTACTGAAACGCTTCCTTCATACATGAGAAGCAATCTGTGGCTCTACTGGGCCGAGCCCAAGGCAGAGATCTTCGAAGTACGATAGCCAGAAAGTTGATGGACGATGCCAATGAGAATAGCCCATGCCTGATAGCTGACATGGGCGCCGGCAAGGCGGGATGGTAACGCCTAGTAAGCTGAATAGCAGTGAAGCACGCTGCGCCGATTACTGGATCAGCGGCACGCCACTCAGCGCTTGCAACTGCTCGAAGTCAATTTCCGCACAGATCTCGACCACGCGCAGCCCATCTGAGGTCACCTCCAGCACGGCCATGTCGGTGTAGATGCGGCTGACGCAACCGAAGCCGGTCGGCGGGTAAGTGCACTCGGGCACCAGCTTGCTTTCACCTGACTTGGTCAGGTGGTTCATCATCACGAACACCTGGCGGGCACCAGTGGCTAGGTCCATCGCGCCGCCCACGGCCGGAATGGAACCCTCGGCGCCGGTGTGCCAGTTGGCCAGGTCGCCCTTGACCGACACCTGGAAGGCGCCTAATACAGCGATGTCCAGATGGCCGCCGCGCATCATCGAGAACGAGTCGGCGTGGTGGAAGAAAGCGCCACCGGGGAGCATGGTCACGTGCTCCTTACTGGCGTTGATCAGGTCATCGTCTTCCTCCTCGGGCGCCGGGCTCGGGCCCATGCCCAGCAGGCCGTTTTCGCTGTGCAGGAACACTTCTTTGTCACCCAGGAAATTGGCCACCAAGGTCGGTGCGCCGATGCCCAGGTTGACGTAGGCGCCTTCCTGAATGTCTGCGGCCACGCGCTGGGCCATTTCGGTGCGGGAGAGCTTTTTGGTGATGGACATGGCAGACCTCAGGCAGCGTTGATGATCGAAGAAGCGGCAGCACCGGAAACGGCGACCACGCGCTGGACGAAAATACCCGGAGTGATGATGTGTTCCTGGTCCAGTTCACCGAGCTCGACGATCTGGTCGACCTGGGCGATAGCGGTCTTGGCGGCCATGGCCATGATCGGGCCGAAGTTGCGCGCGGCCTTGCGGTACACCAGGTTGCCCCAACGGTCACCCTTGTGCGCCTTGATCAGTGCGAAGTCGGCGTGCAGGGGCATTTCCAGTACATACATCCGGCCGTCGATCTCCCGGGTTTCCTTGCCTTCGGCCAGCAGGGTGCCGTAGCCCGTCGGCGAGAAGAACGCACCGATGCCCGAGCCCGCGGCGCGGATACGCTCGGCCAGGTTGCCCTGCGGGACCACTTCAAGCTCGATCTTGCCGGCGCGGTACAGTTCGTCGAACACGTAGGAGTCGGACTGGCGCGGGAACGAGCAGACCACCTTGCGCACGCAGCCCGCCTTGAGCAGGGCGGCCAGACCAATCTCGCCGTTGCCGGCGTTGTTGCTGATGATGGTCAGGTCGCGGGCACCAGTGGCGATCAGCCCGTCGATGAGCTCGGACGGCATGCCTGCCGTACCAAAGCCACCGACCATGATGGTCGAACCGTCGATGATGCCTTCTACCGCGCTGGCGATGGACTCAAACGTTTTATTGATCACAGCGAGCTCCTGGTTATTCCTGGAGTTGGATTGGTCTGATCAGCCGCTGAGCAGTGCGGGGAACGGTGGGCCACTCAGCGATTGGCGTTGTTTTGCTGATGTGGCTCTAGCGTGCCGCAAGACTGGGCAACAGTAGAGGGGGGAAAGTGGAATTTGTGCGTTTATCGAACAGTTGCGCGATGTTCGGTCATTCTCGCTGCTGCGCTTTTAGGTTGTCGCTCCAACGGGGTACCTCCTGAAAGTAGCTCGGAGGAGGTCAATGAAGAACGACAGCTTGGGAAACAGATTCAAGCTGTCCTGGGATATACGTCGTAAGTATCCGCTGGCGGTGTCTGATACTCCTCCAGCACCTCCGCCCACCGCCCACCGCCCACCGCGCAGGTGCTAGGCAAGATCGCCCTCTAAGGGAGAACCGGGCCGACGTACAACTTAAATCGCTTTAAAGGTTACAGGCTGGAATTGATGCTTCCGCTTGCTTGTAGTGCTCGCCCGATATTCTTCGCCGCCGCAATGGTCACGGACAGCGCTCGACGTTCAAGTTCCTCCGTGGTGCACCGCACTGCCGGCGCCGCGATGCTGATGGCGCCAACTGGGTAGCCGTCGATATCCAGGACCGGAACGGCGAGGATGCGCAGGCCCTCGGCGAACAGCGATTCCGTGATGATGTACCCATCCTTACGGATCTGCTCCAACACCTCGGACAACGGCCGTGAGAGAGATTTGCTCATGAAGGACGTGGACGAGGAAAGCTCTTTGATGCGCTCAACTTCGTGATCAGGAAGGAACGCGAGGATTGATTGGCCAATCGCTGTCTGGCAAGCCGGCACCGTTGTGCCAATGCGAATATCCACTCCAAGCCGAGTGATACCAGCCCTGACACGTTCCAGGTAGAGGACGTCTGCGCCTTGCAACACGGCGAAGCTTGCGGCTTCACTGGTTTCACTGACCAGCCCCCTTAGCACTGGGCGAACCAGACTGCGCAAGTCCGTGTGAGCAATGGCGTGGAAGCCCAAGTTGAGGATTTTGAGCGTGAGGGAGAATCGCTTGCTCTCAGGAATTCGAGAAACATAGCCGAGGTCCACCAGCGTATTCAGCATGCGATAGGTCGTGCCTGGGTCGAGCTCGGCCTTGGCAGCAATCTGGCTCAGGGTCAGCTCATCGCTTTCCGCTGTGAAGGCCTCCAAGACTCGAAATCCTTTGGCAAGAGACTGCACAGTGCTGCGCTGGTTTTTATCTTCTTCAGCAGCGGTCGTTTCGCTTTTTGTTGAGGTTCTAGGAGCCATGCGCGATATCTACCTGGTGTAATTCTTGTTTTCGGAATGCGAAAAAATTCGTTCAAAAAGAATAGCATCAGGCGTTGCCTCATCCCACCTTAGATTTCTGCCGCTTACCTAGTTTTCAGGGAGCGAAATGATGGCTTCCAGCCCTCCATTGTGGTTGATGAGGGTGATCTCGCCGCCATGCTGGCGGGCTATGGAGCGTACGATGGAGAGGCCCAGACCGACGCCGCCAGTATTACGGTTTCTGGAGTGTTCCAAGCGATAGAATGGGGTAAAAACGGCTTCAAGCTCTGAATCAGGGATGCCATTTCCCCTGTCCGTCACCGAAATGTGAACGTGCTTATCCGCACTGTAGACGCGGACGTCCGCACACTCGCCGTACCTCACAGCATTCTCGATGAGATTACGGATAGCTCGCCGCAGAGCGTCAGGCCGGCATTCCAAAATGACTTTTGAGTTGCAGGAGAACGACACGGCCATTCCCAAGGTGACCAAGTCTTCACACAAGCTTTCGACCAGTGTCCCGATGTCCATGGTCCTGGTTGGCTCGGTCACAGCATTGTCACGTCCGTACCCGATTGCGGCTTCAGTGATAGCCGTAATCTCATCCAGGGTCGCAAGCATCTTGCGCTGTACTTCAGGATCCTGAATGAACTCAACGCGCAGCCTGAGCGAGGTCAACGGAGTTCGAAGGTCGTGGCCCACCGCGGCGAGCATGCGCGTACGATCATCGACAAAGCGCTGAATTCTGCGTTGCATCTGGTTGAAGGCCTTGGCGGTGCGACGGATATCTTCAGGCCCGTGCTCGCGCAACTCCGTGCCTGAATGGCCTCGGCCCAATCGCTGGGCAGCGAGCGCTAAATCTCGCAGTGGTTGGCTGATGCCCCGAGCGATCAACACGGCAATCAAGGTTAGGGCTAGAGCGGTGATACCTAGGGATACCAATGCTCGGCGACTAAACGGAGAGTCCGTGACCGGCTTAGCATAAGCGGCATGTAACCAGGTGCCATTATTCAGCGGTGTGGCCACCCCCATTACATTGAGCTGAGGCAAGTAGATGAACCTAGCCGTCCGGGGGGAGGGCCACAGCGCTTCACCCGGCACAGACCAAGCCGCTGTCGCATCAATCGTTGCCGGTGGAACCTCATCTTCGCTTCGAAACTGTATGGAGAGCGTTCCCTGAGGCTTCCCATGACTCAACGGTTCAAGAAGATGCCGACGAGCGAACTTCCACCACTCTGAAGGCTGGCTTGGTGAGGCTGGAAACAGCCAGAATCGCTCGTAAGCGGTGCTGCTGACTTGAAGCGTCATCTGCCGCTCGTCCACGGGCATTCGGTCCAGGAGTGAGGCAAGGGATGAGGTCCGACTCAGAAAATCAGACTTCGCCACTTCCCTAAGCGCACCCGCGCGCTCGTCCCAAAAAATGCTGAGCGTCAGCGCTTGAGAGACAATCAGCGCCAATAGCATAAGCCCAATGAATCTTGCGGCTAAATTGGGGTTTCTTAGTTTCATGATGAATTGGAAACCAGGTGCACAAACGCGTAGCCGCCGCCCCAATGGGTTCTGATATAAATCGGGTTTTTCGGGTCTGGCTCAATCTTTCTACGAAGCCGGCTGATTTGGTTATCGATACTCCGGTCAAAGGGTTCGCTTGCACGACCGGAGACCTTGTTTAGAAGTTCATCGCGCGTCACTATTTCACCTGGTTTTTCTAGTAATGCAGCCAGCAATCTGAATTCGGTACCACTCAATGATACCGATACACCATCTGCACCTAATAATTCCCGTAGTTTGCAGTTCAACACCCATTCGCCGAAGCGGATCGACCCCTCCAGCATGCTGGAAGCACCTTCGCTTGCTGGCGTGGCCCGACGGAGCAGGGCTTTGACCCGAGCCAACAATTCACGGGGGTTGAAGGGCTTCTTGAGATAGTCGTCGCCTCCCATCTCAAGTCCGAGAATTACGTCCAGGTCTTCTGTGCGGGCACTAAGAAAAAGAACGGGAGTATTAGAGCGAGAGCGGATGTGCCTGCACAGGCTTAATCCGTCTTCGCCGGGCATCATGACATCAAGGATAATTAAGTCAGGCACATCCCGATCAAGCAGAGCCCTGAGTTCGTTGCCATCAGCTACAGCGGTTAGGCGATAACCTTCTTGGGTCAGATATTGTGCAACCAGTTCTCGGATATCCGGATAGTCATCAACGATTGCAATGTGCTGACTGGAACTCATTTGTAAACCATCTGATGGAGTCGAATCCTTTCAGCCTAAGGTACAGATGGCATTTTGAAAAGGGCTGTACAACTGACCTGATACAAAGCTGATACATTTCTGACAGGTTTGTGAGATATCAGGTGCATAAAACACAAAAACCGTCCCACAAGGGACAAACTTTTCACGCACCTCGGGATTTAGCATTCAGGTTCGATCACAAAAACGAGAGCCTTGAGATGAGCCAGTTCAAACACGCTGTCCTCTTCTGTCTGGTTTACCTCGCAAGCGGCCTGTCGGCCGCCGCCAACGCGGGTCCTTCCCGCCACCTCGCCGATGATCTTGAACTACACAGCGTCCACGGTTTCGGTTTTGCCGATGGCTTTCTCGAGCAGCGCGCTGTCTGAAGCCAAGATTCGAGATCTGGCGCTCAGCAGTATTCGTCCTCAGCTCTCAAGCATCGAAGGCATGGTCAACCACCTGAAGCAGCAAAAATAGGACGAAAGCGACGCGCTCGGCGCAGCGCAACTTGCTACGACCCTGGCCACGCAGCGTAAAAATGAAGGCGCCATCAGCAATCTGCAGGGACTCATTGCGCAGCCCTTGGCCTCGCAGCTCGGCGCAAGCTGCAAAAGGTCAAGACCAACCAGATGATTCAAAGCGCCCGGTTGATCGGTGCGGTAGGCGATAGATGGGGCTCGTAGAGAGTCGCGGAGCTGGTCAAGAACAACTCATAAAATCTAATGGAATTTCAAAGCGGGGGGACATGGCATAAAGGAATAAAAAATCAGTTGAAAGGCCCAAAAAAGGATGGGCCCTGACTATTGATGGTGATATTCTATTTGAAAATAACAAAAAAATTTCGCAATCCGAAAAAACAAAAAGGTGCGAAGAAAGATGAAGCAAATTTTCAAACAACATGCCTGCTCCAAGCGTGCCGTCTACTCAGATCCAGGCATCTGCAGCAGCAATTTCAGTCTCTCCATGATTGGGTCATGTCCTTCGCGTGCTATGTCCAGTTCACATCTGAGGCAAGCTATCATCCGCACCCAAATCAAGAGCGTCTCCTTTATTCATGAAGCGCAGTGCTTCGGTACTTCGGGCATTGCCCGGCTTCGCCCCTCATCGCCGTTCTCAAACGACTCTTTCAATACACCATTCAAAAAGCTTCCTGGCGTTTTTCGCAGCAGTCGTGGACCGGGCTATGAAGTGGTCGTTCTCAAAAAACTGATTACATAGCGTGGTGACGCTGAACTGACACAATATCAGCTTCTAGATTAACTACGCCATTGCACTGTGTTTACCACGGCAAGCTTTTGCTCGCCCCGAAAAACGCAAAAATAATAAAAGGTAGTGCTATGTTGATGCAGCAAGTAGAGACTGACCCCTTGCCGGACAAGGTGAAAAGCCAAGCCAATATAAGTGCCAGGTTAGAGCGACTCCCAATCACTAAGCAGGTTTTTTGGGCTCGGAACATTATCGGTGCCGCAACATTCTTTGATGGCTATACCGTCATTGCTATCGCTTACGCAATGCCGGTGCTGGCCAAGGAGTGGAGCTTGAGCGGTGCGCAGATCGGCATGATCCTGTCGGCGGGCTATCTGGGCCAGTTGTTCGGGGCGCTGATCTTTGGCTGGCTCGCTGAAAAGCTCGGGCGTATGAAGGTACTGACCTTCACCATCCTCCTGTTCGTATCGATGGACGTTGCCTGTCTTTTTGCCTCTAGCGCAGCGATGATGATCGCGTTCCGGTTCATCCAAGGCATCGGTACGGGAGGAGAGGTACCTGTAGCCAGTGCTTATATCAACGAGCTAATCGGCTCGAAGAAACGAGGAAAATTCTTCCTCCTTTACGAGGTCATGTTCCTGTTGGGCTTGGTCGGAGCCGGCATCATTGGTTACTTCCTGGTACCTATCTACGGTTGGCAAGCCATGTTCGCAGTGGGGATCGTCCCGGCCATGCTGCTGATACCGCTGCGCTTCTTCTTGTTCGAATCGCCGCGTTGGTTGGCTTCCAAAGGCCGCTTGGACGAAGCTGATCGCATCGTCACTCGGTTGGAAAACAGCGCGCTAAAAGCGGGCAAAACGCTGCAGCCTCCAGTGGAAGTGCCACAGATCCAAACGGACAAAAACGGTTTGGGGTGGAAAGAGCTTTTCAAAGGCATGTACTTCAAGCGCTCGCTGGTGATCTGGGCGATGTGGTTTGGCGCCTACATGGTCGCCAATGGACTAATCACCTGGCTGCCAACCCTTTATCGCCAACACTTCAACTTGCCGCTTGAAACAAGCTTGGCTTATGGGTTTATGACTTCAGCCGGTGGTGTAGTTGCCGCAGTAATTTGTGCACTGCTTATTGACAAAGTCGGCCGTCGCCGCTGGTATATGGGGGCGCTCTTCCTGGCTGCCATCCCATTGGCGATCCTGGCAACTACTGGTGCAAGTGCGCCACTGAAAATTTTGGCCCTGGCAGGTTTGGGATACGCACTGGTACAAACTGTTACGTTTTCTCTCTATCTGTATTCGGCAGAGCTTTATCCAACTCGACTGCGCGCTCTGGGAACCGGCGTGGGTAGTGCTTGGTTGAGAATGGGTTCTGCACTTGGCCCGATCATTGTTGGCTTTACAGTTTCCGGTGCGGGTGTTCAGTATGTATTCGGAACTTTCGCAGTCGTACTGCTGATCACTGCAACCATCACAGCTTTGTTTGCAATTGAAACCAAAGGGCGAATTTTGGAAGAGCTTTCGCCTTAATCTTCAATTAAAAGTTTCAAACGGCGGTATCTGACCTAGCAGCAACTTCAGAACACATCAATGTGTGTTTTGCGCCCGCGCATGCGTTAGTTGCGAAAATTAACTAAACCAGAGGTAATAGAAATGAGCACTAAAAACACCATCGACCTGAAAGGCCTCGTTCCCGCTCCAGTGACTCCGTTCACCCGTGACGGTGAAGTTGACTACGCCGCTATCCAGAAACTGGGCGCGTGGCTGGGCAGCTACGAAGGCGTCAAGGGTCTGGTTGTTTTGGGTCATGCTGGTGAAGGCACCTTCCTGACCCAGGCCGAACAGGGCCGCGTCATCCAGGCTTTCAAAGAGTCGGTTGGTGGCCGTCTGCCAATCATCGCCGGCATCACCGGTGAAGGTACTCAAGTCGCCGCTGAAGAAGCCAAACGCGCTGTAGACAACGGTGCTGCTGCTGGTCTGGTGTACCCATCCCACGGCTGGCTGCGCTTCGGCTACCAGAAAGGCGCCGCCCAGGACCGCTACAAGGCCATCTATGAGGAAAGCGGTCTGCCGCTGATCCTCTTCCAGTACCCAGACGTGACCAAGGCCACCTACGACTTGGAGACCCAGCTGGAAATCGCCAAGCAGCCTGGCGTCTTCGCCATGAAGAACGGTGTCCGTAACATGCGTCGTTGGGACACCGAGATCCCAGTAATCCGTCGTGAAGTGCCGGACCTGCAGATCCTGACCTGCCATGACGAATACCTGCTGCACACCATGTTCGACGTGGACGGTGCCCTGGTTGGCTACGGTGGCCTGACCCCTGAGCCGCTGATCGAGCTGATCGCTGCTGGTAAGCGTCGCGACTACCCAGCTGCTCGCGCCATCCACGACAAGCTGCTGCCGGTAACCCGCAACGTCTACCACCGCGGTTCCCACATGGAAGGCACCGTGGCCCTGAAACACGGCCTGGTTGCTCGTGGCATCCTGGATCACGCCACCGTGCGTTCGCCGCTGCTGCCTCTGGCCGAAGGCGCCGACAAGGAAATCGCTGACGCGCTGCGTAGCGCTGGCCTGGTCTGATCCCAAGCCAAGGCCAGCACTGAGCCAATTCGGTGCTGGCTTTCAGCTGAAATCCCGGCCAGGGCCCTGCGCATCAGGGTCTTGGCATCTTTCGATTCGGATTCTGCTTCACACACGAACAACGATCCGTTTTCCCGGAAGGACGGCATTCGCCCGCTCAACCGGTGATGACAGACCAACAAAGCCCTTCAATAAAAACAACAGGGGACAGGTCTTGAACATTCATGCAAATCGCAAAAGCCTCGTACTCGTCATTCCTACTCTGCTTCTGCCTATCAATGTTTGGGCTGAAGGGTTCGTGGAAGACACTAGCGCCACTCTGACCCTCAGAAACTTCTTTTTTGAACGCAATTTCACTGCGCCTGGTGTCACTCAGAGCCATGCCCGTGAGTGGACGCAGGGTTTTATCTTTGATCTCAAGTCAGGATTTACACAGGGCACCGTGGGCTTTGGCGTGGATGTCTTGGGTAAGTATGCAGTGAAGCTCGACGGAGGCGCAGGGGAGTATGGTGCGCTGCTGTTGCCCAAGGATGGCGATGGTGATCCAGCCGGAAGCTTCGGCAGGCTTGGGGTTGCATTAAAGGCAAAGCTGTCGAACACCGAGGTCAAGGTCGGCGAGTGGATGCCTAATTTCCCGATCGTCACCGCAGACGACTTCAGGGCTCTGCCGCAGACTTTCCGCGGCGCTCAGATCGCTTCGCAAGAGCTCAAGAACTGGTCGTTTTACGCAGGCGAGTTCACCAAGACCAGCCTTCGGAATGACTCCTCCATGGAGGACCTCTCATTCGGA
Source organism: Pseudomonas sp. 2,4-D (assembly GCF_030418155.1). Classification (NCBI taxonomy): domain Bacteria; kingdom Pseudomonadati; phylum Pseudomonadota; class Gammaproteobacteria; order Pseudomonadales; family Pseudomonadaceae; genus Pseudomonas; species Pseudomonas sp. 2,4-D. Next base: position 151,411 of record NZ_JAUHUI010000001.1, read on the forward strand.
TCTGCGCAGTCAGATTCCTTCACATTCTTGGGTGCTGACTACCGCTCTAGCTCCAAAAATACGACTGTCCGTCTCTGGTCGGGGGAGTTGGAAGACATCTACAAGCAGCACTACCTTGGGCTCATTCAGAAATGGCAGCTCAGCCAAACGGTATCGCTTACCTCAAACCTTGGCTATTTCTGGGGCAAGGATACGGGGGTTGCAAAGGCAGGCTCGTTGGATAACCAGACAGCTTCCGCTCTGTTCAGCCTCAACATCGCTCAGCACTCGATCAGTATCGGGCTGCAAAATGTTTCGGGTGACTCCGGGTGGATGCGAATCGGCGGGACCGGCGGCATTTACCTTGCGAACAACACCTTCAACCATGCCTTCGACAATCCTCGCGAAAGATCCTGGCAAGTTCGCTATGACCTCAATTTCGTTGGCTACGGGATACCTGGTCTGACTCTCATGACGCGGTATGTGCATGGCGATAACGTGGAATTGAGAAACGTCAAAGACGGTTCGGAATGGGTACGAGAATCAGAGCTGGGTTACGTGTTTCAGAGCGGCAAGCTGAGGGATCTAGCCGTGCGGTGGCGAAACTCCAGCGTCAGACGAAATTTCAACGCCAGTGATTACGATGAGAACCGCCTTATCGTCAGTTACCCGCTCAACATTTTCTAGAGGACCGAATCTCATCATGCAATTGCACGAAGCTACTGAAGTCATTGAGGTGCTTGGCCAGGCGTCCGCCAACGAGTTGCTCAAGGATGGGTGGACCCTGCTCGCAATAGTCCCGAGCGCACAATCCACCCCTTGGTACATCCTCGGCAAGCGTTCCTAGCTGGTAGCAGCTTGACTGGCATGCTGTGCTTGCGCTTCTGCGCCGATGACTCGAACTCGCGAAATTGGGTTGAAGCGGTCACTTCATTGTGCCGCTCTCGGCCCTCCGTTGCTCGGATGTCCCTTGCCGCTCAGGAGTGCAGTGCTCTTTCAGCGTTTCTCGCACGCACAACTGACAATTCTGCTTTCTACGCTGCTCGCACAGCGGCTGACGGAGTGTCCAAGATCAATGAGATGGCGTGACTTCGGGGCAACCCTTGGTATCGTTTGTTTCGTATTGACCATCGGGTGGAAACGGCGAGGGAGAACGCATTCGAAATCACCTTGGTCGATGATGTTGAGTTATCAATAGCCTATTAGATTCAGGGCACGCAGTAATACGATCTGTTGCAAAATTGCTTAACTGACCTTCATCGGGCTTATGAAGGTGAGGATTAGTACCGATAGCTTGCCTGCACTAAAAATATATTCGCACTGTTCTCGTAATTTGCACTGTATTCGGGTTGAAGGCCAGAGTTGTTCGCTTGGTTTACCGAGGCTTTGGATTCCCAGAGATAGCCATAAGCAAAGTCTATCGTCAGATCGGGGCTCGGCAAATAAGCGCCACCCAGGGTCACGACTTGGCGGTTACCAACCGGAACGCGCACGCTACGATCGGCATTGCTGATTGGCGACGGATCGTAGGCGTAGCCTGCACGCAGCAACCATTGTTGGTTCAACTGAAAGGATGTACCAACGGCGGTGGACCATGTGTCGTGCCAGTTCAATGGTTCGTCCACACGCTCCAGGCCCGCACTCTGGCCAAGGGCGGAAACATCGCTGTTGATGGCCTCAATCTTTTTCAGTCGACTCCAACGCTTCCAGGTGGTTCCCAGGTAGCCCGTCCAGCGACTATTGAAATGATGGGTGATAGAGGTGTCCACGGATTCGGGCATCGTGATGTCTATCTTGTTGTCATACTTTCCGTCCAGCGGGATAACGCTCGGAGAGCCGGAAACCTCGGTATGCCCTTTTAGGTGATAGCTCACCTTAGAGTGATAGTTAATCCCCCAACTTGTTGCATCACTCAAGTCAACCAAGAGGCCGACGTTGTAGCCAATTGCCGTGTCATCGCCTTTGAGGGTGATCTCTGTGTCCTGGCCGTTGTTCAGGGCCCCGCTGGCCAGGTAATTCTGAAGTTCTGCATCGAAATGGTTTATGGTCGGCCCGCCACCAATGGACACGTAATCATTGATCCGATAGGCAATGGTGGGCTGCAGGGTGACCTCCTTGGTCGAGCTATAGGAACCTTGGTAGCGCCCCTGAAAAGTGCTCTCGTATTCGTTGATCAGACCACTCGGAGCATAGAGGCCCAGACCAATCGAAAAACGATCATCAAGCGGCGTCGACATATAGGCGAAGGGCAGGATCGTCAAAGGTACCGAGTCCCCCCTATTTGTTCCTGCGACACTGCTCTGCGCATCACTAATGTCGTCGCTCCCCGAGATGATCGCCGCCCCGCCGGAAATCTCGGCACGTTTCAACTTGGTCAAGCCAGCAGGATTTCCGTAGATGGTGCTGGCGTCCAGTGCGGAAGACGACCTTCCCGCATAAGCAGTTCCCGCGCTGCTGGCACTTTGTTCGTTAAGAGCAATGCCATTGGCACCTGCAATTGTAGAGGCACTGAGCAGTGCCATTACACTGGTGTACTTAACCCACGCAGCACACTTTCGCTGAGCGGAGAGACACGGGATTTCACAGCCATTGATTTTCATTTTCCACCTCTCGTTTATTGTTTTTGTTGATTGCACGCAGGCAAGGCTTTGCCTTCCTGTGCACTTTTGAGTGCCGGTTGGAGTTGATCGAAGTGGTGTAAAAGAACCTGAAGAAACACCGCCAGGGCAAGACTGCTGGACTTACAAATGCGAGCCAGGGACTCAATTAAGCCATTCGACTTGGAGCTATAGCGCAAGAGCGGCGCCACGATTTCCTGGTTAGTTCCGGCCCGGATGCGGGCGAAATGCCCGCGACCAGAAGTGGTCATTCGTTCAGGCTGCGACCCTGACCTAAGGAAGCCTTGACTTCATCGCTTAGTCTTACCGCTTCGGCGACTTTTCCAGCGTCGAAACCGATCCACTCGATAAGCCGGCGCAGCAAGCCTGGCGCTTTCGCCACCAGCATCTGGCTGCGTGGCACCGTCACCAAGTCATGCCGCTGCTCAATGCAATCCACCAGGGCGGCCACCACCTGCTCCAACGCGACGAACTGCCAGATCCCCTGATGGTTATTCCAGACCAGGGTGGAGGACGGCCCATCAACGATCGCCTCCATCATCGGCGTTTGGAAGAAGGTCGGGTGGAGCGAGCCGACGCTCACACCGTGCTGACGAAGCTCCAGGCGCAAGCTGTCACACAGGGCCCAGACTCCTGCCTTGCTGGCGGTGTAGGCCGTGTTCAGCGGCGAATGAACGAAAGCCGCCATAGACGATATGGCCAGTAGATAACCCTGGCGTGCCTTCACGTGCGGCAATGAAGCGCGGAAGGTGCGCGCCACGCCGTTGAGGTTGATATCGATTACCCGGTCAAACGTGGCGGGATCAATATGCTCTAGGGCTACCACCGAGCTGACGCCAGCGCCGGCGACCACAACATCAATTCCGCCGAAATGCTGCGCGGCCTCTTTTAACGCCGTTTCCAGACTCTCAATTGAGCGCACATTGGCCACCCAACCGACAGCGACATTAGGCCCGCCCAGGGTGACAGCCATGGCATTCAGGCTATCCAGATCGAGATCCAGCAGAACCAGCTTCGCGCCTTTGTCGCGAAGGGCCTGCGCGGCGGCTCTGCCGAGACCTCCCGTGGCACCAGTGATAGCGATGACGCGGTCGTTTAATGAGTAGCTCTTCATGGGTGAACCTTAAGCAAGTAGTGGGGCATCAACTTGGGCTCTGGGTGCGAACGGTTTCTTCTTCCAATTGGTGGAGCAACCGTTGCAGGTGGGCATCGCGTGTCAGATGCCAGTCTGTGAAGACGTTGAACAGGCCGCGCAACAGTGAGATGGGCGCCCAGCGAGCCGGTACAACGATGCGCGGCTGGCGCTTTTGTAGACCGCGCACCACGCCACGTGCCACCTGTTCCGGTGCAATCGCCCGATGCAGGAAGGCCGGCAATAGGGTCTCGTTCATCTGGGTGGCGATGGCGTTGCCACCGAAAGCGACCTTGGCGATGGCGGTCGCCGTCCAGCCGGGATAGAGCACGCTGGCGCTGGCGCCGGTCGCACTTAACTCGGCGCGCAGCGAGCGGGCCAGCGACTCCACCGCTGCCTTGCTCGCGGCATAGGGCGCGTTGGCCATGCCGTTCAAGTAGGCATAGGTCGACGACGTGACCAGCACTTGACCCCGATTGCGCACGACCTCCGGCAGTGCGGCGCGCATCGCGTGCCACACCCCGAACAGATCCACCTCAATGATGCGACGGAACTCCGCTTCGTCGCAGGTGCGTAGGGTCGCCGGTACGCCTCGCCAGGAGATGCCGGCATTGGCGAAGGCCACATCGAGACGGCCGAAACGCTCGACTGCTTGGCGTATCACTGCCTTTGCCGCCTCGGCGTCGGTGACGTCGAACGCCAGCGGCAACACGCGTTGGCTGTTGAACTCCTGAGCCAACTTGTCCACCGCCTCCTGCGAGGTATCGGTCAGCACTAGGCTGGCACCCTGCACATACAGTTCGCGTGCACTGGCGGCGCCGATGCCGCCAGCCGCGCCGGTGATCAGAACCACTTTGCCTTGAAGGTCGTACATATTCTTATCTCTTCGTTGGCGTGCTTGGCACGTTGCGCTTGAGGAAGTCGAGTTGATCACCCACCACCTGCTCGAAGGCTTTGCCTACATAAATATCGAAATGCCCATGGGCATAGCGATGGATCTCATGACGTGGCGCGCGCCTGGCGTGACGCAGCGTCTGCTTCGCCGGTGCCACGCTGTCGGGATCGCACACGCAAAACAGCACGGGGGCCTGGATACGAGGTGTACTGCGCCCGGGGTAGTAGCGAATGATGTCCAGGGCAAAGCGCGCGGCGGCCTCTTTGCGGATGTGCGCACCTGACGGGATCAGCCCGTTATAGCCACTCCAGGCATCCGGCGAAGTCATGAATGCCGTATCGCCAGGTTGACCGGCGAGCGGAACCAGAATGGGTTTGGCGCCGAACCACGAGCCGATACGGTCGGCCAGGGCCAGCAAGGTGAGGCGAAGTGACACCAGAAGTTCGGTGGCAAGACTGGAGCTCAGGCCGTCGGTGAAGGGACATTGGGAAATGACAGCGGCCACCCTGGCATCGTCGGCGGCGGTGGCCAGCACATGCCCGCCACCGAACGAGGTGCCCCAGATAACGACACGCTGCGAGTCCACATCCGCGTGGCGGCGGGCGTGATCTATCGCGGCTTTCCAGTCTTCGAGTTGGCGGTTGATATCCAACAGTTGGCGAGGTTCGCCATCGCTGTCGCCGAAGTGGCGATAGTCGAATACCAGGCAAGCGTAACCGGCGGCGGCGAAGCGGGTGGCAAAGGCTGGCAAGCGCATCTTGCGCGTCCCGCCAAGCCCATGCGCCATCACCACCACCGGGAAAGGTCCGGCGCCCAGTGGGCGGTAAAAGTCGGCAACGCAACGCGAGCCGTTGGAGAAGAACTGGATTGTCGCTGGTGCCAGAAGATCGGTGATCGTGTTCATGAACGGCATCTGCTGGAATGGCTGGAGTGTCATCATTCTCGGCCGCTGCCGTTAGGAAGGCTTGACGGTATCCGACGACTTGCTTGACACTTTGCGCCAAACAACAAAAGGCCAACTGACCCAAAGAGGCCCGATGAGCCAGCCTTTGTATAGGCGCGTGGTGCCCGAGACCTACGTGCAACTGCTCTATGAATACCTGGAGGCGCTCGGTCATGAGCCTGAGTCGGTGCTTGGCCAGCCCTGGCCCACACCTGCCCAGGAGGGTGTCGGCGGCGTTGATGTGGAATGCTGGGATCGCCTGCTGCTGACGGCGGCGCAGGCACTGGACGACCCGCTGCTGGGCCTGCACGTCGGTCAAACCATCAGCGCCCGGCATATCGGTGTGCTCGGTTCGGTGCTGCTGGCCTGTGGTAATTTCGGTACGGCTATGCAACGCCTGGAGCGCTACATTCGCCTGGTGTACGACGTCATTCCCATGACTCGCCGCGACGGCGACGGCTGGTTCGAACTGGTCTGGGATGTCAGCCAGTACCAGCCCGGACCCTTGGTGAACGAAACCGGTATGGTTGCCATAGTGCAGTTCTGCCGTGCCCTAGTGCGCGGCACGGCCAACCCGTTACGAATCGATTTCAATCATCCCAGCCCCCTCGATACCAGTCCGTATGAAGCCTTCTTCGGCTGTCCGGTACGCTTCGGCCAGGCCGAGGCGGTACTGCGTTTCTCCGCGCAACTGCTCGAACTGCCCTTCAAGAGCCCCGACCCGGCGCTGGTCTCCCTGTTGGAACAACATGCGGATCGTCTGCTGGCCCAGTTGCCACAGCAGGATGAATTCGTGGAACAGCTGCGTAAGACCATCACCCATGCTCTGCGCGAAGGTGAGCCGAGCATAGAGCGAATAAGCCCCCAGCTGGGCACCTCGTCACGCACGCTACAGCGCCGTCTACAAGAAGCCGGCACCAGCTTTCGCTATGAGCTGAACTTGGTCCGCCACGAACTAGCGTTGTCGTACCTGCGCGATCCACGCCTGCAAATCGTGGATATCGCCATGCTGTTGGGCTATTCGGAGCACAGCGCTTTCACTCGCGCCTTCAAGGAATGGAGTGGAAGATCGCCCCATGAGGCGAGGCAACTCAACTCGGAGAGTTACTGGGCGGGGAGTCCATGGAATTAGAGAACGCTTCGGGGGCAGGCTCAGTCCAATCGCCAAGCAGCGATAACCAACCTATCAGCCAGGCCTTGCTGGAAGCTCTACGCTCGTAGGCTCTGGACCGTTGCGATCCGCCATTCCGAACTCTGGTCACAGCAACATGCACGCGATCATCAGCATTCCTAAAACACGAAGCCATGCCCGAGCTCCCTCTCCATCCACGCCAAGAAACGCCTGACCCGTTCGAACCCGGAATGCGCTTTCGGAAACACCAGATGATGGGCCGCCACAGGCGCGCTGAAGATGTGTGGTACGACTTCCACCAGTGTTCCGGACGCAAGGTACTTCTGCGCTAATAACGTGCTTTCGAGTGCAAAACCCAGCCCGTGACTGGCGGCCTCCAGGGACATGTAGGAACGATCGAAACTCAACGCGTAGGGCTTTTCCGGGCGGGCGAGACCGTGTCGAGCGAACCAGGCCGGCCATTTCAACAATGTGGCCTCGGAGAGAATCAAGTCCCGACGCAGTAGATCCGACGCGTCGTCGATCCTATGCCGGGCCAGCAGTTTCGGTGAGGCCAGCACGGCAAATGCCTCATTGCCTAAAGTGCGCACCTCGTAGCTAGGCCAATTGGGTTCGCCATGGCGAATGTCTACGTCAATCTTGTCTCGACTGAAATGCAGAGATTCATAAGAGCACGACAAGTTGATCTGGATATCCGGGTGCGCCATCCGAAATGCCTCCAGCCTTGGCATTAGCCACAGCAGGCCGAAACTCGGTGACGAATGCAAACGCAGGCAATCGAGGCTGACGTCGCTGCTGGCCCGTTCTGTGGCGACGGAAAGACTGTGCAGAATGCCGGAAACGTCTTTCAGATACTGCTCGCCAACGGGGGTGAGGCTGACGCCACGCGCCGCGCGAAAGAACAGTTGTCGACCAATCATTGCTTCGAGCTTGGCCAATTGATGACTGACAGCCGAAGGGGTGAGGTCTAGCACTTCCGCAGCGCGCGCAACATTACCGAAGCGAGCAGTTTGCTCAAAGGCCTGAATCGCTCTCAGGGGTGGAAGGGCCGGCGCGGTATCGTCAACAGATCGCATATCAGTCACTTCGCTCGCAGCGCATATTTTTATTGGGGACCTTCATTCAATCATTTAGCAATCAGGGTGACGAGTGCTGAATTTTTTTCAGCACCCAATGATTTTTGCGTTATTGCTCAGGGCCTGGGCCGAGACCAAAGTAGGCCCATCGATTCCGCTGAATCGACCTATAAAAACAATCAGAGGTCACACCCATGCTTCTTCAAGGCAAAGTCGCAATCATCACTGGCGCCGCATCGGCACGCGGGATCGGCCGGGCAACTGCGGCCACATTCGCTGCTCAAGGTGCCCGCGTGGTGATCCTCGACCTGGATGAAGCCGCTGCCCGCGATGCCGCAGCGTCTCTTGGCGAAGGACATCTCGGCCTAGCGGCCAACGTCGCCGATCAGGCACAGGTAAACCAGGCCGTTGCACAGATCATCGAGCACTATGGCCGCATCGACGTGCTGGTCAACAACGCTGGCATCACCCAACCCCTCAAGACCCTGGACATCAAGCACAGCGACTACGACAAGGTGCTCGACGTCAGCCTGCGCGGCACTCTGCTGATGTCTCAGGCCGTCATTCCCCTGATGCGCGAGCAACGTTCGGGCAGCATTGTCTGCATGTCCTCGGTATCGGCACAGCGTGGCGGCGGCATCTTCGGTGGCCCGCACTACAGCGCAGCGAAAGCGGGGGTACTGGGCCTGGCCAAGGCCATGGCACGAGAGCTGGGGCCGGATAACGTGCGCGTGAACGCCATCGCCCCGGGTCTGATTCACACGGACATCACTGGCGGTTTGATGCAGGACGATCGTCGCCACGCAATCATCGACGGTATTCCACTGGGTCGTCTGGGCGAAGCGCAAGACGTCGCTAACGCGGCATTGTTTCTGGCCAGCGATCTGTCGACCTACCTGACCGGAATCACCCTGGATGTAAACGGCGGCATGCTCATTCACTGATGCACATTGCGTCAGCCCGTGCGGCTGACGCTGTTCTGAATCGATAAAAACAAGAGATCAGACCATCATGATTACCACCCTGTCATTGGACGCGGTTTCGGCCGTGCGCTCCAACGCATACCGCAAGACTGCCTGGCGACTGATGCCGTTCCTGATGCTGTGCTACCTGTGTGCCTATCTGGACCGGGTAAACGTGGGCTTCGCCAAGTTGCAGATGATGAGCGACCTGGCCCTAAGCGAGGCCGTTTACGGCCTGGGCGCCGGCATGTTCTTCATTGGCTACTTTCTCTGCGAAGTGCCCAGCAATCTGATCCTGCACAGGGTCGGCGCACGCCGCTGGATCGCCCGGATCATGATTTCCTGGGGGATCATTTCCGCCCTCTTTGCCTTCGTTGAAACCGCCTGGCAGTTTTATGCCCTGCGTTTTCTGCTTGGCATCGCTGAAGCGGGTCTGGCTCCTGGCCTGTTGTTGTACCTGACCTACTGGTTCCCGTCCTACCGTCGCGCAAAGATGACCGTGCTTTGGTTCGTCGCGATTCCATTGTCGGGGATGATTGGCGGCCCACTGTCAGGTTGGATCATGAATCAGTTCGCAGGTTTTCATGGCTGGGCGGGCTGGCAATGGATGTTCGTCATCGAGGCAATTCCAACCGTCATCGTCGGGTTGTTGGTACTGACCTATCTCAAAGATGGCGTGCATCAGGCCACCTGGCTGACCGATGAAGAAAAGGAACTGGTTACCAAGGAGCTCGCCGAGGACAACGCCCACAAGGTCACTCATGCCTCACCTCGGGAATTCATCCGCGATCGCCGCCTATGGCTGCTGGCCTGCATCTACTTCTGTGTAGTCATGGGCCAGTACGCGATTACCTTTTGGCTGCCGACCCTGATCCGCAATGCCGGGGTATCGGACCCACTGCATATCGGCATGCTGACCAGCCTGCCTTACATGTGCGCCATCGTCGCCATGCTGCTGATGGGCCGTAGTGGCGACAAGCATCGCGAACGTCGCTGGCATCTGGTTGTCCCGATGATCGCAGGCGCCATCGGCCTGACGCTGGCGGCACTGCTGGGCGGCAACCTGCTGCTGTCGGTACTCAGCCTGTGCCTTGCAGCAGCTGGCGTGCTCTCGGCTTCCTCACTGTTCTGGATGCTGCCCACTACGCTGCTCGGCGGCGTGTCAGCCGCAGCAGGTATCGCTGGTATCAACAGTTTCGCCAACCTTGCCGGGTTCTGCTCGCCTTACCTGATCGGCTGGATCACCACTTCCACCGGTTCCAGTGCCATCGGCATGTACCTGATCACCGCAGTGCTGCTCGCGGGGGCCACGCTGGTCCTGCGCATTCCCGCCGCATCGGTCAATCGTTAACTCGCTGGAGTAGTCACCATGACTGTCAACGCACCCGACACTTCGCTCTCGGCGCTCGCCGAACGCGCGTACAACATTCGCCGCCATGCCCTGCGCATGGGGCAGGTCCAGGGCCAGGGTTATGTCGGCCAGGCCCTCGGCGCCGCTGACTTGCTGGCCGTGTCGTACTTCCATGCGCTGCGCTATCAGCCCCACAACCCCGAATGGGAGCAACGCGACCGCTTTTACCTGTCCATCGGTCACTACGCCATCGCCCTGTATGCAGCGCTGATCGAAGCCGGCGTGATCCCCCTGGAGGAACTGGAAACCTATGGTTCGGACGACAGCCGCCTGCCGATGTCGGGCATGGCCGCCTACACGCCGGGCATGGAAATAACCGGGGGGTCGCTCGGCCACGGCTTGGGCATAGCGGTCGGTGCCTGCCTGGGCCTGAAACGCAAGAAATCGGATTCGTTTGTCTACAACCTGCTCTCGGACGGCGAATTGAACGAAGGATCAACCTGGGAAGCCGCGATGTCGGCCTCACATTGGAAACTGAACAACCTCATCGCAATCATCGACGTCAACAACCAGCAAGCCGACGGCTACTCCAGCGAAGTGCTGGCATTCGAGCCCATCGTTGATCGTTGGCAGGCGTTTGGCTGGTTTACCCAGCGCGTGGACGGCAACGACATCGGGGCCCTGGTCGCCGCGTTCGACGCCGCACGCAACCATCAAGGTGCACAGCCGCGGGTCATCATCTGCGATACCAAGATGGGCAAGGGTGTGGACTTTCTCGAGTCACGTGAAAAAACCCACTTCATCCGCGTCGATGAAAACGAGTGGGATCTGGCATTGCAAAACCTTCAGGTCGGGAGAATCGTATGAGCCGCGTAAACACCACCGAAACCGGCAAGAAGCGCCTGACAACCTCGGCCATGATCGCTTCGATCGCTGCCGAGGGCCAGGCCACCCGCTCAGCGCCGTTCGGTCATGCGTTGGCGGCACTGGCCGAACAGCGTTCGGACATCGTCGGCCTGTCGGCGGACCTGTCCAAGTACACCGACCTGCACATTTTCGCGAAGGCGCACCCGGAACGTTTCTATCAGATGGGCATGGCCGAGCAATTGCTGATGAGTGCAGCCGCTGGCATGGCACGCGAAGGCTGCGTGCCGTTCGCCACCACGTACGCGGTATTCGCTTCGCGTAGGGCCTATGATTTTATCTGCATGGCCATCGCCGAGGAGAACCTCAACGTCAAGATCGTCTGCGGGTTGCCGGGCTTGACCACCGGTTACGGCCCCAGCCACCAGGCAACGGATGATCTGGCAATCTTCCGCGCCATGCCGAACCTGATGATCGTCGACCCATGCGACGCTCTGGAGATCGAGCAGGCGGTGCCCGCCATCGCCGCCCATCAGGGACCGGTGTACATGCGCCTGCTGCGCGGCAACGTGCCGCTGGTATTGGACGAATATGGCTACAAGTTCGAGATCGGCAAGGCCAAGACCCTGCGCACCGGAAAGGACGTGCTGATCATCTCCACCGGTCTGATGACCATGCGCTCGCTAGAGGCCGCAGCGCATTTGCAGAAGGATGGCGTCGATGTGGCAGTACTACACGTACCCACCATCAAGCCACTGGACGAACAGACGATTCTGGCTGAGGCACGAAAGTCTGGACGGCTGGTGGTCACCGCCGAAAACCATTCGATCATCGGCGGCCTCGGCGAGGCGGTGGCGGGCCTGCTGCTGCGCAACGGAGTAACGCCGACATTCCGCCAGGTCGCCTTGCCCGATGCCTTCCTCGATGCCGGCGCTCTGCCGACGCTGCATGACCGCTACGGTATCTCCACCGACGCAGTGAGCGCGCAGATCAAGGCTTGGCTGTGACTTGATACCTGGAGATAGAGCCAGCCGGAATTAAAGGCGGCTCTATCCCCGACGCAGCGAATGGGGCTCGTCAGATTTGCATGGCCATGCCATCCACATTCATCGCCGCCTGGCGCAGGGCCTCGGAGCGCGTCGGGTGCGGGTGGCAGGTGAGGGCGATATCTTCTGCCGAGGCCGAGAACTCCATAGCCACGCAGAACTCACCAATCATCTCGCTGACGCTTGGGCCCACCAGGTGCACACCTAGTACTTCATCGGTTTCGGCATCGGCGATGACCTTGGCGAAGCCTTCGGTCTCGTGATTGATCTTGGCACGGCTGTTGGCGGTGAAGGGAAACTTGCCAACCTTGTAGGCACGCCCTTCGGCCTTGAGCTGCTCTTCAGTCTTGCCCACGGTGGCCATCTCCGGGCGGGTATAGATCACGCCAGGGATGAGGTTGTAGTTGACCTCGTGGGGCTTGCCGGCGATGCGTTCGATACAGGCCACCGCTTCGTCTTCCGCCTTGTGCGCCAGCATTGGGCCCGAAGTGACGTCGCCAATCACCCAGACACCCGGCACTGAGGTACGGTGGTGCTCGTTGCCGAGCATGCCGCGCTTGTCGGCTTCCAGGCCCACGCTTTCCAGGTTAAGCCCTTTGGTATAAGGGCGACGGCCGATAGCCACCAGCACGTAATCGGCTTGCAGCGATTCTGCGGTACCCCCTGCGGCAGGCTCCAGCGTCAGGCTGACGCCATCGGCACCTGCGGTAGCCTGAGTCACTTTGCTGCCCAGCTTGAACACCATGCCTTGCTTGGCGAGCGCCTTCTGCAGGGTCTTGGCCGTTTCCGTGTCAGTGCCTGGGCAGATGCGATCCAGGTATTCGATGACAGTGACCTGGCTACCCAGGCGGCGCCAGACCGAACCCAGCTCAAGACCGATCACGCCAGCACCGATGACGACCAGGTGCTTGGGCACTTGCGGCAGCGACAGCGCGCCGGTCGAGTCAATGATGCGCTGGTTGTCGACGGTCACACCTGGCAGAGGGGTGGGCTCAGAGCCGGTGGCAATGACGATGTCCTTGGCCTGCAACGCGGTTTCGCTACCGTCTTCGGCCTTGACCACGACCTTGCCGATGCCGTCCAGGCGGCCCCAGCCTTTGATCCACTCGACCTTGTTCTTGCGAAACAGGTATTCGATGCCCTTGGTCAGGCCTGTCACGCTCTCATCCTTCTGTTTCATCATCTGGGCGAGGTTGAGGGTGGGCTTTACTTCGATACCGAGGTGGGCGAACTCGTCACCGCTGGCAGCTTCGTAAAGCTCCGAAGCATGCAGCAGCGCCTTGGATGGCATGCAGCCGACGTTCAGGCAGGTACCGCCCAAGGTCGAGCGGCCTTCCACGCAGGCAACGCTCAGGCCCAACTGGCCAGCACGGATGGCTGCGTTGTAGCCGCCAGGGCCACCGCCGATGATCACCACGTCATAGGATTTCATGGGTTCAACTCCAGGATGTAGAAGCGCGAGAGGGCACAAGGTTAAGCTGAGACGGAAAGATTGTATACAATCTGCTGCATGGATAAGATCAGTTGGTTCTAGACCAAGGTCTTGCTTAGAGGAAACATCCTACAGATGAACTACTCTGATCCGGTGACGTTCGAAATATTAGGCGTCGTGGCCAATTACGGACAGGAGGGGTGATTCATGCTTGCTCAACTTCCACCTGCATTGCAGAGCTTGCATCTGCCGCTGAGGCTGAAGCTGTGGGACGGTAACCAGTTTGATCTTGGACCTAGTCCTCAGGTCACCATTCTGGTGAAGGAACCGCAGCTGATCAGCCAGTTGACCCACCCAAGCATGGACCAACTGGGCACCGCATTCGTCGAAGGCAAGCTGGAGCTGGAAGGCGATATCGGTGAGGCCATCCGCGTGTGCGACGAGCTGAGCGAAGCGCTGCTGGCGGATGAGGATGAAACGCCGCCGCCACGTGTGTCTCATGACAAGAGCACTGACGCCAAGGCAATCTCCTACCACTATGACGTGTCTAACGCGTTCTACCAGCTTTGGCTGGACCAGGACATGGCCTATTCTTGCGCCTACTTCCGTGAGCCGGACAATACGCTCGACCAGGCGCAGCAGGACAAGTTTGACCACCTGTGCCGCAAGCTGCGTCTGGATGCCGGTGACTACCTGCTCGATGTTGGCTGTGGCTGGGGCGGGCTGGCGCGGTTCGCTGCCCGTGAATATGGCGCCAAGGTGTTCGGCATTACCCTGAGCAAGGAGCAATTGAAGCTCGGCCGCAAGCGTGTGCAAGCGGAAGGGCTTGCCGACAAGGTTGACCTGCAGATTCTCGATTACCGCGATCTGCCTCAGGATGGTCGCTTCGACAAGGTTGTCAGCGTGGGTATGTTCGAGCATGTCGGGCATGCCAACCTGGCGCTGTACTGCCAGAAGCTGTTCGGGGCGGTGAGGGAAGGGGGAGTGGTGATGAACCACGGCATCACTGCCAAGCACGTCGATGGCCGACCAGTCGGGCGCGGGGCCGGTGAGTTCATCGATCGCTATGTATTCCCCCACGGCGAACTGCCGCACCTGTCGATGATCAGCGCCAGTATCTGTGAAGCCGGGCTTGAGGTGGTGGACGTGGAGAGCCTGCGCCTGCACTACGCCAAAACCTTGCACCACTGGAGCGAGAACCTGGAGAACCAGTTGCACAAGGCTGCAGCGCTGGTGCCTGAGAAGACCCTGCGGATCTGGCGTTTGTACTTGGCCGGGTGTGCCTACGCCTTTCAGAAGGGCTGGATCAACCTGCACCAGATATTGGCAGTGAAGCCATACGCCGACGGGCATCATGACCTGCCCTGGACGCGGGAAGACCTGTATCGCTGAAATCGCGAGTGTCACAGCCCCGATGTGGCTCTGGAGGAGTGGCCTTTATCGCGAAAGGCCGCTTTCAACGGGTGTGCTCACCCTAAAGAATCGGCGATATCAGCCGCGCAATTCGCATCCCCAATTGCTGCAGTCGATGGGTATCTTGGGTGTCTTCTGCAGTAATTTCCCGCGCGTGTTCGAAGTCTTCCTGGAGCATGTGCTCGACTTGGTCGGCGAACCCGCGATCGACTGTCAGCAGGGTAATCTCGAAGTTCAGGCGGAACGAGCGGTTGTCCAGGTTGGCACTCCCAATCGCGCTGACGTCATCATCCACCAGCACCACCTTCTGATGCAGAAACCCGGGTTGGTAACGGAACATCCGTACCCCCGCGCGCACCGCTTCGAAGGCAAACAGGCTGGAGGCGGCGTAGACGATGCGGTGGTCCGGCCGTGACGGGATCAGCACCCGCACATCGACTCCTCGTAGTACCGCCAGCCGCAAGGCGGCGAATACGGCCTCGTCAGGGATGAAGTAGGGGCTCGTGATCCACACCCTGCGGGTGGCCGAATGAATCGCCTCAAGGAAGAACAGCGAACAGGTTTCTTGTGGGTCTGCCGGGCCGCTGGCCAAGGCCTGACACAGCACGCCGTTATCCGGGTACGTATCGGGCAGGATCAGCGGCGGTAGCTGGCGCGTGGCCCAATACCAGTCCTCGGCGAACGACTCTTGCAGGCAGGCCAGTACCGGCCCGCTGATCTGTACGTGGGTGTCACGCCAGGGGGAAAGCTGTGGATGTTCACCCAGGTACTCGTCGCCCACATTGTGACCGCCGATGAAGCCGAGCAAGCCATCCACCACC
Source organism: Pseudomonas sp. 2,4-D (assembly GCF_030418155.1). NCBI lineage: Bacteria > Pseudomonadati > Pseudomonadota > Gammaproteobacteria > Pseudomonadales > Pseudomonadaceae > Pseudomonas > Pseudomonas sp. 2,4-D. Next base: position 167,075 of record NZ_JAUHUI010000001.1, read on the forward strand.
ACAATCTTGCGATGGTTGCGAAAGTTCACCTGGAAGCGGTTGAACCAGCCGCGACGGGTGGCGAATGCATGGATCTGCACGCCGCCGTCACGCAGCATCTGGCTGTAGCTGGCCGGCAAGGCGTGGCTGCCGACACGGTCGTACAGCACGAACACCTGCACGCCTTCGGCGGCTTTGCGTAGCAAGAGTTGCTGCAGTGCCTTGCCTAGGGTGTCGTCATGAATAATGAAGAATTGCACCAGTACCACATCGCGTGCTTTTTCGATGGCTGCGAAGATGGCATCGAAGGTGGCCTTGCCATTGATCAGCAGTTTCACCTGGTTATTTGCCAGGCATGGCATGCGACCCAGCTTGGGCATGGCGCGCAAGGCTGTGTAGCTTTCGGACTCGCGGGCGGTAAGGGCTTCTTCAACCCAGGGCCGCCAGTTGAGGTTGGCCATGGCCACGTGCATTTCCTGGTTGGCCTGGCGCCGAGCCTTGATGTAGGCATAGAACGAGCGGGCGCCGAAGATCAGGTAGGGGATCAAGGTGAGGTAGGGGATGAAGAGCAAGGGCATCGCCCACGCAATGGCGCCCTGAGCTGTTCGCACGGTGAACAGCGCATGCAGTGCGGCGACAATACCCAGCAGATGGATCAGGCCGAGTAGGTAACCAAAGAAGTAGGGGCTGTGGTAATCCATATGCATCCTGCTTGCCGAGTACACTTGAGGTAACAGAACACGTTCCCGGTCCGCCTGCAACCCGCAGACGGATTTGGCGTCTAAGGCTCAGTCCGGCCCGTTTGACCGGCTTTTTTCCAGGAGCGTTCGTCCATGAAGATTCGTCTGCCACTGTTGGCGTTGGCCCTAGGCATGAGCAGTCCGCTGGTGCAAGCCCAGATGCTGCAACCGGGGTTGTGGGAGCTGACCACCAGCAACATGCAGGTCGATGGCAAGCCTCTACCCGACATGGAATTCATGCTTGGCCAGTTGAAGAACCTGCCGCCAGAGCAGCGCGCAATGATGGAAGGGGTATTGGCCAAACAAGGGGTAAGTGTAGGTGGCAAGGGTGTGCGTTCGTGCCTGACACCAGAACAGGTGGCAACGAATGACATTCCGCTGCAGGACCCGAAATCGGGCTGCACTCAGAAGATTACCGACCGTACCGGTAACGTGTGGAAATTCCAGTTCAGCTGCCCGAAGGCACAGGGTAGTGGCCAGGCTACATTTCTCAGTGATCGGGAATTCACCACCCAGGTCAGTGGCACGTTCAACGCTTCGGGTGTGCAGCAGCAAGGCAGCATGAACACGCGTGCGGTGTGGCTAGGCAATGACTGCGGGACGGTCAAACCGCGCAGCTGAAGTCCCATTGCCACTGCCTGGTGGCAACCGCGTCGTGGGCATGCAGTCTCTGTTGCCGTTAGAGCAGCCGAGCATGGCCAGTTCCAGAAGTCGGTAGGGAAACGAATAGTTCCACGTGGAACATTTCATTTTCAACCATTGCCTCGACGCGGTTACGGCATAGCTTTTCGTCCTGAGAACGGCTGATCAAGGCAGGCGTTTTCAGCAAGCGCTCGAAGCTGATGTGCAAATAGGCAGCAGAGGAAAAACCTTCAAAACAAAGGAGGCATCAACGGCAGCCCTCGATCAAACTGCAATGCAGCTTGAAGCGCTCCCCGCTGGAACTCGATACGCGGTTCAAGGTGGTCCAGCCTACTCGGCGGCTGTATCCCACCCAGGCCTCACCATTGCTGGCCAGGCCGGAAAAAAAAGTCAACGTGCCATAGCGGCTGTTGGTTTGTGCCCATAGTCGGCGGCTGCTGAAGTCATAGCCGCGAAGGTAGAACGTGCTGCCTTCGGTGCGCACGCTGTAGTAGTTGCCTTTGCCGTCTTGGCAAGCGAGTAGCGTCGCGCTTCGCGTACAAAGGGCCAATGCACTGTTTTGCGGCATGGCTAATAGCGAGGCAGGCATGGTGAGCACCAGCAATGCCATGACGCGTGGCAGATTCATTTTCATCCCCTGTGAGCACTCGTCCGTCGAGAACCACTTGGCGAAATTGTATTGTTACTTTATAACATTGTGCAATGCATCGTTTCGAATGCGTCTGCCTGAAGGGGTTCGCCATGTCCAATCGTCTTCCCGTCACCGTGCTGTCCGGCTTTTTGGGCGCCGGCAAGAGCACGCTGCTCAACCATGTGCTGCGCAACCGCGACAAACTGCGGGTGGCGGTAATCGTCAACGATATGAGTGAAATCAACATCGATGCCAGTGAGGTGCAGCGCAATGTCAGCCTCAACCGCGCTGAAGAGAAACTGGTCGAGATGAGCAACGGCTGCATTTGCTGCACGTTGCGCGAAGACCTGCTTGAGGAGGTTGCACGGCTGGCCGAAGAGGGACGTTTCGATTATTTATTGATCGAATCCACCGGTATCTCTGAGCCACTGCCAGTGGCTGAGACCTTCACTTTCCGTGACGAGCTGGGTCGCAGTCTGTCCGATATGGCGCGACTGGACACCATGGTCACCGTGGTCGATGGCTTGAACTTCCTGCGCGACTATCAAGCAGCAGACAGCCTGGCCAGCCGTGGTGAAACGTTGGGCGAAGAAGACGAGCGGTCGATCAGTGATTTGCTGATCGAGCAGGTCGAGTTCGCAGATGTGCTGCTGCTGAGCAAGATCGACCTGATCAGCCAACATGAGCGCGAAGAACTCATCGCTATTTTGCGCAGCCTCAATGCCCGAGCGCAGATCGTACCCATGGTCATGGGCCAAGTGCCGTTGGCACGTATTCTCGACACCGGACTGTTCGACTTCGATCAGGCCGCCCAGGCACCAGGCTGGCTGCAGGAGCTGCGCGGTGAACATGTACCAGAAACAGAAGAGTACGGTATCGCGGCCATGACCTGGCAGGCCCGACGCCCGCTTCATCCACAGCGCTTTTACGACTTTATCCACAAGAACTGGGAAAACGGAAGGCTGCTGCGTTCCAAAGGGTTTTTCTGGTTGGCCAGCAAATATCAGGAAGCTGGCAGCTGGTCGCAAGCGGGCGGCATGATGCGCCATGGTCTGGCTGGCCGCTGGTGGCGCTTCGTGCCACGCGAGCAGTGGCCACAAGATGTGGATAACACGAACGCGATCTTGAAACACTGGACCGCTGAGACCGGTGACTGCCGCCAGGAATTGGTGTTTATTGGGCAGAATATCGACGTCGAAAAATTATCCACAGCCCTTGATGCATGCCTGTTGACGGATAAAGAAATGGGCTTGGGACACATGGGCTGGTTGCGTTTACCTGACCCATTTGGCCCATGGCATGAGGAAGCGGCAGCATGAACCTGGCGCACCGACCTGTGGATATCTTTCAAGTGTTTGGCGAGACGCCTCAGGTGCTGGCCGAAGTGCTGCAGGATGGCGTGAACCTGGCCGTATGGCGGCGGCGCTTGCCGGCACAACTGGAGGACTTTGCCGCATTGGTGCTCAGCCTTGGCCAGCCCTTGGCTGATCAGCGGGTAATTGATGTGGACGAGGAACAGAAGCCGGTATTGCCAGATCTGCTGCGTGAAGCGGCGGATCTGCATGGATATGAAGCGTTCGTTGCTGATGTGACCTGGTTAGTGGCGGCTTATACCTGTCTGGTTGGCGCACGACGTGTAGGTTTGCGCTTGCGCGTTCTGGACAGTCCGATGTGCCCGCGCTTCCATGTGGATAACGTACCGTTGCGCCTGCTCACCACCTATGTCGGCCCAGGTAGCGAATGGTTGCAAGAGCGGGTTAGCGGTCGTGGTGAGTTACACACAGCTCAGCCGTCTGTGGATAACATCCAACAGCTGCAAGCCGGTGAGGTGGCGATACTCAAAGGTGAAAAATGGCAGGGTAATGAAGGTGCAGGCCTGGTTCATCGGTCGCCTTCGGCACAGCAGGGGCGTTTGCTGCTCAGCCTTGACTGGCTGGCCTGACAGCGCATAGTGGGGCATCACCGCCGCCTGAAGCCACGCCATGTTGCAGAACATTCCCACCCATGTAATTGCTGGCCCGCTGGGTGCTGGCAAGACCACTTTGATCCGTCACTTGCTGGCCCAGCGCCCCGCCAACGAGCGCTGGGCGGTATTGATCAACGAGTTCGGCCTTGTCGGCCTGGATGCAGCCATACTCAGCCGTGACGAAGACGGCATCGCCATCGGCGAGGTCGCAGGCGGCTGCCTGTGCTGCGTCAATGGCATGCCGTTCCAGGTGGGCCTGGGAAGACTGCTACGCAAATCGCGGCCTGACCGGCTGTTTATCGAACCTTCCGGCCTGGGCCATCCGTTGCAGCTGCTGGCTCAGTTGCAACAAGCGCCTTGGGTTGGAGTGCTGACAATTCAGCCACTCCTGATGGTTGTGGATGCCCAGGCCATGGCTCGAAACGAGCCACTTCCAGAGGCTCAACAGCAGGCTTTCAACGCCTCTGAAAGCGTGGTTTTCAATAAGTCAGAGGCTGTGGATGAAATACATAAGTTGTTGATAAGTAATCAATTTAAAGAAAAGAGAATCATGTGGACCGTGCAGGGGCAGTTGCCTTTGTCCGGCCTCCCGACTGTATCGCCACAGATTGTTGACAGCCCATTCTTGAAAAACAGGATTGTCGACAATCCTGGAATCGCACCAGCAGCACTGTGGGCTGACCCCAGTCTACCCATTTGCCTTGTCCAGCAGGGGGAGGGCGGATGGAGTATTGGCTGGCGGTGGCATCCTGGCCAACAGTTTTATCCACAGCGGCTAAAGGCTTTCTTGTGTGCTTGGCCATGGCGACGGGCCAAAGGAGTTATCCACAGCATGGAGGGCTGGTGGTCATTCAATGGGCTGAATGGGGATATGCCCGCTTGGCAGCCCAGCGACTGGCGCAAGGACACGCGTATCGAGCTGATTTTCGATCAGCCGCAACCGCAACCCGCATTGCAAGCCGGGTTGGATGAATGTCGCGTCAGTTGATCAGTTGCGCCAGCGGTTGTGCTCCTGGCGCCATTGCTGCATCTCTATGACGTTGTCAGCGCGCGGTGGGGTCTTGATTTCGAACGGGTAGGGCGCCAGTTCAATCTGCACGCTGTGGGCGCCGAACTGGGTTGCGGTGCCGGGGTGACGTTGCTCACCCGTGACGGTGAATTCGAAGGCATAGACGCGTGCCAGGCGCTTGCGGCCATTGGCATCCCGGACAAAGGCGATGCGCTTGAGCGCTACGGCATCGTCAAGCAACTCCAGGTCGAGTTTGGCGCAATGCTGTTTGACCCGTTCCAGGGCCTTTTCACGCAACCCATGGTTGTGCCACAACCAGGCGCCTGCCGTGGCTACCAGCATCAGGACGAAGAGGTTCTCCAGGGTCAACATTTGCATATGCTCCAAACAGGTAGATCCAGCTTAACTGCGTTCCTGGCCTGTCGTACAGGTAGCAATCGAGTTCATACTGCGCTGCGCACAATCCTAGAAACAGCTTTGGAAACCTCCCGCATGAAACGTACCCCGCACCTGCTCGCCATTCAGTCCCACGTGGTGTTCGGCCACGCCGGCAACAGCGCCGCGGTATTCCCCATGCAGCGTATCGGGGTCAATGCCTGGCCCCTCAATACCGTGCAGTTCTCCAATCACACACAGTATGGCCAGTGGGCGGGTGAAGTGCTTGCCCCAGCGCAAATTCCTGCGTTGGTGGAAGGCATTTCCAACATCGGCGAGCTGGGCCACTGCGATGCAGTGCTTTCCGGCTATCTGGGCAGTGCCGAACAAGGGCGAGCGATCCTGGCCGGTGTCGAGCGGATCAAGGCGGTAAACCCAAAAGCGTTATACCTGTGCGACCCGGTCATGGGGCACCCGGAAAAGGGCTGCATCGTGCCGCCCGAAGTCAGTGAGTTCCTGCTTGACGAGGCTGCAGCCACAGCGGACATCCTGTGCCCCAACCAGTTGGAGCTGGACAGCTTCAGTGGGCGGCGCGCCCAGTCGCTGGAGGATTGCGTGAACATGGCGCGCAGCCTGCTGGAGCGTGGTCCGCAGGTTGTACTGGTCAAGCATCTGGCGTACCCCGGGCGGGCCGAAGAACAGTTCGAAATGTTGCTGGTGACCGCCGAGCAAAGCTGGCACTTGCGCCGCCCACTGTTGGCGTTTCCGCGTCAGCCGGTGGGGGTGGGTGACCTGACCTCAGGCCTGTTCCTGGCGCGTGTGCTGCTTGGCGACAGCTGGGTGCAGGCATTCGAATTCACGGCTGCGGCAGTGCATGAAGTGCTGCTGGAAACCCAGGCCTGCGCCAGCTACGAATTGCAGCTGGTACGGGCCCAGGACCGTATTGCGCACCCACGGGTGCGCTTCGAAGCGCAGTTGCTCGCGCTTTAAATGGCGTCGGTTTTCAGGTCCTGGTAGCGCTTTTCCAGCTCCTGGCGGATCTGCCGGCGCTGCTGGCCCTGCAGGAAGCGGCGCTTTTCTTCGCTGCTGTGCGGCTGGCGTGGTGGCACCGGTACCGGGCGGCGGTTGTCGTCGACCGCGACCATGGTGAAGAAGCAGCTGTTGGAATGGCGCACCGAGCGCTCGCGAATGTTCTCGGTCACGACTTTGATGCCAACTTCCATCGAAGTGTTGCCGGTGTAGTTGACCGACGCAAGGAAGGTCACCAGTTCACCCACGTGCACGGGTTCACGGAAGATCACCTGGTCGACCGACAGGGTCACCACATAACTGCCGGCGTAACGGCTGGCGCATGCATAAGCCACTTCGTCGAGGTACTTGAGCAGGGTGCCGCCATGTACGTTGCCAGAAAAGTTGGCCATGTCCGGGGTCATCAGGACGGTCATGCTCAGCTGGGCGTTTCCAGGTTCCATAGTGTGCTCACGGTGAGGTTGCGCTGAATCGGGCGAATGGAGGGCGCTATCTGCTGACACTTCTGTTCCCCTCTTTGAATTTGCCTTGCTGATACGGGACGTTGGCCGGCGCGCTGTCGTCACGCTGATCATGCCATCACGAGCGCTTTTCCAGCCGATCTGTTTCTGCATATTGCACCGACTTTTAGCGGCGGGGTGCGATGTTAACCTGAGTACGCCCATGCAACATGGGCGTTGCTGCATTCAATGCAGTATGTACTTGCTGCTCGCTCAGGTTTGCCTCGGCAGGAGCGGTCTGACCAGGCATCCCAAAAAAGACGAGATAAGGAGTATCACGCCATGCATGCCATCAGCTTCATCCAGGACCTGGCAGTCATCATGCTGATCGCTGGCGTCGTCACCATTCTTTTTCACCGCCTAAAGCAGCCGGTGGTGCTGGGCTACATTGTCGCCGGCTTCATCATTGGCCCACATACTCCCCCGTTCGGCCTTATTCATGACGAAGAAACCATCAAGATCCTCGCTGAACTGGGCGTGATATTCCTCATGTTCTGTCTGGGGCTCGAGTTCAGCCTGCGCAAGCTGTTCAAGGTCGGTGCCACGGCGTTCATCGCAGCGTTCCTGGAAATCGTCCTGATGATCTGGATCGGCTTCGAGATTGGCCGCTGGTTTGGCTGGAGCACCATGGATTCACTGTTCCTGGGCGCCATCCTGGCCATTTCCTCCACCACCATCATCGTCAAGGCGCTCAACGACTTGAAGATGAAGAACGAGCGCTTTGCCCAGCTGATCTTCGGCGTGCTGATCGTCGAGGACATTCTGGGTATCGGAATCATTGCCCTGCTGTCGGGCATTGCGGTCAGCGGCACGGTCAGCTCGGGCGAAGTGTTCTCCACTGTCGGCAAGCTGTCGCTGTTCATGATCGTCGCCTTGGTCATCGGTATTTTGCTGGTGCCGCGGTTACTGGCCTATGTCGCCAAGTTCGAAAGCAACGAAATGTTGCTGATCACTGTTCTGGGCCTGTGTTTCGGCTTCTGCCTGCTGGTTGTGAAGCTGGAGTACAGCATGGTGCTAGGCGCTTTCCTGATTGGCGCGATCATGGCCGAATCACGCCAGTTGCTGAAGATCGAACGCCTGATCGAGCCTGTACGCGACCTGTTCAGTGCCATCTTCTTCGTCGCCATCGGCCTGATGATCGACCCTCAGGTACTGATCGACTATGCCTGGCCTATCGTTGTCATCACCCTGGCGGTGGTGCTGGGCAAAATGCTGTCTTGCGGCATGGGGGCGTTCATTGCCGGCAATGACGGGCGGACGTCTTTGCGCGTAGGCATGGGGCTTTCGCAGATTGGCGAGTTCTCCTTCATCATTGCCGCGCTGGGCATGACCCTGCAGGTGACCAGCGACTTCCTTTACCCGGTGGCGGTGGCGGTATCGGCAATCACTACGTTGCTGACACCCTATCTGATCCGCGCGGCTGACCCGTTGTCGCAGAAACTGGGCAATGTGGTGCCCGCCCGCCTCGCACGCGTGTTGTCGTTGTATGGCGAGTGGTTACGCAACATCCAGCCGCAGGGCGAGAGTGCCATGCTGGCGGCGATGATCCGGCGCATCCTGTTGCAGGTGGGGGTGAACCTGGCGCTGGTGATCGCCATCTTCTTCAGTGGCGGTTATTTTGCAGGGCGTATCGGCAATTGGCTCAGCGAGTGGGTCAGCGATGTCAGCCAGCAGAAGGCCGTCATTTGGGGGGCAGCTTTGTTGCTGTCACTGCCATTCCTGATCGCCGCGTACCGCAAGCTAAAAGCACTCTCGATGCTGCTGGCAGAGATGGGCGTGAAGCCGGAAATGGCCGGGCGACATACCCAGCGCGTGCGCCGTGTGATCGCCGAAGTGATCCCGCTGTTGTCGCTGCTGGTGATTTTCCTGCTGCTGTCGGCATTGTCCGCCAGCATTCTGCCCACCAGCGAATTGCTGCTGGTGATTGCCGTGGTAGCTGCGGTGGTGGTGGCGTTGTTGTGGCGCTGGTTTATCCGCGTGCACACGCGCATGCAGATCGCGTTGCTGGAGACGCTGGAGAACAGTCGCGAGAACTCGCACTGAGGGGGTTACGCCCTGGGCAAGGTATCCCGTCCGCCCGAAGATATGGGGCTATAGCGATGTCGCCAGGCGCAGAAGGCCTGGCGATTTTAACGACCTTGAGGCGCTCAGATGTCATTGTTACTGACTCAGATCGCGAGCTTCTCTATAGGTGCTAGCGATCAGCTCTCCAGCCAAACATCTCGCGCCCAGTGCCACACCGATTCCCAACTGTCTTCGCCGACAATTTCCTCTTCGGCATCCCACAGCACCACGGTGCCGTCCTCTTCGACGCAATAGTAATTGTCGCCGTCCTGGCACAGCGGAATCAGGTCACGCGGTACGCCGGCATCCCAGGCGTTGGAGGCCACATCTGGCAGGTAGGTGTGCGACTGCGGATCAGTGACAGTAACAGGCTCAAGAGAGCCATAAACCACATCACTTACGGTCAGCAGAAACTCTTTGAACACGAATGGAATATTGATGAACAGCTGTTCTTCGATCTCTACCAGCTGGTCTTCGTCGGGAAGCTCCAGGGGCACCGGTACCGGCTCATTCGCTTCACGGAGTTGTTCGATCACTTCTTCCACGGTTCACTTCCTCTAACCTAGATGACAACGCTGCGCCTTATACCCTAGTAGCCCACTTTGGCAAAAGCAAAAACCCCGGGCAAGCCCGGGGTTCTCTGTTTAGCACGCAGCGGTTAGCCGTTTTGACGGATACCGGCTACCAGCCAAGGCTGGTTCTCGCCTTGGGCGCGAACCATGTGCCAGCTTTCGCTGAACACTTCGCCCTGGTCGAAGCGCGAATTCTTCGACACGCCACGGAAGGTCAGGGTAGCGTCGGTGCGGTCGGCGCGGTCATCGACACCGTCCAGTTGCACTTCCAGGTTATCGATGTAGGTAGACTGGAAGCCATCACCCAGCTCAGCACGCTCACGCTTGAGGAACTCAAGCATTTGCGGGGTAACGAACTCGCTGATCTTGTCCATTTCATTGGCATCCCAGTGCTGCTGCAGCGACTGGAAGTGGTTACGGGCTGCCGCCAGGAAGCTCTGCTCGTTGAACCAGGCCGGCGCGTTGATCACCGGTGCGGCTGTGGCAGCAGGTGCGGCCGAACCACCGAAAATCGACGGCTGCGCAGGCTGCGCGTGAGCCTCACGCTGCATCGGCGCATGGCCTGGCATGGCCATTTGTGGCTGCTGCTGGCGACGTCGCGCGGCAATGAAGCGGAACACGAGGAAGGCGATGAGCGCCACGATCAGGAAGTCCATGATCTGGAAGCCTTCGAAACCGTCGCCCATGAACATGGAAGCCAGCAGGCCACCGGCGGCGAGGCCGGCCAGTGGGCCCAACCAGCGCGAAGCACCGCTGGCAGCAGCCGGTGCACGGCCAGGTGCGGTCGGCGCGGCAGCAGGCGTGGTTGGCGTAGCCTGGCGGGTCTGGTGGATAGGCGCGGAGCCCGAGCTCTTGCCGCCGCCGAAACGCTTGGCGCTGGCGTCCAGGCTCAGCGTCAGGCCGACGCAGAGCGCCAGTGCGATGCTAAGAAAACGTTGCATAAGTGGGATATCCCCTGTTGTGGATTGCACGCGCGTCATGGTGCACAGGTTCCCGGGCACATGACCAGCGACATAGTGTTTCGAGCTTTTGCCTGATGTTACAAAGTTGGCAGGCCAGACCCTTGTGCGCTTTAGACAGCCTCGAGCTTGGCATACCCCAGCATCAGCCATTTGCTACCTTCGGCAAAATTCACCTGCACCCGCGCCTGAGCGCCAGAACCCTCGAAGTTGAGGATCACACCTTCGCCGAATACCGCATGCTGCACACGCTGGCCAAGGTTGAACGCGGTCTGCGGAATGCTGGCATTGGCGAACAGGTTGCTGTTGGTGGCCGTCTTGGCCCCGCCGAACGGGCGGCTGACGCTGTTGGACAGGCGTACTTCCTGAACCAGGCCTGCCGGAATTTCACGCACGAAACGCGAAACCTTGTTGTAAGTCTCGCTGCCATAAAGGCGGCGTGTTTCGGCGTAGGTCATGACCAGCTGGCGCATGGCGCGGGTGATGCCTACATAGGCCAGGCGTCGCTCCTCTTCCAGGCGGCCGGGTTCTTCCAGGCTCATCTTGTGCGGGAACAAGCCTTCTTCCATGCCCACCAGGAACACATATGGGAACTCAAGGCCTTTGGCGCTGTGCAGGGTCATCAGCTGGATGCTGTCTTCATGCTCATCAGCCTGTGTATCGCCAGCTTCGAGTGAGGCATGGCCAAGGAAGGCCGAGAGCGGGGAAAGGTCGGCGTCTTCGTCGGTGGACTCGAAGTTGCGTGCCGCACTGACCAGTTCCTCAAGGTTTTCTACCCGTGCCTGGCCCTTTTCACCCTTTTCTTCCTGGTGATAGGTGATCAGGCCGGACTGTTCGATGGTGGTCTGGGTCATGGTATGCAGCGGCATGTCCACAACTTTGGCGGCCAGCCCCTCGATCAGCTCGATAAAGGCCCCCAGGGCACTGGCGGCGCGGCCTTTGAGGGCCTTGGCGGCGAGCAGCTGGCACATGGCCTCCCACATGGACAGCTGGCTGTGACGGGCGTGCTCGCGGATGGCTTCGACGGTTTTTTCGCCAATACCGCGCGGCGGCACGTTGATCACCCGCTCCAGAGCGGCATCGTTGCCACGCCCTTCGATCAGGCGCAGGTAAGCCATGGCATTCTTGATTTCGGCGCGCTCGAAGAAGCGCTGGCCGCCATAGATGCGGTAGGGGATGCGCTCGCGTAGCAGGGCCTCTTCCAGCACGCGCGACTGGGCGTTGGAACGGTACAGGATGGCGATCTCGTTGCGCGCATTGCCCTGCTTGACCAGGCTCTCGATGGTTTCCACGACATAGCGCGCTTCGTCGTGCTCGTTGTAGGCCGCGTACAGGGTCAGTGGTTCGCCTTCGCCCATGTCGGTCCACAGTTCCTTGCCCAGGCGCCCGCTGTTGTTGGCGATCAGCGCGTTGGCCGCCTTGAGGATGCCGCCGGTGGAGCGGTAGTTCTGCTCCAGCCGGATCATTTCGGCGTCGGGGAAGTCGGCGGTGTACTGGTGAATGTTTTCGATCTTGGCGCCGCGCCAGCCGTAGATCGACTGGTCGTCATCGCCTACCGCCATCAGGCTGTCGCCACCGCGTGCCAGCAGGCGCAACCAGGCGTACTGCACGGCGTTGGTATCCTGGAACTCGTCCACCAGCACGTGGCGGAAGCGTCGCTGATAGTGCTCCAGCAGGCCCGGGTGGTCACGCCACAGGTCCAGGGCGCGAAGCAGCAGCTCGGAGAAATCGATGACACCGGCGCGCTCGCAAGCCTGCTCGTAGGCCGTATAGACCTCGCGCATGGTCGCCAGGAACAGGTCGCCCCCCGCCTGGATATGCTGCGGGCGCAGGCCTTCGTCTTTCTGCCCGTTGATGAACCACTGGGCCTGGCGTGCCGGCCACTTCTGCTCGTCCAGGCCCAACTCGCGCATGACCCGCTTGATCAGGCGCTGCTGGTCGTCGCTGTCGAGGATCTGGAAGTTCTGCACCAGCCGCGCTTCCTGCCAGTGGGCCCGCAACAGGCGATGGGCCAGGCCGTGGAAGGTGCCGACCCACATGCCTGCCGGGTTGATGCCCAGCAGTTGCTCGATCCGCTGGCGCATTTCTGCTGCGGCCTTGTTGGTGAACGTCACCGACAGGATCGAGTGCGGCGACGCCTGCTCGACCTGGATCAGCCAGGCGATGCGGTGTACCAGCACGCGGGTTTTACCGGAACCGGCGCCGGCAAGCACCAGTTGACGCCCGAGCGTGGCCGCTACGGCCTGGCGTTGGGCATCGTTGAGGGAATTCAGCAGGAGAGAGAGGTCGTCTGTGCGCATCGGGCCATTCTAGGGCGATGCCGGGTAAGGGGCAAATATCTACTGTATGAATATTCACCTGGCGGCATCCCGCTCATCGGTCCGGGGCCAGGTCACGGCCTGCGCAAGCTGGCTGAGGCATGGTCAGGCGATGGCCTTCACGTTATGGATTTCGCACCTTCGAACTTCATCTGCTGCTGTTTCAGATTAAGGGTCGCGCCATCGCGCAGGTCATTCAGCCATGCCAATGCCTGCCATGCCTGGCGAGCAGGCTGTTGGCTTGTTCGGGCCCGAAACTGCCAGCCGGGTAGGGGCGGGGCGCCTGGAAGTGCTCTTCACAGCCTTTGATGATTGGATCTACCCAAGCCCAGGCTGCTTCCACTTCATCGCGGCGCATGAACAGTGTCGAATCACCTTCGAGCACATCCAGCAGCAGGCGCTCGTAGGCTTCCCAGCGGCGAGTCTGGCTGAACACCTGGGCCAGATTAAGGTCCAGGTCCACGGGTTCCAGGCGCATGCCCTTGCCTGGGCTCTTGGTCATCATGCGCAGGCTGATGCGTTCGTCCGGTTGCAGCTGTATCAGCAACTGGTTGACCTGGCCGCCGCTGAACAGTTCGTGAGGCACTGGCTTGAACTGGATGACGATCTGCGAAGCGCGCCGCGCCATGCGTTTGCCGGTGCGCAGATAGAAAGGCACGCCCGCCCAGCGCCAGTTGTCGATATGCGCCTCGATGGCAACGAAAGTTTCGGTATCGCTGTCGTTGTCGACGTCCTTTTCAAAGTAGTAGGCCGGCACTTCCTGGCCGCCGATACGCCCGGCACCATATTGGCCACGTACCGTCTTGTCCTGCACATCCTGGCCGGTGATCGGCTTGAGGGCGCGCAGGATTTTCACCTTTTCGTCGCGTACCGCCTCTGCCTCGAATTGCGCGGGTGGCTCCATGGCCACCAGGCACAGCAGTTGCAGCAGGTGGTTCTGCAGCATGTCGCGAATAGCCCCGGCGCGATCATAGTAGGCACCGCGGTTTTCTACGCCCAGTGTCTCGCAAACGCTGATCTGGACATGGTCGACCTGGTTGTTGCGCCACACCGGCTCCAGCAGGGCATTGGCAAAACGCAGGGCCATCAGGTTCTGCACGGTTTCCTTGCCCAGGTAGTGGTCGATGCGGAACACCTGTCTTTCTTCGAACACCGTGCCAATCGCTTCATTGATGGCTGTGGCCGATTCCAGCGAATGACCGATCGGTTTTTCCAGCACGATGCGCGCTTCGGTGTCGGCCAGCCCGGCAATGCGCAGGTGGTTGGCAATTGGCACGAACAGGTTGGGGGCGGTGGCCAGGTAGAAGATGCGCGTCAGCCCGCCGGGTTCACCCAGGTAGCGTGCCAGGCGGCCAAAATCGGCGCTCTGTGAAGCATCCATCGGGAAGTAGTCGACCCGTGCGGAAAACCGCTGCCATACCTCTTCGTCGAAGTCGCTGCGGGCAATCTGCGCCCGACAATGGCGTTCGGCGAGCTTGAGATAGTCGATGCGTGGCAGGTTGCGTCTGGCCAGTGCGATGACCCGCACGGCAGGGTTCAGACGGGCCTCGCGAAACAGGTGGTAGAGCGCCGGAAGCAATTTGTGCAGGGCAAGATCACCGGTGCCGCCGAAGACCAGAATGTCGCAAGGAATAGTCAAACCACCACTCTCCACGTTCGTTTAACTGGGCGGGTTGGCGTCCATGTAGTATAACTACAAGAAAGCTACAACCCGGCAAGCCGATCATAACCGAGTCCCGCCTGTGAATCTGTTGCAACATATCGCCCAATCGCGCCACCTGCTGCGCAAATCGGAACTGAAAGTGGCCGACCACGTGCTGCTCGACCCGGCTGCCGTCATGCACAGCTCCATGGCCGATTTGGCGCACAGCGTGGGTATCAGTGAGCCGACCATCGTGCGTTTCTGCCGGGCCATTGGCTGCTCGGGCTTCCAGGACCTGAAGCTGAAACTGGCGCAAAGCCTGGCTGCCGGGGCCAGCTTCGGGCAGTTCGCCATCCACGAAGACGATTCGGTCGCTGACTACAGCCTGAAGATCTTCGACACCACCCTGCACACCCTGATGGAAGTGCGCGAGCACCTTGATCCGCAGGCGCTGCAACAAGCCGTGAGCGCCATGGCCCAGGCGCAGCGGGTAGAGTTCTACGGCTTTGGCGCGTCCGGTGCGGTTGCCGCCGATGCCCAGCACAAGTTCTTCCGCCTGCTGCTCAGCGCGGCAGCGTATTCCGACCCGCACATGCAAGCGATGTCGGCCGTTACCCTGAAGCCGGGCGATGTGGCTGTGTGTATTTCCCAGTCGGGCCGTTCCAAGGACCTGCTGATCACTGCCAACCTGGTGCGTGAGAGCGGCGCAAACCTGATTACCCTGTGCCCCAGCCAGACGCCGCTGGCCGAGCTATCGACAGTCAACCTGGCGATCGACGTGCATGAAGACACCGAGATCTACACCCCACTGACCTCGCGTATTGCCCACCTGGTGGTGATCGACGTGCTGGCGATGGGCGTTGCCATGGCGCGCGGGCCTAGCCTGGTCAACCACCTGAAGAGCGTGAAACGCAGCCTGCGCAGCTTGCGTCTGTCGCCCAAATCGATCAAGGCTACAGACGACTGAATTCAACTGTACTGGCCTGTTCGCGGGCTTGCCCGCTCCCAGAGGTACT
Organism: Pseudomonas sp. 2,4-D; assembly: GCF_030418155.1. Taxonomy (NCBI): domain Bacteria; kingdom Pseudomonadati; phylum Pseudomonadota; class Gammaproteobacteria; order Pseudomonadales; family Pseudomonadaceae; genus Pseudomonas; species Pseudomonas sp. 2,4-D. The sequence goes on from NZ_JAUHUI010000001.1 coordinate 182,517, forward strand.
GTGCACCTCTGTAGATCGGTGCAATTCCTGGGGAGCGGGCAAGCCCCCGAACAGACCGGCACAGGCAGTGAAAATTCACGATTCTGTCACCATTCCACCGCCAAACGGTAAACCATCAAGGTCAGTCTGAAACTCCCGCATACTATCTGGGAGACAGGCAATGGCTCGTGACTTCGACGGTACGTACCAACCCAACGCCAAGGCTCGCAAGCAGCAGGAAAAAGATCAGCGTCGTATGGAATACCGCCGCGCGATCGAGAGCTATTGCGACCAACGTCAACTGCTCCGCGACCTGGCGGACTACCCCGAGCTGCAAGCACTCACGGTATGGCAGTCGTCGGCGGCAACTTCCCAGAAAAACGTTCAACAAGCGCGCTGATAAGAGCACGTTCGCCGCGTATGAATGCAAGAAACGCCAAGGCCACCGGCGACTGCCGCTTGGCCTTGGCCTGCACCACGCACCAGCTACGGTACAGCGGTAGCTCCTCGACCGGTAATTCCTTCAGCATCCCGGTAGCCAGCTCCAGGTTGACTGCGTGACGGGTCAACAGGGCGATCCCCAGCCCGGCGATCACGCATTCGCGCTGGGCGTCGGCCGAGGCTACTTCAAGCGTTTGGGCGAAATGCACACGCTTATCCTTGAAGTACTCTTCGCACGCCTTGCGTGTTCCCGAACCTTGCTCGCGGACCAGCAGGGTATGAGGCTCCAAGTCCTGCATGCGCAACTGCTCCAGCTTGCACAGCGGGTGCTGTGGCGGCGCAACCGCAACGATCGGGTTGTTGAGGAACGGCAGAAACTCCAGGCCCATGTCTTGCGGCACCATCGACATGATGATCAGGTCGTCGCGGTTATCGGAAAGGCGGCGGATGGCTTGGGCACGGTTGACTACCGTCAGGGTCAGGTTGACTTCCGGGTGACGCTGCTTGAAGGCGGCGAACAGGTGTGGCACGAAGTACTTGGCACTGGACTCGATCGCCAGTTTCAACTGACCCTGCAGTGAGCCCTGCATGTCCGACAGCTGCATGTCCAGGCTTTCCAGGCGCCCGAAGATATCGTGGCTGGCGCGCTGCAAGGCCTCGGCCGCCTCGGTCAGGTAGAGCTTCTTGCCGACGTACTCGAACAATGGCTGGCCGATCAGCTCTTCAAGCTGGCGGATCTGTAGACTAACGGCGGGTTGCGTCAACGCCATCTCCTCCGCAGCACGGCTGTACGACCGCAAATCGCACACCTCGTTAAAGATCTGGAGTTGACGCAATGTCATACGCATCAAGGACTTACGCATTTTAATCAGCTCTTCGGCAACACCTTGTTACCCAACTATAAGCTTTTGCTAATACAGCCTCTAACAAATATTGATTTTTGTTTATCGACCTACAGCGCTAGGGTGAATACGCGACTGGCCAGCAACGTCTGGTCACGCGCCGACCGGTAGAACCGGCTCGACTGTTCCTACGGCTTTGGGAAGACTCCAGTGATAAAAAAAATCCTGATCGCCAACCGAGGTGAAATCGCAGTTCGGATCGTGCGTGCTTGCGCCGAGATGGGCATTCGCTCGGTAGCGATCTTTTCCGACGCCGACCGGCATGCCTTGCACGTCAAGCGCGCTGACGAAGCACACAGCATCGGTGCCGAGCCGCTGGCCGGTTATCTGAACCCGCGCAAGCTGGTGAACCTGGCTGTGGAAACCGGCTGTGATGCCCTGCACCCGGGCTATGGTTTCCTTTCGGAAAACGCTGAACTGGCAGAAATTTGCGCCGAGCGCGGGATCAAGTTCATTGGCCCGGCCGCCGACGTGATTCGCCGTATGGGCGACAAGACCGAAGCGCGCCGCACCATGATCGCCGCCGGTGTGCCGGTAACCCCGGGCACCGAAGGCAACGTTGCCGATATTCATGAAGCCCTGAGCGAAGGTGACCGCATCGGTTATCCGGTGATGCTCAAGGCCACCTCCGGTGGTGGCGGCCGCGGTATTCGCCGTTGCAATAGCCGCGAAGAACTGGAACAGAACTTCCCGCGGGTCATTTCCGAGGCGACCAAGGCATTCGGTTCGGCCGAAGTGTTCCTGGAGAAATGCATCGTCAACCCGAAGCACATCGAGGCGCAAATTCTCGGTGACAGCTTCGGTAACGTAGTGCACCTGTTCGAGCGCGACTGCTCTATCCAGCGTCGTAACCAGAAGCTAATCGAAATTGCCCCGAGCCCACAGCTCACTCCTGAGCAGCGCGCCTACATCGGCGACCTGGCGGTGCGTGCGGCCAAAGCGGTGAATTACGAGAACGCCGGTACCGTGGAGTTCCTGCTCGCCGATGGCGAAGTGTACTTCATGGAAATGAACACCCGGGTGCAGGTGGAACACACCATTACCGAGGAAATCACCGGTATCGACATCGTTCGTGAGCAGATCCGCATCGCCTCGGGGCTGCCACTGTCGGTCAAGCAGGAAGACATTCAGCACCGCGGCTACGCCTTGCAGTTCCGTATCAATGCTGAAGATCCGAAAAACAACTTCCTGCCCAGCTTCGGCAAGATCACCCGTTACTACGCCCCCGGCGGCCCGGGCGTGCGCACCGACACGGCGATCTACACCGGCTATACCATTCCACCGTTCTACGACTCCATGTGCCTGAAACTGGTGGTGTGGGCGTTGACCTGGGAAGAAGCCATGGACCGCGGCCTGCGGGCCCTGGACGACATGCGCGTGCAAGGGGTGAAGACCACCGCCGCGTACTACCAGGAAATCCTGCGCAATCCGGAATTCCGTAGCGGCCAGTTCAATACCAGCTTTGTCGAAAGCCACCCTGAATTGACCAACTACTCGATCAAGCGCAAACCCGAAGAGCTGGCCCTGGCCATCGCCGCCGCCATTGCCGCCCACGCAGGCCTGTGAGGAACCCTATAATGTCCAAGAAAATTCACGTAACCGACACGATCCTGCGCGACGCTCACCAGTCCCTGCTGGCTACCCGCATGCGTACCGAAGACATGCTGCCGATCTGCGACAAGCTCGACAAGGTTGGCTACTGGTCGCTGGAAGTCTGGGGTGGTGCCACCTTCGACGCCTGCGTGCGCTTCCTCAAGGAAGACCCGTGGGAGCGCCTGCGCAAGCTGCGCGCGGCGCTGCCAAATACCCGCCTGCAAATGCTGCTGCGCGGCCAGAACCTGTTGGGCTACCGCCACTACAGCGACGACGTGGTCAAGGCCTTCGTCGCCAAGGCGGCGGTCAACGGCATCGATGTGTTCCGCATTTTCGACGCCATGAACGACGTGCGTAACCTGCGCGTGGCCATCGAAGCGGTCAAGGCCGCCGGCAAGCACGCCCAGGGCACCATCGCTTACACCACCAGCCCGGTACACACCATCGAAGCCTTCGTGAACCAGGCCAAGCAGATGGAAGCCATGGGTTGCGACTCGGTGGCGATCAAGGACATGGCCGGCCTGCTGACCCCGTTCGCCACTGGCGAGCTGGTCAAGGCGCTGAAGGCAGAACAGTCGCTGCCGGTGTTCATTCACTCCCACGATACCGCCGGCCTGGCAGCCATGTGCCAGCTCAAGGCTGTGGAAAATGGCGCGGACCACATCGACACCGCCATCTCCAGCTTCGCCTGGGGCACCAGCCATCCGGGTACCGAGTCGATGGTTGCTGCACTCAAGGGCAGCGAGTTCGACACCGGCCTGGACCTGGAGCTTCTGCAGGAGATCGGCTTGTACTTCTACGCCGTGCGCAAGAAGTACCACCAGTTCGAAAGCGAGTTCACCGCGGTAGACACCCGGGTACAGGTCAACCAGGTACCGGGCGGCATGATTTCCAACCTGGCCAACCAGCTCAAGGAGCAGGGCGCCCTCAACCGCATGAACGAAGTGCTGGCCGAAATCCCGCGTGTGCGTGAAGACCTCGGCTTCCCGCCGCTGGTCACCCCGACCTCGCAGATCGTCGGCACCCAGGCCTTCTTCAACGTGCTGGCGGGTGAGCGCTACAAGACCATCACCAATGAGGTGAAGCTGTACCTGCAAGGTGGCTATGGCAAGGCCCCGGGTGTGGTCAACGAGCAACTGCGTCGCCAGGCTATCGGCAGTGAAGAAGTGATCGATGTGCGCCCGGCTGACCTGCTGAAGCCGGAAATGGCCAAGTTGCGTAGCGACATCGGTGCCCTGGCCCGTTGCGAAGAAGACGTGCTGACCTTCGCCATGTTCCCGGACATTGGCCGCAAGTTCCTCGAAGAACGCGAAGCTGGCACCTTGACGCCTGAAGTTCTGCTGCCGATTCCGGAAGCCGGTGCCGTGGCTGCCCCTGGCGGTGAAGGCGTGCCGACCGAGTTCGTCATCGACGTACACGGCGAAACCTACCGCGTCGATATCACCGGTGTGGGCGTTAAGGCCGAAGGCAAGCGACACTTCTATCTGTCGATCGACGGCATGCCGGAGGAAGTGGTATTCGAGCCACTCAACGAGTTCGTCAGCGGTGGCGGCAGCAAGCGCAAGCAAGCGACCGACCCTGGCCACGTGAGCACCACCATGCCAGGGAACATCGTTGATGTGTTGGTCAAGGAAGGTGACATGGTCAAGGCCGGCCAGGCGGTATTGATCACCGAAGCCATGAAGATGGAAACCGAAGTGCAGGCGGCCATCGCCGGTAAGGTCGTGGCCATCCATGTGGCCAAGGGCGATCGCGTGACGCCGGGTGAGATCCTGATCGAGATCGAGGGCTGATTTAAGCCCTCATCTACAAGTGGTTAACCTCTGGGGAGCGGATGCTCCCCTTTTTTGTGCCGGACTCACCCGCACCTCACAACGCGCATCCCTTGTAGGAGACCTGATTCAGCACACCGCTTAACCTTTGCGGCACATCTCAAGGCTTTCCACCTGGCCACCCGGCTGCTGGTTCTCTTCACTCAACCACCGCTCAAACCCGGCAGCCACCGCCGGCCATTCATCATCGGTAATCGAATACCACGCCGTATCGCGGTTATGGTCCTTCACCACCAGGTGCTTGCGGAACACCCCTTCGTAGACGAAGCCGAATCGCTCTGCCGCACGTTTGGAGCGGGCGTTGGCATTATTGCACTTCCACTCCAGCCGTCGATTACCCAGCGCGAAGCCCAGCTTGCCCAGCAGGTACACCGCCTCGGTACCCTTGGGCGTACGCTGCATGGCGGCGCCGAAGGCAATGTGGCCGATCTCGATCCGGCCGTGTTCAGGCACGATCGACATCAGGCTGAGGATGCCTTGGGCCTGGCCGCTGGCGCGGTCGATGACGGTGTAGAAAAGCGGGTCGCGGCCAGCAGCGTTGCCTTCCAGCCAGCGGTCAAAGGCGGCGCGTTCGGCGAACGGGCCGTAGGGCAGGTAGTCCCACAGCACCGGATCGGAGGCCGGGCCCTGCAGTGCCTCCCAGAGGTCTTCGCCATGGCGACCGGGATCGAGCTTCTCCAGGCGGATGAAGCGGCCTTCAATGGGCTCGGCCTTGGGGGGTGCGGCGGGTTTCCAGTTCAATGCGTCTGTCATGTGCGGCCTACAAGCCTTTGCGGAATTGGATGAAGCCCGAGCGCTCGGCAACCTGCTGGTACAGGCTGATGGCTGTGGCGTTGGTTTCGTGGGTCAGCCAGTGCACCTTGATGCAGTTGTCGGCCTTGGCAGTGGTGTAGACGTGCTCGATCAACTGTCGACCAATGCCCAGGCCACGTTGCGTGCTGTCCACATACAGGTCCTGCAGGTAGCAGGAATTCTCGATGCTCCAGTTGGAACGATGGTAGATGAAGTTGACCATCCCCACCGCCTTGCCGTCGACCCAGGCCAGTGCCGAATGGGTTGGCTCGCTGGGGTCGAGCAGGCGTTGCCAGGTGCTCAGGCTGACGGCATCGGCCAGCTCGGTCTCGTAGAAGTGCAAGTAGGCCTGCCACAGGGCGTGCCAGGCCGCGTGATCTTGGGCCGTGACAGGGCGCAGGGTAAGGTTGGGCATGGGCTATTCCTTCAGAGTTGGCGCATGTGCGCCGCGAGTTGGTTGTCCCGTTGATCGGGGCTGGCGCTCAGGCCTTCGCGCACGCCATCGATGTCCTGCCTGGAGCGGTTCTGGCTGAGCTTGCGTGCACCTTGCAGGCGCGCGATGGGCAGGCGGATGCCGACGATGGCGCGGAGCATGCCCTCGATGTAGTCGGCAGGGGCGTCGGTGACTTTCCATGGTTCGTTGCGACCCTGTTCGTGGCGGTCGGTCAGGCGGCTTACGATAGACAGTAGCGGCTCGGCCTCATGGATAACTTCGGCCGGGCCATAAGCGTGCACCGCCAGGTAGTTCCAGGTCGGCACCACCTTGGGGTTTTCGGCCTTGCTTGGGTAATAGCCGGGGCTGACATAGGCATCGGCGCCGGGGAATACCAACAGTGCTTCGCCGCCGTGCTGCAGGTCTTCCCATTGGCGGTTGGCCCGGGCCAGGTGGGCATACACAGTGCCGAAATCGCCCTCGGCGGTATCGACCAGCACCGGCAGGTGCGTGGCCAGAAGGCCCTGTTCGCCCTGGCTGACCAGAATGGCCAGGCGGGTGTCTAGCATGTGCTGGTGCAAGCGGGTGAGGTCGTGTTCCTGGTGCGGCTTACTGTTGTACATGGCGAGATCCTTGTCGAATGGTTCCATCCTAGGCAGGCTATTGGTTCTGGGTAAGATCCATTAATGCCTGTTTTCATAGGTCCAATATCATGCGCGAGTCACCCCTCATCCTGCCTTTCGACCCTGCCGGGATCGCCCTGGATCGCAGCCGCGGGCTTAGCCAGCAGCTATATCAGGCGTTGCGAGCGCGGGTACTGGATGGGCGCCTGAGCAGTGGTACTCGCCTGCCGGCTACGCGCGACCTGGCTGCCATGTTGGCGCTTTCACGCAACAGCGTGGTGCGCGCGTACGATCAACTGTATGCCGAGGGCTTCATCGAAAGCCGGGTCGGTGATGGCACCTACGTTAGCCGGCTGCCAAAACTGTCCACACAAGTATCCACAGGGTTATCCCTGGGCTTATCAACAGGTTTATCCACATTTCGTGAAGAAAATACTGAGGATTTATCCAGCGGGAGGCTTTTCAGCGCGCCTCTGCAGCGCCTGAAAAATAACCATTTGCCACCGCCCAGAATCGGTGCGCCGCGTGCTTTTCGCGTTGGTATTCCAGCATTCGACCTGTTCCCGTTTGACGTCTGGGCCAAGCTACAGGCGGGTTTCTGGCGCAACCCGTCGCCTGCGCAACTGGGCTATGGTGACCCCGCTGGCGAGCCGGCTTTGCGCGATCTTATAGCGGCCTATCTACGCCGCTCGCGGGGGCTGAGCTGTACGGCTGAACAAATTGTGATCACAAGCGGTGCGCAGCAGGCCATCAGCCTTTGTGCACAGTTGCTGTTGCAACCGGGCGACGGTGTGGCTGTGGAAAACCCAGGCTATCGGGCGGCCGCTCATGCCTTCACGCTCGCGGGCGGTCGGGTGTTTGGCGTGCCTGTGAATGAAGACGGGCTGGATTGCAGCCGGCTGGAACAATTGACGGATTGCCGACTGACTTATGTTACGCCTGCGCACCAATACCCGACCGGGGTGACCATGAGCCTTGCTCGTCGCCTGGCATTGCTGGCCTGGGCTGAACGCAGTGACGGCTGGATCATCGAGGACGACTACGACGGCGAGTATCGCTACAGCGGTGCGCCGCTGGCCCCGCTGGCAGCGCTCGACCGGCACGGGCGGGTGCTGTATGTCGGTACCTTCGGCAAGATCGCCTTCCCGGCGTTACGCCTGGGCTACCTGGTGCTTCCGTCGAAGCTGGTGCAGGCTTTCAGCCAAGGCAAAGCGTTGGCGGTGCGGCATTCGGAGGTCAGCAGCCAGTGCGTGATGGCCGAGTTCATGGCCCGTGGCCATTTTCAGCGGCATATCCGCCGTATGCGCAAGGCGGCATTGAAGCGGCGCGATGTGCTCAAGGCCGGTTGGCCTGTGGATATTCCGGGGTTGGGCGCAATGCCGGAAGTGGCGGCTGGGCTGCATGTGAAGGTCGATGTGGATAACTTTGCTCGGGAGCAGGAGTTGGTGGCCAAGGCTGAGGCGGTGGGGGTGGAAGTGACACCACTGAGCAATTTCTGGTTGGCGGACTGCGAGGTGCCTGTGGATAAGCGGGCAGGGCTGGTGCTGGGCTTTGCGGCAGTGCCGGAGGGCGAGATAGCCGAGGCCTTGATGAAACTACGCAAAGTCTGGAGAAAATGAAGGAGGCTGCAAAGCAGCCCCCGGTTCAACATCAGGTACCGGACTTTATCCGCGTCCAGGCGCGGGTCCTGGCCCGTTCGGCATCTCGCGTCAAAGGCTTGAGGGTATACAGCTTGGCCATCGCCTCTGCCGTCGGATACAGGTTGGGGTTGTTGCGAATCGTCGGATTCACCTTGTCGGTCGCATCCTTGTTCGGGTTCGGATACCCCACGAAATCGCTGATCGGCGCAATCACCTCTGGCCGCAGCAGGTAATTGATGAACGTATGCGCATCCTCCGGGTTTGCTGCGCCCTTTGGAATCGCCAGCATGTCGAACCAGATCGGCGCGCCTTCCTTGGGCAGGCGCATGTCCACCACCACGCCGTTGTTCGCCTCACGGGCGCGGTTGGCTGCCTGCGAGAAGCTGCCGCTGTAGCCCACTGCCACACAGATGTCGCCATTGGCGATGTCTGCCATGTACTTCGAGGAGTGGAAGTAGGTGATATGCGGGCGAATCTTCAGCATCAGCTCCTCGGCCTTCTTGTAGTCAGCCGGTTTGTCGCTGTTCGGCGGCAAGCCCAGGTACTGCAGGGCCAGCGGTAGAATCTCCGACGGCGAGTCGAGCAGGGCCACGCCGCACTGCTTGAGCTTGGCGATGTTCTCTTCCTTGAAGATCAGGTCCCAGCTGTCCACCGGCGCGTTGTCGCCGAGTGCAGCCTTGACCTTGGCCGGGTTGAAGCCGATCAGCACGGTGCCGTACATATACGGCACGGCAAACTTGTTGCCCGGGTCGTTAGCTTCGATCAGCTTCATCAGTGCCGGGTCCAGGTGTTGCCAGTTCGGCAGCTTGCTGCGATCCAGCGGCTGGAACACCCCTGCTTCGATTTGCTTGGCGAGGAACACGTTGGACGGTACCACCACGTCATAGCCGGAGTTGCCGGTCAGCAGCTTGGCTTCCAGCGCCTCGTTGGTGTCGAAGATGTCGTACACCAGCTTCACGCCGCTGTCCTTCTGGAAGGCAGTCAAGGTCTGCGGGGTGATGTAATCGAACCAGTTATATACACGCAGGGTGCGCTGCTCGGCTTGCGCATGCAGGGCGCCTGCGAACAGGGTGGCAGCGATGAACGGGGCGAGCAGACGTTTGAGTCGGACCATTATCGGGCTCCTGGCTGGGCGCGCTGGAAGCCTTCCAGCACATTGACCGCGTTGATGCCGATTTCCTCCACAGCGTAGCCGCCTTCCATCACGAACAGGGTCGGCTTGCCGAGTTGGCCGATGCGCTTGCCCATTTCCAGGTAGTCCGGGCTGTCCAGCTTGAACTGCGAGATGGGGTCGTCCTTGAAGGTGTCCACACCCAGGGAAATGACCAGCACGTCGGCGTCATAGCTGGCGATACGCTTGCAGGCATCCTCCAGGGCTGCGCTCCAGGCGGTCCAGTCGCTACCGGCGGGCAAGGGGTAATTGATGTTGTAGCCCTGGCCTGCGCCTTCGCCTGTTTCATCGGCATAGCCGAGGAAGAACGGGAATTCGTCCTGCGGGTCGCCGTGGATCGAGGCGAAGAACACGTCATCGCGGCTGTAGAAGATGTCCTGGGTACCGTTGCCGTGGTGGTAGTCGACGTCAAGGATGGCGACCTTGCGTCGGCCTTGGTCGAGGAAGGCCTGGGCAGCGATGGCGGCGTTATTCAGATAGCAGTAGCCGCCCATCACTTCGCCGGCAGCGTGGTGCCCTGGCGGACGGCACAGGGCGAACGCGGCATGGGCGCCTTGCTGAATCGCTGCCTGGGCGGTAAGGGCAACTTGCGCAGCACTGTAGGCAGCCTGCCAGGTACCCGCGGTGATGGGCGCGCCGGCATCGAAACTGTAGTAACCCAGTTCGCCATGCAGGCCGGTCGGCTTGACCTGGCGCAGTGTGCGGGCCGGCCAGGTGAAGGGCAGCAGGTCACCCTCGTGGCCCAGTGCAGCCCAGCGGGCCCAGGCGCCTTCGAAGAAATCCAGGTAATCGGCGCTGTGGACGCGCAACAGCGGCGCACGGCCGAAGTCGGTCGGGCCCTGGATGTCGCCGAGGTTGCGTTTTTTCACCTGGTCGAGCACATGGTCGGCGCGCGAAGGCATTTCGAAACAGGGCATCAGCTTGCCATCGATCAGCTCGCAGCGGCCGTGGTGCAGGCGGTGGTCATCGGAATAGATCGTCAGCATTGTTGTTCTCCGGTGGGACTGGCGTGGGTCCATTGTCATGGGCTGATCAGCAGGGGAGAACGACGCAAACGGCCAAAAGGGGATCGATATGGCCAAGGTCTATGGCCAGATGGGTGGTGACCTATCCCAGCCTCGTCGCGGGTAAGGCAGCGGCGGCAACGGTGAACGGCCTTTGGACATTGGCCGGCAGGCCCGGCCCTTTCGCGGGTGAACCCGCTCCTACAATGGCCACCAGGGCGTCAGGGGTTGTGACGCCCCTGTAGGAGCGGGTTTACCCGCGAAGAGGCCAGAACAGGTCAACCACGAAAATGGCTGGGCGCCACGCCACTCCAGCGCTGGAAGGCATGCCGAAAACTGGCCGTCTCACTGAACCCCAAAGTCTCCGCAATCCGGTAGATCGGCATCTGTTCATCGGCCAGCAACTGCTTGGCCCGCTCGAACCTCAGCTCGTCCAGCAGCTGTTGATAACTGCTGCCCAGCGCCTGCAAATGCCGGCGCAGGGTGCGCGAAGAGCAGTTCATCTGCCGCGCAAGCCCTTCCAGCCCGGGCGCTGCGTCCAGTTGCTGCGCCAGCAGCTGGCGAATCCGTCCCAGCCATGCCTGGCGACCGGTGAATTCAAGGTTCAGGCGCCGGCAGCGCTCGCTCATGGCTTTGTGAGTAATCGGGTCGGCCAGCGGCAGCGGCATATCCAGCCATCGCCGTTCGAAGGCAAAGGCATTGTCTTCGGCGGCGAAACCGATCGGGCATTGAAACGCTTCGGCATAGAGGGCGTGGTAACCAGGGCGAGGGTGTTCGAAGCGTGCGCCAAGCAGCGGCAACGGCCGGCCAAGCAGGTCGTCACAGATGACTTTCAGCGACACCAGGCAGAACTCGGCGTTGAAAGCGCTCAGCGCCGGGCTGTCATGGTAATCGCTGGCGCTGAACCAGACACGTTGGCCGTCGTCGAGCAAGCGCAGCTTGAAGACTGTTCCCAGCAGTGCCGGATACTGCAGCGCCAGGCGTAAGGCGTCACCCAAAGTGGCACTGGAGAGCAGCGCGTAACCGAGCATGCCGTAGCACGACACGCGCATGCGCTGGCCCAGTTCCAGGCCAATGTCCTCGCGCCGGGCCACAGCATTGGCGCAAACCTGCAGTTCCTGCTGGGTGGTGATGCGCGCATCGGCATGCCCCAGGTCTGCCGGGCCAATGCCGCTGCCGGCCAGCAACGCCGACGCCTCGCAACCGTCTGCCTGGAAGACGTTGAGGATCAGCGAAACTGCGTTGAGGGTGGTCAGGTGGCTGTGCAGCATGCTGGGTAATCCCGTTTGGCTGGGACGCATTATGGAGCAAGTTATGTGCCGATATCCGGGGCTGCAGGCAAACCACATACCCTGCCGGCGCGGCCGGGTGTTGCGAAGGCCTGCATAGCGGCCTCCAAAACCTTCAGGCAAAAAAAAGGCCCGAAGCAAGCGCTCGGGCCTTGGAAAGGTTGAGAGGTGTCTAGTCCCTCGACCTGGTGAGACTGTTTACAGCGGCCTGATTACGCCTTCAGCGGAACCAGACGTGGAGCGATCATGTTTTCCGGACGCAGGATGTCGTCGAGCATCGCGTCGTCCAGCAGCTTCTCTTCGCGCACCAGTTCCAGTACGCCGCGGCCGCTTTCCAGGGCAACGCGGGCGATACGGGTGGCGTTTTCGTAGCCGATGTACGGGTTCAGTGCGGTAACCAGGCCGATCGAGTGCTCGACCAGTTCACGGCAGCGCTGTTCGTTGGCGGTGATGCCGACGATGCAGTGCTCGCGCAGCATGTCCATGGCGCGTTGCAGCAGGCGGATCGAGTCGAAGATCTTGTAGGCGATCAGCGGCTCCATCACGTTCAGCTGCAGCTGACCACCTTCGGCGGCGACGGTCAGGGCCAGGTCGTTGCCCATGATGGCGAAGGCCACCTGGTTCACAGCTTCTGGAATAACCGGGTTGACCTTGCCTGGCATGATCGAGCTGCCTGGCTGACGCGCTGGCAGGTTGATCTCGTTGATGCCGGTGCGTGGGCCGCTGGACAGCAGGCGCAGGTCGTTGCAGATCTTCGACAGCTTGACCGCGGTGCGCTTGAGCATGCCGGAGAACAGCACGAAGGCGCCCATGTCGGAGGTGGCTTCGATCAGGTCGGCAGCCGGTACCAGCGGGTGGCCGCTGATGGTGGCCAGGCGCTGTACGGCCAAGGCCTGGTAGCCAGGGTCGGCGTTGATGCCAGTACCGATGGCGGTACCGCCCAGGTTGATTTCGGTCAGCAGTTCCGGAGCCAGCGAGCGCAGGCGCTGCAGGTCTTCAGTCATGGTGGTGGCGAAGGCGCGGAATTCCTGGCCCAGGGTCATCGGTACGGCGTCCTGCAGCTGGGTACGGCCCATCTTCAGTACGTGGTCGAATTCTTTACCCTTGGCAGCGAAGGCCTGGATCAGGCTATCAAGGCTGGCCAGCAGCGCGTCGTGACCCAGCAACAGGCCCAGGCGGATTGCGGTCGGGTAGGCGTCGTTGGTCGACTGCGCCATGTTCACGTCGTTGTTAGGGTGCAGGTACTGGTACTCACCCTTCTGGTGGCCCATGGCCTCCAGCGCAACGTTGGCAATGACTTCGTTGGCGTTCATGTTGGTAGAAGTACCAGCGCCGCCCTGGATCATGTCAACCACGAACTGGTCGTGGAAATCGCCTTTGATCAGGCGGGCGCAGGCTGCGGAAATGGCAGCGTGCTTGGCATCGCTCAGGTGACCCAGCTCACGGTTGGCGTCGGCAGCGGCCTGCTTGACCATGGCCAGGGCCACGACCAGCTTGGGGTAGTGCGACAGCGGAACACCGGAGAGGTGGAAGTTGTTGGCAGCGCGCAGGGTCTGGATGCCGTAGTAGGCATCTGCAGGAACTTCAAGGGTACCCAACAAGTCTTTTTCGACGCGGAACGATGCAGCAGAGGACATGATGTATATCATCTCGATTTTGACCCGGCACATGCCGGAATGGCGCCAATCCTAGGCCTGAAGGTGTTTTTGCGGCCAATGCTATTGCACGCTAACCTATGCACAAACGGCATAGTGTTTCATGTGACGCCAATTGATATTCGAGCGTGTTCCATTTTGGTGCGCGCCGGGAGATGTGCTTCGTGAACCTTGAAAGCAAATGGCTGGAAGACTTCAGTGCTCTGGCCGCTACCCGCAGTTTTTCCCAGGCCGCAGAGCGGCGTTTCGTTACCCAACCAGCCTTCAGCCGGCGCATTCGCAGCCTTGAGGCGGCGTTGGGCCTGCAACTGGTGAACCGCTCTCGCACACCCATCGAGCTGACCGAGGCGGGTCAGCTATTTCTCGTCACAGCACGTACTGTTGTCGACCAGTTGAGCGAAATTCTCCGCCATTTGCATCACTTGGAAGGCGGGCAGGGCGAAGTGGTGCAGGTAGCTGCGGCACACTCCTTGGCGTCGGGTTTCTTCCCCCGTTGGGTGGCCCAGCTGCGCAACGACGGTTTGAACATCGCCACCCGCCTGGTTGCGACTAACGTCGGAGATGCCGTACATGCACTGCGCGAAGGCGGCTGCGACCTGATGCTGGCGTTCTACGACCCGGACGCGGCCTTGCAGATGGATGCCGAGATCTTCCCGTCGCTGCACATGGGCACCACTGAAATGCTGCCGGTGTGCGCCGTGGATGCCGATGGCAAGCCGTTGTTCGACCTCGAAGGTGAGGGCAGCGTGCCATTGTTGGCCTATACCGCCGGCGCATTCCTCGGCCGCTCGGTTAACTTGCTGTTGCGCCAGCGCAACCTGCGTTATACCACCGTCTACGAAACCGCCATGGCCGACAGCCTCAAGAGCATGGCCCTGGAGGGGATGGGCATCGCTTGGGTGCCGCGCCTGTCCATGCGTGGCGAGCTCGAACGCGGTGAACTGGCGATCTGCGGCGGTAGCCAATGGCATGTGCCGCTGGAAATCCGCCTGTACCGCTGTGCTTTGGTGCGTAAGGCTAACGTCCGCTTGCTATGGCGCAAGCTGGAGTCGTCTGGCGCACAAGGTGAAGCGTCAATTTGAATTGTCCTTCAGGTATTCAGTGATATTTGCACGATTCCTGTCGCTGTAGCGGTAGCAGTTGGATCGTGCCGGTACACGGGGGTGCGTGTACGTTTCACACACCCAGCCATTGAACTTCAGTTCGGCGTCTTCATGCGTGGCGCCTAGCAGATGGCCAACTTCATGAGCTGCAGCACCGTATGCGGCCACAGAGGCAATGGCCGTTTTCTGCTTGAAATAGGCCAAGCCGGCGTTGTAGTTCAGGCCGCTATGATCGTAGCTGTTGCCGGTGAGCAGGAGATGTTTATCCATGAGAGAGTAGAGTCGGTGTCGCTTTTGTGCATACACCTGCTGGCTGAAAGCGTCCAGGAGCTTTTCGGACGGCATTCCTGCATAAGCAATATCGGTTATGTGTTTTACTTTGCGTTGAAATATCACTTCGATGGGATGTTGGCTGAAACGGCGCATTTCGTTCAGCCAATGCTGGAAGAAGTCTTCGTTCAATTGCCCGTCGTGCATATCGGCCAGGTCGTCGTGCACATAGACGGTGACGGTGAGCGAGTGGGCCGCCGAAGCACTTGGCAATTGCAAGCTGAGTACCAAGCCAAACGAAAGTGCGAAGAAGCATGGAGTTTTCATGTAGACGTACCAAAGTGCGCGAGTAAGGGCTGCGAGCGTGCTGCACTCGGCGACCCCGAGGCAGCAGGAAAAAGTTGTCCCACGAGACAGCTTGCCCTTTGATCCGGCATGTGTTTGTAGGGGTGGGCGGCCAGCCTTTAAATACGTTACAATCCCGCGCCTTCGGCCGACCTGGTCGATTCAGAATCCGTATGACAAGCCACGCCGGCCCACCTGCGTGGCTTGTTGCTTTTAGCGCGCCAGAAGGCGCTTGCAGGAGAGGCTCGACGATGAGTGCACTGGTTGGCGTGATCATGGGCTCCAAGTCCGATTGGTCCACCCTTAGCCACACCGCCGATATGCTGGAAAAACTCGGCATTCCCTACGAAGTGAAGGTGGTTTCCGCCCACCGCACCCCGGATCTGCTGTTCCAGTATGCCGAGGAGGCTGAGGGCCGTGGCATCGAGGTGATCATCGCCGGTGCCGGTGGCGCAGCCCACCTGCCAGGCATGTGCGCCGCCAAGACCCACCTGCCGGTGCTGGGCGTTCCGGTGCAGTCGTCGATGCTGTCGGGCGTCGATTCGTTGCTGTCGATCGTGCAGATGCCAGCCGGTGTGCCGGTTGCCACCCTGGCCATCGGCCGTGCCGGTGCGGTCAACGCTGCCCTGTTGTCGGCCAGCATTCTGGGCGCCAAGTACCCGCAGTACCACGCGGCGTTGAAGCAGTTCCGCACGGAACAGACCGACACCGTGCTGGACAACCCAGACCCGCGCCAGGCTTGAGGCTCAACCCATGAAGATCGGTGTAATCGGTGGCGGCCAGCTGGGCCGCATGCTGGCCCTGGCGGGTACCCCGCTGGGCATGAACTTCGCCTTCCTCGACCCGGCACCGGACGCCTGCGCTGCGCCCCTGGGCGAGCACCTGCGTGCCGACTACGGCGATCAGGACCACCTGCGTCAGCTGGCCGACGAAGTCGACCTGGTCACCTTCGAGTTCGAAAGCGTCCCGGCCGAGACCGTGGCCTTCCTCTCGCAGTTCGTGCCGGTATACCCCAGCGCCGAATCGCTGCGCATCGCCCGTGACCGCCTGTTCGAAAAGAGCATGTTCCGCGACCTGGGCATCCCCACCCCGGCCTTCGCCGACATCCTCTCGCAGGCCGATCTGGACGCCGCAGTGGCCAGCATCGGCCTGCCGGCCGTGCTGAAAACCCGCACCCTGGGTTACGACGGCAAGGGCCAGAAGGTGCTGCGCACGCCAGAAGACGTGGTGGGTACCTTCGCCGAGCTGGGCAGCGTGCCATGCCTGCTGGAAGGCTTCGTGCCGTTCACTGGCGAAGTGTCGCTGGTGGCTGTGCGTGGCCGCGATGGCGAAACCCGCTTCTACCCGCTGGTGCACAATACCCACGAGAGCGGCATCCTGCGCTTGTCGGTGGCCAGTCAGGCACACCCGCTGCAGGCTCTGGCCGAAGATTACGTCGGCCGCGTGTTGCAGAAGCTGGATTACGTTGGCGTGATGGCCTTCGAGTTCTTCGAAGTTGATGGTGGCTTGAAGGCCAACGAAATCGCCCCGCGCGTGCACAACTCCGGGCACTGGACCATCGAAGGCGCCGAGTGCAGCCAGTTCGAGAACCATCTGCGTGCCGTGGCCGGCCTGCCACTTGGCTCGACCGCCAAGGTGGGCGAGAGCGCGATGCTCAACTTCATCGGTGAAGTGCCGGCCGTGGACAAGGTTGTCGCCATCGGGGATTGCCACCTGCACCACTACGGCAAGGCCTTCAAGGTTGGCCGCAAGGTAGGACACGCCACCCTGCGCTGCCATGACATGGCCACCCTCGAGCGCAAGATTGCCGAAGTAGAGGCGCTGATCAGCAACTGATCGGGGTTCAAATCGAACTTCTGCAAGCGGCATGCCCTCTGAACATGGCAACAGGCCGAAGCCCGTCTAGGCTTTGGCTTGTTCCATTTTCACTGCAGAGGGATTGCCATGGGTATCATTGGAACCATCTTCATCGGCCTCATCGTTGGCCTGCTGGCCCGTTTCATCAAGCCGGGCGATGACAGCATGGGCTGGATCATGACCATTCTGCTGGGTATTGCCGGCTCCTTGTTGGCTACCTATGGCGGCCAGGCGCTGGGTATATACCAGGCTGGGCAAGCGGCAGGCTTCCTTGGCGCGCTGATCGGTGCCGTGGTGCTGCTGGTGATCTACGGATTCATCAAGAAACGCTGATTACTGGTTAGAATGCTCGGCAATTCATTCGAGTTGCCGAGCATTTTCATGCGTGCCTTTTTCCTTTTCCCCTTGCTGTTGGCCAGTACCCTGGCCCATGCCGAACTGCCCGAAACCGACTGGCTGGAGCTGATGCCCAAGTCGGACCAGAAGGCGCTCGAACAAATGCCTGAAATTGACCACAACTCGCCGGAAGCCATGGGCACCTTTACCGCCAAGGGTGGCCTCAAGCAGAGCAAGGGCCTGCCTGCGGTGATGTACTCGACCAAGACCGTTGCGGCCATGAATGGCAAGGACATCCGCCTGGGTGGCTACCCTGTGCCGCTGGAGAGTGACGCCAAGGGCAACAGCACGTTGTTCTTCCTGGTGCCGTACCCGGGAGCGTGCATCCATGTGCCGCCACCGCCGCCGAACCAGTTGGTACTGGTGCGCTACCCGAAAGGCCTGAAGATCGATGACATCTACACCCCGCTGTGGGTCAGCGGCAAGCTGAAGGTGGAGAAGGTCAGCAATGACCTGGCCGATGCGGCATATGCGCTGGATGCGGGGAAGGTGAGGGTGGTGGAGGATGCAGACCTTTGATAATTGCCCCGGCCTCTTCGCGGGCTTGCCCGCTCCCACAGGTAACCCACAATTTTCGAGGCTTGTGGAGAACCTGTGGGAGCGGGCAAGCCCGCGAAGAGGCCGGTAAAAAAAGAGCAGGGCTCAGATATTTTCACAACCGATCTGGACGCCCAGCGAATGACTCGCCCCAGGCTTCAACTCCACCAGGTCATCCCAAACATTCGCCGTCTCGATGCACAGCATTCTTTGCCAGCCATCATCAGCCATGTCCGCCAGCTCCTTGGCCCGCTCGGTCCACGGGTTCCAGATCACCGCCGAGCGCGAGCCGCTGCTGGTCAAGGTAATCCGCCGATTCCAATGCGGGTCGACGATGCTGAGGGTCTGTGGGGTGTCCAGGTAGATCCGGTCCGTCTCCCCGGCAAACGTCAGTGCCCCCTGCTGCTGGCGCTGTTCCCAGCCCGCCAGGGTTTCGATATAACCCAGCCCGTCGACGCCCTCGACCCGCGCCTGGCGCACATCGCTGACCGCGAAGTAGCTATGCAGGGCCTGGCTGATGGTCACGGGGGTATTGCCCATGTTGCGGCTGGTCAGGCTCAGTTTCAGCTCTGCGCCCATCTCCACCACCAGTTTCAGCTCGACATCATGGGGCCAACCGGGCAGGTCGCCCTGCGCTTCAGGCAGTTCGAACTCGATCCGCAGGGTTTCGCCCACTTCCTCGATACCCAGCAATTGCCAGTCACGCGTGCGCGCAAGCCCGTGGGCAGGCGCCGGTGTTTCCTGGTACATGGCCTGGACGGCCTGAGGGTTGCGCTGCAGGTTGCCAAACCATGGCCAGCACACCGGTACCCCGGCGCGTACCGACTTGCCCTGGCGGAAGATGGCCTGGTCGCTCAGCCACAGCAGCGGCGGTTCGCCTACCTGCTGGTAGCTGAGGACCTGTGCGCCCTGCTGGGCGATCAGGAGTTCGGCACGGTCACTGCTGATACGCCAGCAGTTGAGTTCGCCATGTTGCTCGGTTACGACCTGAAAGGTAGCCATTGCGTTCTTCTCATTGATTGCCAGTGGGCCTTGGACCCGGGCAGATGCAATGAGTTTACCGCCAGCGTGGCTCAGCGACGAGGCACCGAGCGGGTACGACCACTGCCGTCGATGGCGACGAAGACGAATACCGCTTCGGTGACCTTGCGCCATTCGCTGGACAGCGGGTCGTCGCTCCACACCTCGACCATCATCTGGATCGAGCTGCGGCCGATTTCCAGGGTCTGGGTATAGAAAGACAGCTGTGCGCCGACCGCGACGGGTACCAGGAAGGCCATGCGGTCGATGGCGACGGTGGCTACGCGGCCGCCGGCGACACGGCTGGCCATGGCCGTGCCTGCCAGGTCCATCTGCGCAACCAGCCAACCGCCGAAAATATCGCCAAACCCGTTGGTTTCTCGCGGCAATGCGGTGATTTGCAAGGCCAGGTCGCCTTGCGGGATTGGATCTTCTTGTTCGAGCTCAATCATGCGATGGGGCCTCTGACCCGTGACGCTTTTCGTTGGTGTGGCGCAAAGGCCGGGTAAACGATTCAGCTTGAAACATACTACGCCGATTTCGTTTCACTGGGCGGCCGTAGGGAAACTCTGCGAAACCGCCTGACAATAGTGACCGGCGTTTTCGCACAACATCCCACGTTAGGAGCAACATAATCCTACGAATTGCCAGTATATAGGGCATAACGGCCAGCGACGACCGCGCATTCACGAATATCTGTGTGGATTTTGTATCGCTTTCGGCGTAGCTCGGCAATTTGCTATCTTCGCCTGTCTCCAATCCAGAAGCCGCGCGCCAAGCGGCCTGCATGCCCTACAAAGAGAACAACGAGCGATGACTTCCGTGCCCAGCAGTATCGAGCAGCCCTCGCGGCCGCTGACCCGCAGCGACTACAAGACCCTCTCACTGTCCGCCCTGGGCGGTGCGCTGGAATTCTACGATTTCATCATCTTCGTATTCTTCGCCACGGTGGTGGGCAAGTTGTTCTTCCCGGCCGACATGCCTGAGTGGCTGCGGTTGATGCAAACGTTCGGCATCTTCGCCGCCGGCTACCTGGCGCGGCCGCTGGGCGGCATCATCATGGCCCACTTTGGCGACTTGCTCGGGCGCAAGAAGATGTTCACCCTGAGCATCTTCATGATGGCCCTGCCGACCCTGATCATGGGCCTGCTGCCGACGTATGCGCAGATCGGCATGTGGGCACCGATCCTGCTGTTGCTGATGCGCGTGATCCAGGGCGCGGCAATCGGCGGCGAAGTACCGGGCGCATGGGTGTTCGTCTCTGAACACGTGCCGGCTCGCAACACAGGCTATGCCTGCGGCACCCTGACCGCCGGCCTGACCGCCGGCATTCTGCTGGGCTCGCTGGTAGCGACCTTGATCAACAGCGTGTACAGCGCGGAAGAGGTGGCTGACTACGCCTGGCGTATCCCGTTCCTGCTTGGCGGTGTGTTCGGCCTGTTCTCGGTGTACCTGCGCCGCTGGCTGCACGAAACCCCGGTGTTCGCCGAAATGCAGCAACGCAAGGCACTGGCCGAGGAGTTGCCTCTGCGCGCTGTGCTGCGTGACCATCGTGGTCCGATCATCCTATCGATGCTGCTGACCTGGATGCTTTCGGCCGGCATCGTGGTGGTCATCCTGATGACCCCGGCACTGCTGCAGAGCATTTACCACATCAGCCCGACCGACTCGCTCAAGGCCAACAGCCTGGCCATCGTGTTGCTCAGCTTCGGCTGTATTGGTGCCGGCAGCCTGGCAGACCGCTACGGTGCGGGGCGGGTATTCGTCATCGGCAGCCTGCTTTTGCTGGCCAGCTCCTGGGTCTTTTACCACAGCCTGCCGACCCGTCCCGAGTTGCTGTTCCCGCTGTATGCCGTGACCGGCCTGTGCGTGGGCGTGATTGGCGCAGTGCCTTATGTCATGGTCAAGGCGTTCCCGGCGGTGGTGCGTTTCAGCGGGTTGTCGTTCTCGTACAACGTGGCCTACGCCATCTTTGGCGGGCTGACGCCGATGGTGGTGACCGCACTGCTGAAGGTGAGCCCGATGGCGCCTGCCTACTACGTGGCAGGCCTGTGCGCCGTTGGTCTGGCCGTGGGCCTGTACCTGCTCGCCAACAAGCGCTGATCTGCGCTACGGCTACTGGCCTCTTCGCGGCTAAAGCCGCTCCTACAGGGGGTTTGCACAGGCCTCAAGGCCGACACCAAACCCGTAGGAGCGGCTTTAGCCGTGAAGAGGCCAGACCTGCTTCCAGTGATGGCCTTTCATCCAATTGTCACAATGAAGTCATATCGTATTCATGCGGCCTGCCGATACTTGGGCCCGTTCCATCCAACACCCCAATATTCCTGCTAGGAGCAAGGCATGAAACTGAAGCGTTTGATGGCGGCCCTTACCTTTGCCGCCGCTGGCGTTGCAACCGCCAACGCGGTAGCCGCTGTCGATCCTGCGATCCCGACCTACACCAAGACCACTGGTGTTTCGGGCAACCTCTCCAGCGTTGGTTCCGACACCCTCGCGAACCTCATGACTCTGTGGGCCGAGGCCTACAAGAAGGAATATCCGAACGTAAACATCCAGATCCAGGCTGCCGGCTCCTCTACCGCGCCACCCGCGCTGACCGAAGGCACCGCCAACCTCGGCCCGATGAGCCGCAAGATGAAGGACGTCGAACTGCAAGCCTTCGAGCAGAAGTACGGCTACAAGCCGACCGCCATCCCGGTCGCCGTCGACGCCCTGGCTGTGTTCGTGCACAAGGACAACCCGATCAAGGGCCTGACCATGGCTCAGGTTGACGCCATCTTCTCCTCCACTCGCCTGTGCGGTGGCAAGGCTGAGATCAAGACCTGGGGTGACATCGGTGTGACCGGCGACCTGGCCAACAAGCCAATCCAGCTGTTCGGCCGCAACTCGGTATCGGGCACCTACGGCTACTTCAAGGAAGAAGCCCTGTGCAAAGGCGACTTCAAGCCTAACGTCAACGAACAGCCTGGCTCGGCTTCGGTCGTGCAGTCGATCAGCTCCTCGCTGAACGGCATCGGCTACTCGGGAATTGGTTACAAGACCGCCAGCGTCAAGACCGTACCCCTGGCCAAGAAAGACGGCGGCGAGTTTGTTGAAGACAACGAAGCCAACGCCCTGAATGGCACCTACCCGCTGTCGCGCTTCCTGTACGTCTACGTCAACAAGGCGCCGAACAAGCCTCTGGCCCCGCTGGAAGCCGAGTTCGTCAAGCTGGTGCTGTCGCAAGCGGGCCAGCAGGTGGTGGTGAAGGATGGCTACATCCCGCTGCCGGCCAAAGTCGTCGACAAGACCCTGGCTGACCTGGGCCTGTCGCACGCCGGTAACGTTGCAAAAAGTAAGTAATTAAGAAGGGGCCGGCGCCACTGCCCGGCCTCTTCCACGAAATTCCAGTCCGAAGCCAGGTTCCCTGTGCGGCGGGCTTTCGCGCGTCACCACTTTGTAATGTTTTTGTCACACGGGACCGCTAGGGTGTGCGCATGAATGATCTGGCCAATTCCAACATGACCCAAAACTCCCAGCCCGTGCGCATTGATTTCAATACGCCCGAGTTGCAACGCAAGCGCCGCATGCGCGCGCTCAAGGACCGCCTGACCCGCTGGTATGTGCTGGTAGGCGGGCTTGCCGTATTGGCGGCAATCACGTTGATCTTCTTCTACCTGGCTTATGTGGTGTTGCCACTGTTCCAGGGCGCCGAGCTGACCAGCAAGAAAGCCCTGGAGCCGACCTGGCTGCAGCAGGATGCCGGCAAGCCACTGATGATCGCGCTTGAAGAGCAGAATCAGGTGGGGATGCGTGTTTCGGACAAGGGCCAGGCATTGTTCTTCGATACCAAGACCGGTAACGAGCTCAAGCGTGTCGAGCTACCCGTGCCGGCAGACACCCAGGTCACGTCCATCAGTACTGACCAGCCGGGCAGCGCGCTGGTGGTGCTGGGCCTGTCCAATGGTCAGGCGCTGGTTTTCCAGCACACCTACAAGATCACCTACCCGGACAACAAGAAAACCATCAGCCCTGGCATCGACTACCCGTATGGCGAGCAATCGTTCGTGCTCGACGAGCGGGGGCGTGCGCTGGACCACGTCAGCGTCAACGTCAATGGCGACACCCTGCTGCTGGCCGGCTCTACCGGTGCTCACCTGCAGGTGGTCGAGCTGACCCGCACGGAAAACATGATGACCGAAGAGGTCACCACCGAGCAGAACCGCATCGAACTGCCGCAAATGACCGAGACGGTGAAGAATATCTTCATCGACCCGCGCCAGCATTGGCTGTACGTGATCAACGGCCGCGCCACGGCCGACGTGTTCAGCCTGCGCGACAAGAGCCTCAACGGCCGTTACAAGTTGTCTGATAGCGCCGACACCGAAATTACTGCCACGGCCCAGCTGGTTGGCGGCATTTCGCTGATCATCGGTGATTCCAAGGGTGGGCTGGCCCAGTGGTTCATGGCCCGTGACCCGGATGGCGAATCGCGCTTCAAGCAAATTCGTACCTTCCAGATGGGCAATGCGCCGATCGTGCAGATCGACGCCGAAGAGCGCCGCAAGGGCTTCATCGCCCTGGACGCCGAAGGCAAACTGGGCGTATTCCACAGCACTGCACACCGAACCCTGCTGGTAGAGCCGGCTGCCGAAGGCCCTGGCACGCTGGCCCTGTCTCCACGCGCCAACCGCATCATCATCGAAGAAGGCGGCAAGTTGTTGCCGTTGAGCCTGCGCAACCCGCACCCGGAAATTTCGTTCAGCGCGCTGTGGGGCAAGGTGTGGTACGAGAACTACGACGAGCCGAAATACGTCTGGCAATCGACCGCGTCGAACACTGACTTCGAGCCCAAACTGAGCCTGTCGCCGCTGACCTTCGGAACCCTGAAGGCCGCGTTCTACGCCATGATCCTGGCCGCCCCGCTGGCCATTGCCGCAGCCATCTACACCGCCTACTTCATGGCCCCGCGCATGCGCCGCAAGGTCAAGCCGGTGATCGAGCTGATGGAAGCGATGCCGACGGTGATCCTCGGCTTCTTCGCCGGCCTGTTCCTGGCCCCGTACCTGGAAGGCCACCTGCCCGGTGTGTTCAGCCTGTTCCTGCTGATGCCGATCGGTATCCTGCTGGCCGGCTTCTTCTGGAGCCGGCTGCCGGAGTCGATCCGCCTGCGTGTACCGGATGGTTGGGAAGCGGCGATCCTGATTCCGGTCATCCTGTTCACCGGCTGGTTCGCCCTGACCATGAGCCCGCACCTGGAAAGCTGGTTCTTCGACGGCGACATGCGCCTGTGGATCACCAACGATTTAGGTATCACCTACGACCAGCGCAACGCCCTGGTAGTCGGTATCGCCATGGGCTTCGCGGTCATCCCGAACATCTACTCGATTGCCGAAGATGCCGTGTTCAGTGTGCCGCGCAGTCTGACCCTGGGCTCGCTGGCACTGGGGGCGACACCTTGGCAGACCCTGACCCGCGTGGTCATCCTCACCGCCAGCCCGGGCATCTTCTCGGCGTTGATGATCGGCATGGGCCGTGCGGTAGGCGAGACCATGATCGTGCTGATGGCTACCGGCAACACGCCGGTGATGGAGATGAACCTGTTCGAAGGCATGCGCACCCTGGCAGCCAACGTGGCTGTGGAAATGCCGGAATCGGAAGTCGGTGGCAGCCACTATCGCGTGCTGTTTCTGGCCGCCCTGGTGCTGCTGATGTTCACCTTCATCATGAATACCTTGGCCGAGCTGATTCGCCAGCGTCTGCGCAAGAAATACTCGTCGCTTTGATAGAAAGGTAGCGATCCGTGAAAAAGGATTCCCTCAAAGGCTGGTTCAAGAGCGGCGCCCCAGGCGTCTGGATGAGCGGCGGTGCGGTGGCCATGGCCGTGATCATGACCGTCGGCCTGCTGGCGGTGATCGCCGTGCGCGGCCTGGGCCACTTCTGGCCAGCCGATCTTGTCCAGGCCACCTACAAGGTGCCAGGCCAGGCCGATCACGTCGTCATTGGCGAAGTGGTGCAGAAGGAGGAAGTACCCCGTGCTCGTCTGAAGGGGGCTGGCCTGCCAGTGCCTGACCAGGGGCCGGAGTTCATGACCCGCGAGCTGATCAAGGTGGGTAACCGCGACCTCAATGGCAGCGACTTTACCTGGGTGGTCGGCGACTGGCTGGTCGACGAACAGCGCCCCGCTGACCTGATGGCCCTTGAGCGCCGCGAGTGGGGCAACTTCTATGGCTACCTGGTCAGCGTCAAGGAACAAGGCCGCGTGGTTGCCGAAGGCCCCGCTGCCTGGAACGAACTGCAGGCCCGCCTCAAGCGTGCCAACCAGCTCAACAGCGAGCTGCAGCAGCTGGAGAAAAAGGACATCGGTGCCATCAACCATGGCCTTGAGCGCCTGCGCCTGCAAGCGCGCAAGCTGGAGCTGGACGGCAAGCTGGACGCCGCCGCCCAAGCCGACATGGACGCCGACCGTGCCGAACTGAACAGCCGCTACAAGGCTATCGAAGACCGCCTGACAGGCCTGCACCAGGCTTTCTCCCGCGACAGCCTGGTGGCCCGGGATGGCAACGGCCGTGAAGTGGAAATCAACCTGAGCAAGGTGGTGCATGCCGTTCAGCCGAACGGCATGTCGGCGTTCACCAAGTTGGGCACCTACTTCGGCAAGGTCTGGGAGTTCCTCAGCGACGACCCGCGTGAAGCCAACACCGAGGGCGGTATCTTCCCGGCCATCTTCGGTACCGTGATGATGACCCTGATCATGGCCGTGATCGTTACCCCGTTTGGCGTGCTGGCTGCCGTGTACTTGCGTGAATACGCCAGGCAGGGCCCGGTCACCCGGCTTATCCGTATTGCGGTGAACAACCTGGCCGGTGTTCCTGCGATCGTCTACGGTGTGTTCGGTCTGGGCTTCTTCGTCTATGTGCTGGGCGGCTCGATCGACCGCCTGTTCTTCCCCGAAGCGCTGCCGGCGCCGACCCTGGGTACCCCGGGCCTGCTGTGGGCATCGCTGACCCTGGCATTGCTGGCGGTACCGGTGGTGATCGTGGCCACCGAAGAAGGCCTGGCGCGAATCCCGCGCACCGTGCGTGAAGGCTCGCTGGCGTTGGGTGCAACCAAGGCCGAGACCCTGTGGAAAATCGTCCTGCCCATGGCCAGCCCGGCCATGATGACCGGCATGATCCTCGCCGTGGCCCGTGCCGCCGGCGAAGTGGCGCCGCTGATGCTGGTAGGTGTGGTGAAGCTGGCGCCGTCGCTGCCGGTGGATGGAAACTACCCGTACCTGCACCTGGACCAGAAGATCATGCACCTGGGCTTCCACATCTATGACGTCGGCTTCCAGAGCCCGAACGTCGAAGCTGCGCGGCCGCTGGTTTATGCCACTGCGCTGCTGCTGGTGCTGGTGATCGCGACCCTCAACCTCTCTGCCGTGTGGATTCGCAACCACCTGCGCGAGAAGTACAAGGCGCTGGACGGCTGACCCTGATTGCAAGCGTGCCGCCCGTAAGCCGGGCGGCCCTTTGAAACGACTTGATAGCGTATGGAGTTGACCATGCAGCAAGATTCCCACACCCATGGCATCGACATGTCTGCCCTGGGCCGCAACAAGCAGAGCCTGCGGATGGCTGAAGAAACCGTGGCCATCGAAGTGCCGGGCCTGAGCCTGTTCTATGGCGACAAGCAAGCGCTGTTCGACGTGCAGATGAACATCCCGAAGCAGCGTGTGACCGCCTTCATCGGCCCATCCGGCTGCGGCAAGTCGACCCTGCTGCGCACCTTCAACCGGATGAACGACCTGGTTGACGGTTGCCGTGTGGAAGGTGCCATCAACCTGTACGGCAACAACATCTATCGCAAGGGCGAAGACGTTGCCGAACTGCGCCGGCGTGTGGGCATGGTGTTCCAGAAGCCGAACCCGTTCCCCAAGACCATCTACGAGAACGTGGTCTACGGCCTGCGCATCCAGGGCATCAACAAGAAGCGCGTGCTTGATGAAGCTGTCGAGTGGGCGTTGAAGGGCGCGGCCTTGTGGGAAGAGGTAAAGGACCGCCTGCACGAGTCGGCGCTGGGCCTGTCCGGTGGCCAGCAGCAGCGTCTGGTCATCGCCCGCACCATTGCCGTGGAGCCGGAGGTGCTGCTGCTTGACGAACCGTGCTCGGCGCTGGACCCGATCTCGACCTTGAAGGTCGAAGAACTGATCTATGAATTGAAATCCAAGTACACCATCGTCATCGTGACCCACAACATGCAGCAAGCGGCGCGTGTTTCGGATTACACCGCGTTCATGTACATGGGCAAACTGGTCGAATTCGGTGATACCGATACCCTGTTCACCAACCCGGCGAAGAAGCAGACGGAAGACTACATCACCGGTCGCTACGGCTAAGCGCCGCTCGCGAAACAGGCACCTCGGTGTCTGGCACCGGCGTTGCCGGTGTTCGCGGGTGAACCCGCTCCTACAGGGCCGCGCTACCAAAGGACAAAACGATGATCAACAAAGAAAGCCTTACCCATCACATTTCCCAGCAGTTCAACGCCGAGCTCGAAGAGGTGCGCAGCCACCTGCTGGCCATGGGCGGGTTGGTGGAAAAGCAGGTCAACGACGCGGTTACCGCGCTGATCGAAGCCGACTCTGGTCTGGCCCAGCAGGTGCGCGAGGTTGACGAGCAGATCAACCAGATGGAGCGCAATATCGACGAGGAGTGCTTGCGCATCCTCGCCCGCCGCCAGCCAGCGGCCTCGGACCTGCGCCTGATCATCAGCATTTCCAAGTCGGTGATCGACCTGGAACGCATCGGTGACGAGTCGACCAAGATCGCCCGCCGCGCCATCCAGCTGTGCGAAGAGGGCGAGTCGCCGCGTGGTTATGTCGAGGTGCGCCACATTGGCGACCAGGTGCGCAACATGGTCCGGGATGCGCTGGACGCCTTTGCCCGCTTCGACGCCGACCTGGCGCTGTCGGTGGCCCAGTACGACAAGACCATCGACCGCGAATACAAGACCGCGCTGCGTGAGCTGGTGACCTACATGATGGAAGACCCGCGCTCTATCTCTCGGGTGCTGAGCGTGATCTGGGTGCTGCGCTCGCTGGAGCGTATTGGCGACCATGCGCGCAACATCTCCGAACTGGTGATCTACCTGGTGCGCGGCACCGACGTGCGCCACATGGGCCTCAAGCGCATGACGGCAGAAGTGCAGGGTACTGCTGTCGCCAACGGCGAAAAGGCTAATGTTCCGGGTGAATCTGACGATAAGTAAGGTTGCTCCCGAGCATCGACGCCCGGCCTTGGCCGGGCGTTTTCGTTTGCGGTCGAGAGCCGGCAGGCACCCGCGAACGATGTGAAGAAGTCCCGGCGTGACCAGGTTGTAGCAAGTGGCCATCATTTGGCAGTAGGCTAGTCGGGATTCATAAGGAGTATCGATGAGTAAAGTGAATGTGCTGGTCGTGGATGACGCCCCGTTTATCCGTGATCTGGTCCGCAAGTGTCTGCGTAATGCCTTCCCGGGTATGGCCATCGACGACGCGATCAACGGTCGCAAGGCCATGGCCATGCTCGGCAAAGAAGCGTTCGACCTGGTCCTGTGCGACTGGGAAATGCCGGAAATGTCTGGCTTGGAATTGCTGACCTGGTGCCGTCAGCAGCCTGCACTGAAGAACCTGCAGTTCATCATGGTGACCAGCCGTGGCGACAAGGAAAATGTCATTCAGGCGATCCAGGCGGGTGTTTCCGATTTTGTAGGCAAGCCGTTCACCAACGAGCAACTGCTGACCAAGGTAAAAAAAGCCCTGACCAAGA
Source organism: Pseudomonas sp. 2,4-D (assembly GCF_030418155.1). Taxonomy (NCBI): domain Bacteria; kingdom Pseudomonadati; phylum Pseudomonadota; class Gammaproteobacteria; order Pseudomonadales; family Pseudomonadaceae; genus Pseudomonas; species Pseudomonas sp. 2,4-D. Next base: position 211,169 of record NZ_JAUHUI010000001.1, read on the forward strand.
TCGGTAAGCTCGACAGCCTGATGGCCATCGGCCCGGCGCGAGCCAACCCGGCGTTTGCCAACGATTCGTTGAACGCGCTGACTGCGGGCAAGCCTGAAGCGGTCAAGGTGGCGGCGCCGACACCGGCACCGGTCAAGCCTTTGGTCGCGGCGCCCGCACCTGCCGCCCCCGCGCCGAGCGGCCGTGGCCAAGGCCAGCTGCGCCTGGCCAGTGGCATGCAGCCATGCGTGATCAAGGCGTTGAGCCTGAAAGAGGCACTGCTGGTGGTACGCCGCAACGAAGCGCTACCACAGGTGCTGGAAGGTGCGGTGCTGGACCTGGAGCAGGGCGAAAGTGCCGAAGTCGCTCGCCTGAACGGCTACCTGCATGCTGTCGCGGCGCTGGAGCCAAAACCTGACAGTGACTGGTTGCAGTTGACGTTCAAGTTTGTCGACCAGGATGCCCAGAAGCTCGACTACTTGTCTCGGTTGATTGCCCGCGGCACAGCGCAGAAGCACTTCACCCCCGGTGCCTGACCCCGGCCCCGCGCCATGCTTTGGGCAGGAGCAGCACAAGGCTGCTTCTGCCCAAGCCCGAGTTGCCCCATCCGACCAACTGCAATACCTACCGTAAAACCCGCTGCTAGGCTTCGACAGATCATCACTGTCAAAAAGCCACTATCATGCCCGCGCGCCTGCTGCTGTTCTGTGCATTGCTCATGGCCTCAGCGTCGAGCCAGGGCGTGACACTCTACAAGATCACCGACGATTCCGGTGTCATCTCCTATTCCGATCGCCCTGGCCCCGGCGCCAAGCCCTTGGGGTTGCTCGAGCCCATGGTCGAAACGCTCGAAGGCCAGGTACTGCTGAACGCGAAAACCTTCGACGGTGGCGTGAGCTTTTCGGCACGAAACGAGCTGCATGTGCCGGTAGAGGTAGAGTTGCGGCTGGACAACCTGGTCAACGCACAAGGCGGCGATGCCCCGCGTATCGTGCGCCGGCTGCTGCCGCCGCGCACCACGCAGATGCTCAGTGTGCTCAGGGGGCGGCCCGGGCTGCTGCTGAACTACCGTTCGACCCTGCTGCAGGCCATGGGTGACCCGGGCAAACGGCCCCAGGGCTTCCGCTATGCGTTCCCGTGGATTGGCGGGCCGTTCCGCGTCACTCAGGGCCCCAATGGCCGCGTCAGCCATTTTGGACCCAAAGGGCGCTATGCCATGGATATCGCCATGCCCGAGGGCACGCCCATCATCGCCGCGCGGGAAGGGGTGGTGGTGAAGACGCAGAACAGCCAGAGCGGGCGCGGCCCCGACCCCTCGGGTAACTTTGTCAGGCTTTTGCACCCGGATGGCACCATGGGCGTATACCTTCACCTGATGCGTGGTTCGGTGGTGGTGGCGGAGGGGCAACGGGTACGGCAGGGCCAGATGCTGGCCAAGTCGGGCAATACCGGCAACAGCACTGGGCCGCACCTGCATTTTGTGGTGCAGCGCAATGTGGGGTTGGCGCTGGAATCGATACCTTACCGCTTCGACAGGCCGATCAGCGGGATGCCGGACTTCACTGCCGGCAACCCCTGACCGATTGGGCCATCAATCCAGCTTCAGCACCTTGGCCAGTACGATCTTGGGCCCTTTCATCTTCTTGATGATGATTCGCAACCCTTCGACCTCCAGCACTTCCTCCTCTTCCGGCACGCGCTTGAGCGTCTCGTAGATCAACCCCGCCAGGGTTTCGGCCTCGATGTGGTCAAGGTCTATACCCAGCAGGCGTTCGACCTTGAACAGTGGGGTGTCGCCGCGCACCAGCAACTTGCCCGGCTGGTAGGCGAGAATGCCACGCTCGGTCTTGCGGTGCTCGTCCTGGATGTCGCCCACCAGCACTTCCAGCACGTCTTCCATGGTCAGGTAGCCGATCACCTTGCCATCGGCTTCCTCTACCAGCACGAAGTGCGCGCCGCCCTTACGGAACTGCTCCAGCAACTGGGCCAGCGGCATGTGCCGCGACACGCGTTCGAGTGGCCGGGCAAGGTCCTCCAGGTCAATGGTCTCTGGCAAGTGCTCCAGCTCAGCCAGCTCCAGCAGCAGGTCCTTGATGTGCAGCAGGCCGGTGAATTCTTCGCGCTCGGCGTCGTACACCGGGTAGCGGCTGAACTTGTGGCGGCGCACCAGGGCCAGGATCTGCTTCAGAGGCGCATGGGCGTCGATGCTGATCATGTCCTCACGCGAGTTGGCCCAGTCGACCACTTCCAGCTCGCCCATTTCCACGGCCGATGCCAGCACGCGCATGCCTTGGTCGCTTGGGTCCTGACCACGGCTGGAGTGCAGGATCAGCTTGAGTTCTTCGCGGCTGTAGTGGTGCTCATGGTGCGGGCCAGGCTCGCCCTGGCCGGCAATGCGCAGGATGGTATTGGCGCTGGCATTGAGCAGGTAGATGGCCGGGTACATCGCCCAGTAGAACAGGTAAAGCGGCACGGCGGTCCATAGCGACAGCAGCTCTGGCTTGCGGATAGCCCAGGACTTGGGGGCCAGCTCGCCGACCACGATGTGCAGGTACGAGATGACGAAGAAGGCGACGAAGAACGAGATCGCCTTGACCAGCTCGGCGCTGTCCACACCGAAATAGGCCAGCAATGGTTCCAGCAGGTGGGCGAAGGCGGGCTCACCCACCCAGCCCAGGCCCAGCGAGGCGAGGGTGATGCCCAACTGGCAGGCCGACAGGTAGGCGTCGAGCTGGTTGTGAACCTTGCGCAGGATGTTGCCACGCCAGCCGTGCTTTTCGGCGATGGCCTCTACGCGGGTGGCGCGCAGTTTGACCATGGCGAACTCTGCGGCAACGAAGAAGCCGTTGAGCAGCACCAGCAGTAAGGCAAAGATGATCATGCCGAAGTCGGCGAATAGCGAGGTGAGGCTAATACCAGAGGAAGGGTCCATGATGGAGTTTTTACGGGGTCCGTCTTTGAGATAGGGAGAAAAAAAGTGCCAGCTTTTGCTGGCACAGGGGATCCAATGTAGCGGCTGGGGCTGTAAAAGCAAAGGGCAGGCGACTCATTGCGGGCCCAGTGGCAGCCGGCATGCCCGCGAAGGGCTGCGCCGCAGCCCCAATCTCAAGCCTTTTCGTTGGCCAATTGTGCTGGCGGAAAGTGACAGGTAAAGGTGCTGCCATGCCCCGGTACACTGCTGATTTCCAGCTTGCCGCGGTGGCGCATCAGCACATGCTTGACGATTGCCAGCCCCAGCCCGGTACCGCCGGTATTCGATGCACGGCTGGAGTCTACCCGGTAGAACCGCTCGGTCAGGCGTGGCAAGTGCTTGGCATCGATGCCCACCCCCGAGTCCTGCACCGACAGGTGTGCGCCCTGGGCATCGGCCCACCAGCGGATGCGGATGTTGCCTTCGTCCTGGGTGTACTTGACCGCATTGAACACCAGATTGGAAAAGGCACTGCGCAGTTCTGACTCGCTGCCCTTCAGCTTGACGCCAGGCGCAGCTTCCAGGCTGATGCGCTGGTTGCGCGGCCCGGAAAGGGCCTGGGCGTCGTTCTTGATGGCGGCGAGCAGGGCATCGACTGCCACCGGCTGGTTGTCCGATGGGTAATCGGTGGCTTCCAGTTTGGCCAGCAGCAACAAATCGTTGAGCAGGGTTTGCATGCGCGAGCCTTGCTGGCTCATCTGCTGCAGGGCGCGGCTCCACCGGGGGTTCACGTCCTCGACGTTGTCCAGTAGGGTTTCCAGGTAGCCGGTGATTACCGTCAGCGGCGTGCGCAGCTCGTGGGACACGTTGGCGACGAAGTCCTTGCGCATCTGTTCCAGCTGGTGAATGCGAGTGACATCGCGCACTAGCATCAGGTGTTCATTATTGCCGTAGCGGGTGATGTGCAACTGCACACGCATGCGGTCATTGATCGGCGAAGGGATTTCCAGCGGCTCGAGGTAGTTTTCTGCCTCGAAGTACTCTTTGAAGAGCGGGTGGCGCACCAGATTCGTCACTTGCTGGCCGCCGTCCTGTGGGGTCTTGAAGCCCAGCAGGGTCTCGGCGGCGCGGTTCCACCATTCCAGGTTGCCGTCGCTGTCGAGCATGATCACCGCGTCACGCAGAGCAGCGGTGGACTCCTGCACCCGGTCGATCACTGCCTGCAGGCGGCCCCGTACGCGCTGGTCGCGGCGTTGCAGGTGGTAGATGCTATCGAATACCTCGCCCCACAGGCCGTAGCCATCGGGCGGTGCTTCGTCGGGTTGGTGATTGCGCAGCCAGTCGTGCAAGCGCAGCAGTTGCTTGAGGGTCCAGCCCAGATAGAGCGCCAGGCCAATGGCCAGGCTCCAGCCGTAGTAGCCGCTGACCAGCCCGCCGATCAGGCAGACGGTAAGCAGCAACAGCAGATGGCGAATCAGGGTTGCGTGCCAGTTCTGGTTCAATTGACGGTCCTTGTACAACGACGTGCAGCTTGGCGCTCGGGAACTCGATCAGCTCTTGGTCGAGAAACGGTAGCCAGTGCCCCGGACGGTTTGTACCAGATTCTCGTAAGCTTCACCCAGCGCCTTGCGCAGGCGACGGATGTGCACGTCGACGGTACGTTCCTCGACATAGACGTTGCCGCCCCACACCTGATCCAGCAGTTGGCCGCGGGTATAGGCGCGCTCCTGGTGGGTCATGAAAAACTGCAGCAGGCGGTATTCGGTAGGGCCCATCTCGGCCGGCTTGCCGTCGATGGTCACACGGTGGCTGATCGGGTCGAGCAGCAGGCCGCCGACCTCGATTGGCGCCTCGCTGTCGCTCGGGCCAGTGCGGCGCAGCACGGCTTTCAGTCGCGCTACCAGTTCACGCGGCGAGAACGGTTTGGTGATGTAGTCGTCGGCGCCCACTTCCAGGCCCTGGATCTTGTTGTCTTCTTCACCCTTGGCGGTGAGCATGATGATCGGAATATCACCGGTCAGCTCGTCGCGCTTCAGGCGGCGGGCCAGCTCGATGCCGGAGGTGCCCGGCAGCATCCAGTCGAGCAGGATCAGGTCCGGTTTGCGGTCGACGATGATCGCGTGGGCCTGTTGGGAGTTTTCCGCTTCCAGGCAGTCATAGCCGGCCATTTCCAGGGCAACGGCGATCATCTCGCGAATGGGCGCTTCGTCGTCGACGATCAGAATGTTCCTGCCTACCATGCTCAAAACCTCTCCTGGATTCGGTGTCTTGGCCCGCATTAGATAACGGAATTATTGCAGCTGTGTGACAGGGTGTTGGCCGTTCTGGCGACATTCCGTGACTGAACTAGGCTACAGAGGGCCGCTTTGATGGCAACCCGAACTCATTTCCCCCCGCAACAATGGTGAATCCAATGACACGACATACGCTGAGCTGGATGGCCCTTTTCACTGCGTTGGCGCTCCCGGGGGTGGCGTTGGCCCACCATGCCATGGAGAAGGATGGCATGTGGGTCGATCATGCCGGCATGACCCTGTACACCTTTGACAAGGATGCGGTTGGCAAGTCGATGTGCAATGGCGAGTGCGCCAAGAACTGGCCACCGTTGATGGTCAAGAAGGAAGACGAAGCACCGAAGGATAAATGGACCCATGTAACGCGTGACGACGGTTCGATGCAGTGGGCTTACGACGGCAAGCCGCTGTATACCTTCATCAAGGACAAGAAGGCCGGTGACATGACCGGTGACGGCATGAAAGACGTCTGGCACGTTGCCAAGCCTTGAGGTAGCCGGGGCCGCTGTGCGGCCCCAAACTACTCAGCGCAACGCGTAATCCAGCACAACTCCGATAAATACCAGCATCCCCGCCCAGTGGTTGTGCAGAAATGCCTTGAAGCACGATTCCCGGTCCAGCTTGCGCGTTGACCAGTACTCCCAGGCAAAGCAAGCCGCCGCACCCAGCAACCCAAGGTGGAACCAGCCACCCAGGTCGAAGCGGCTACCGGCCAGCAACAGGCAGCCCAGCGACAGCAACTGCAGGGTCAGGATGATGCTGCGATCAGCGTCGCCGAACAGGATCGCTGTGGACTTCACGCCAATCTTCAGGTCGTCATCGCGGTCGACCATGGCGTAGTAGGTGTCGTAGCCTACCGTCCACAGCAGGTTGGCGATGTACAGCAGCCAGGCGCCGGCCGGCAATTCACCGCCAGCGGCTGTGAAAGCCATGGGAATGCCCCACGAATACGCCGCCCCCAGCACCACCTGCGGGTAGTAGGTGTAGCGCTTCATGAACGGGTAGCAGAACGCCAAGGCCACCGCCCCGAACGACAGCCAGACGGTGCGGCTGTTGGTGCACAGCACCAGCAGGAAACTCACGCCGACCAGAATCGCGAACAGTGTCAGCGCCTCGCGTGGCTTCACCCGGCCGCTGGCCAAGGGGCGGTCTGCGGTCCGCTTGACGTGGCCGTCAACCTTGCGGTCGGCAAAGTCGTTGATGCAGCAGCCGGCCGCGCGCATCAGCACCACACCAAGGCCGAAGATGAGCACGTTGGCCAGGGTGGGTGACCCATTGCCAGCAATCCACACTGCCGACAGGGTCGGCCACAACAGCAGGTAGATGCCTATCGGCCGGTCCATGCGGCTGAGCTGGACGAAGTCCCAGGCCCGTGGATGCAGGCGGTTGAGCGACTTGAGCAGTTGCAGGTACATCAGCGGTTTTCCTCCTTGGCCGCTTGCCACAATGCCGGCAGAAACACTTCTGCCACCAGCAGGTCCAGGCCGTTGCGCTCGAAGCGCGAGCGGCGGCCCCAAAGCGCCGCATGTGCAGCTTCGGACGGCAGCCAAGCCTGTGGGTAAGTACACACTTCGAGCGGATGACGGATGAACGCCTGGTCGCAGAACAGCAGCTCGCCCAGCGAGCGGCTGCCCAAGGATTCCAGGTCCAGACCGCCACGTTCCAGGGCGCTGCGGCTGGCCACGCTGCGGGCGAACACCCAAGGTTGGCCATGGCCGCGCAGGTACACTTCGCGCACCCAGCCTTCGGCGCCAGCAGCGATGCCCAGCGCTTGGCATTCGTCATCGCGCAACGGCTGCCAGCCCTCGAACAACGGGGTGACGGAAAAGTGATCGATGGACAGACGGGTCAGGCGGCGGGTCAGCGAGCCCTCGTCGAACAGCCAGTCAAGGGTGGGCTGGTCGATGTCGGTCGCCAGCTGTGAATACGGCAGCCACGCGACAGCGGCTGCTTGCGGGGATTCGTACGACACGTCGGTATGCTTTGTTACAGCCAGAGAGGCGGCGAGCTTAGCATGATTGCCCCAACTGCTTGCATACTGCCGGCAGGGCCGCTACAAAGCCTCCACGCATTGCAAGCTGGCCCTGTTCGCGGGCAAGCCCGCCAGGCCTGCGCGGTCACTGTAGCAGCGGGCTTGCCCGCGAAGAGGCCATCAGCAGCAACACAAGCCCCAGCTGAACCGAGGAAATAGACCTGATGAAAAAGTGGCAATGTATTGTCTGTGGCCTGATCTACGACGAAGCCGAAGGCTGGCCCGACGACGGCATCGCCCCCGGCACCCGTTGGGAGGATGTGCCTGAAGACTGGCTGTGCCCCGACTGCGGTGTCGGCAAAAGCGATTTTGAAATGATCTCCATCGGTTAATCGAGGAAGGCACGACATGACGTCTCCTGTGGTAATCATCGGTACCGGCCTTGCGGGCTACAACCTGGCCCGTGAATTTCGCAAGCTCGATGCGCAGGCGCCGCTGTTGCTGATCACCGCCGACGATGGTCGTTCGTACTCCAAGCCGATGCTTTCCATGGGCTTTGCCAAGCAGAAGGACGCCGACGACCTGTGCATGGCAGAGCCGGGCGCCATGGCAGAGCAGTTGAACGCCGAGATCCGTACCCATACCCGCATCAGCGGCATCGACCCGGGCCACAAGCGGCTGTGGATCGGCGAAGAAGCCGTGGAATACCGCGACCTGGTGCTGGCCTGGGGGGCGCAGACCGTGCAAGTGCCGATCAAGGGTGATGGCAGCCATCTGGTATTCCCGATCAACGATCTGGAGGACTACGCGCGCTTCCGTGCTGCCGCCGCGGGCAAGCAGCGTGTCCTGATCCTCGGCGCCGGCCTGATCGGCTGCGAATTCGCAAATGACATGAGCCTGGGCGGTTTCAAGGTCGACGTTGTGGCGCCGTGCGAACAGGTCATGCCGACCCTGCTGCACCCGGCCGCTGCGGCGGCTGTACAGGGTGGGCTGGAGGGGCTGGGAGTACGCTTTCACTTGGGGCCGGTGCTGACCCGCCTGCAGCAGGTGACCCAAGGCCTGGAGGCGCACCTGTCGGACGGCAGCGTGATCGCCTGCGACCTGGTGGTTTCGGCCATCGGCCTGCGCCCACGTTCCGACCTGGCTGCCGCGGCCGGCCTGCAGACCAACCGCGGCGTAAGCGTAGACCGCGAGCTACGTACTTCACACGCCAACATCTTCGCCCTTGGCGACTGTGCCGAAGTCGATGGCATCAACCTGCTGTACGTGATGCCGCTGATGAGCTGTGCCCGGGCGCTGGCGCAAACCCTGGCCGGTAAGCCGACGGCAGTTTCCTACGGACCGATGCCTATCACCGTGAAAACCCCGGCCTGTCCGGTGGTGGTTTCGCCAGCGCCACAGGGTTGCGAAGGCATCTGGCAGGTAGAGGGGCAGGGCAGTGACCTCAAGGTGCTCTGCCTTGATGCCGACGGCAAGCTGCTGGGCTACGCCCTGACCGGAGCGGCGGTGATGGAGAAGCTGGCGCTGAATCGTCAGTTGCCACCGGTTATGGCGTAAATAGCGCGCGTTCTGTCGGATTTATCCTGTTGTTGCCTGCACAATGGCCGCCCAGATACTGGCGCGGCCCCTGAGCTCGTGCCATTCTCACTCCCGTCTGCCGCAGATTAGAGCCTGCGGTGCCTTGAGCGCTGCTCCCAGAGGCAGCACGGCATAACAACAAGAATTCCGTCAAAGAGGCTTCACTATGCGCAAACCAGAACTCGCCGCCGTCATCGCCGATAAGGCTGATCTGACCAAGGAAAAGGCCAATCAGGTTTTGAACGCGATTCTCGACAGCATCACCGGTGCCCTGGACAAGGACACCGTGACCCTGGTCGGTTTCGGCACCTTCGAAAAACGTCATCGCGGCGCGCGTACCGGCAAGAACCCGCAAACTGGGGAACCGGTCAAGATCAAGGCCAGCAATACCGTAGCCTTCAAGCCTGGCAAGAACCTGCGTGACAGCGTTAACGCCCCCGCCAAGCCAGCCAAGAAAGGCAAGTGATCGCTCCCTGACAACCCCAGTGTCGGCCAAGCGGGCGCCCCAAGGCGCCCGTTGTGCTTTCTGCAGGTAAAATGTTTCGAACTTGCATAAATAGTTCTGGAAAAGGATAAACTGCGCGCCTTAGTCACTTTTCATTCGAGGCGCGTTGATGAAGTTCCGCTTTCTTCTCTGGGCCATGGGGCTGTTGATGGCCAGGGCCAGCCGTAATAACCCCGCATTCCAGCAGCAGCTCAAGGGCAAGGACCTGGTGTTCCAGATGCAGACCCTGGACGGCAAGGTTGCCCGGCACTTCATCGTCAACAACGAACGCATCAGCAGCAAGGGCGGCGCGCACCCACAGCCGGCATTCGCCATTGCCTTCAAGGACGCCGCCTATGGCTTCGCCACCATGCAGGCGGGTAACAAGCAGCTGGCGTTCATGCAAGGGATTCAGGACAAGCACATCCAGATCAAGGGCAACCCGGCGCTGGTGATGTGGTTCCAGGGGTTGATGAAATACCTGAAACCGAAGAAGAAAGGCTGAAGCCCAACGGGGATGCCGATGCTTTACCTGTGGGATCGGGCGTGCCCGCGAGACAAGCGACGCGGTGCATGGCACCGGCTTAGCCGGTGTTCGCGGGCATGCCCGCTCCCACAGGCTATGTGTTAATGCTTAATGCGGTGCGTGGAACTGCGAAGCCAGCTCACGCAACAGGTTCTCGGCTTCGAGCACCTTGTTCACCACATCCTCAGCCTTGTCCCGGGTAATGCTCAGGCGTTCCAACAGCTCGTCAGGAATCTCTTCCTGTGGCCCTGAGCCTATACCTCGCGAGCGCAGCAGGCGGGTGGCCAGGCACACCAAGTTGGGGAACGCGAAATATTCGCCGTCGTAGGCCGGATCGTGCTGAAAGCGCAAGGCAGTCGACAGCTCTTCTGGCATGTCCCACAGCTTCATCAGCCAGGCACCGATCTGTTCGCGGCTGATGCCCAGCAAGTGTTGCTCCACATAGGTGTGGTTCAAATGCGGGTTGACCTCAAGGTGGCGGCAAATCAGCGAGAAATGCGGCGGGAACACGTGCGCGAGCAGCAGGTAGCCGAAGTTGTGCAGTAGCCCGGCCAGGTAGGTCAGCCCGGCCTCGGGGCGTTCTGCACGAGGCATGGCGCGGGTCAGGCCTTCGATGATCGCGGCGGTGTAGATCGATTGTTGCCAGTAGGGCGTGGCCTGCTGCGGTTGGTCTTTGGGTAGGCTCAAGGTCTTGCCCAGTGCCAGGCCCAGGGCCAGGTTGATCACCAGGTCGAAACCCAGCACACGCACGATGGCGTCTTCCACCGAGCGGATCTTGCCCGGCGAACCATAGTAGGGCGATGCAGCCCAGCTCACCACCTGTGCCGCCAGCGCCGGGTCGGTTTCGACCACGCCGGTGATGTCGTCGATGCTGGCGTTGGGATCTACCCGCAGCTTGATGATCTTCTGCGCGGTGTCGGCGAGCGGTGGAATTTCGATGGTTTCTTCCAGGCGTTTCTGAATGCGTCGGGCAGTGAAGGCCTGGACCGCATCGGTGATTTCCCGGGTGTCGTCATCGGGGCGGTCGAGATTGGGGCTGATCGCTTCGACTTGCTGGCCGAAGCTGCTGGCGCTGGCCTTGGCCAGCATGCGCTTGAAGTGCGCGCGTTCGATTTCCAGCAACAGGCCGGCTTCGCCTGACTGGATAAAGACAGTTTCAGCGTCGAGCAGGCTCTTTTCGTACTGACATGGCGAGCTGGTCAGCGCCGGGATGCCCGGCAGGGCCTTGAGGTGGTGCTTGTCGAGCATCTGCTTCAGGCGCGGCACCGACACGGCGGTCAGCTTGCGCCCGGTCAGCTCGGCCAGGCGGTTGAGGTCCAGCAGGTGGTTCTGCGGGAACAGCACCATGAGGGCGCCGACCTCGTCGTCGAGAAGGACAGCCTGCACCCGCGAAGCCGCAGGCAGGTGCGAGTGTTCGACCACCTGGCGGTAGGGCACGCCGAGCTTGTCGAGCAGCAGCCTGATGACGGAGGGGGCGTGTGGGGTTGCGGTGTCCAGGGCAACTTCAGTCATGGTCCGTATCCACTGTTTCTTTAAACGCGAAGTATAACCAGCCTGCGAGCAAATCTGGATCCATTCTGGGACTGGCGTCACACTTGGCCATATTGTTGGCCGTGCCGCAGCCAGCGGTCCAGCAGCGGGCTGACGTGTTCCGGCCAGCGTGATACCAGGGCCTGGGCCGCGTCGCGCACGGCCGGCAGCAGGTCGGCGTCGCGCATCAGGTCGGCGACCTTGAATTGCAGTAGGCCGGTCTGGCGGGTGCCGAGCATCTCGCCCGGGCCACGCAGTTCAAGGTCTTTCTCGGCGATGATGAAGCCGTCGTTGGTCTCGCGCATGATCCCCAAGCGCTCGCGGCCGATCTGCGACAGCGGCGGGTGGTACAGCAGCACGCAATGGCTCACGGCGCTGCCCCGGCCAACCCTGCCGCGCAGCTGGTGCAACTGTGCAAGGCCCAGGCGCTCGGGGTTCTCGATGATCATCAGGCTGGCGTTGGGCACGTCCACGCCCACCTCGATGACCGTGGTGGCGACCAGAAGCTGCAGGTTGCCAGCCTTGAACTCGGCCATGATCTCGGCTTTTTCTGCCGGTTTCATGCGCCCATGGATCAACCCCACCTTCAGTTCACCCAGCGCACTGCCAAGCTCCTCATAGGTGCTTTCGGCGGCCTGGCAGGTGAGTTCTTCGGACTCTTCGATCAGCGTGCATACCCAATAGGCCTGGCGCCCCTCGGCGCAGGCGGCGCGTACCCGCTCGACCACTTCGAAGCGGCGGCTGTCGGCCACCAGCACGGTGTTCACCGGCGTACGCCCTGGCGGCAATTCGTCGAGCACCGAGGTGTCCAGGTCGGCGTAGGCGCTCATGGCCAGGGTGCGTGGAATAGGCGTGGCGGTCATGATCAGCTGGTGCGGGCACAGCTCGCCGGCCACGCCCTTCTTGCGCAGGGCCAGGCGCTGCTGCACGCCGAACCTGTGCTGTTCATCGATGATCGCAAGGGCCAGGTGCTTGAACCTTACCTCTTCCTGGAACAGCGCGTGGGTGCCGACCACCATAGGTGCGCCGTTGGCGATCTGCTCCAGGGAGGCGGCCCGGGCCTTGCCCTTGAGTTTGCCGGCTAGCCAGGCGACTTCAATGCCCAGCGGTTCCAGCCAGCGCTTGAAGGTAATGTAGTGCTGCTCGGCGAGGATCTCGGTGGGTGCCATCAATGCCACTTGGTAGCCCGCCTCCAGCGCCTGCAAAGCCGCCAGTGCAGCGACCACGGTCTTGCCGGCACCCACGTCGCCCTGCACCAGGCGCATCATCGGTTCGTGCTGGCTAAGGTCGTAGGCAATTTCGTTGGCTACCCGCTGCTGCGCGCCGGTCGGCTGGAAGCCCAGGTTAGCCAGGTATTGCGCCTGCAGGCGCGTGGCCCTGGGCAGTACCGGCGCACGCAGGCTGCGCAGGCTTTCGCGCAGGCGTTGCTGCGACAGCTGATGGGTCAGCAACTCTTCGAAGGCCAGGCGGTGTTGAGCCCAGTGCTGGCCTTCGGCGAGCTCGTCGAGGTCAGCGTCGGCCGGCGGGTTGTGCAGGTAGCGGATGGCTTCGTCCAAGGGTGCCAGCTGGTAGTCCCGGGCAAGTTCGTCAGGCAGCCAGTCGGGCAGGCTACGCGGGCCAAGCAGCGCAAGGCTCTGCTGGCACAACAGGCGCAGGCGTTGCTGGGTAAGGCCCTCGGTGGACGGATAAATTGGCGTCAGGGTCTGCTCCACCGGCGGTGGTGGCTCGTTGCCGTTCAGCGCACGGTACTCCGGGTGGTAGATTTCCAGGCCCGAAGCGCCGGGGCGGGCTTCTCCGTAGCAGCGCAGGTGGGTGCCCCGCTTCAGGCCCTCCTTCTGCGCGTTGCTGAAGTGGTAGAAGCGCAATGTCAGCACACCGCTGCCGTCGCCCAGGCGCACCACCAGGCTGCGGCGCTTGCCCATGGTCACATCGGCACCACTGACCACGCCCTCGATAACCGCATCCTGGCCGGGACGCAGCTGGCCGATTGGCACCACGCGCGTACGGTCCTGGTAGCGCAGGGGCAGGTGGAACAACATGTCCTGCAGGTTTTCCAGCCCGACCTTGGCGAGTTTCTCCGCCATCGCCTCGCCCACACCTTTCAGTACTGTGACCGGGACCTTCGACAGCTCACTCATGACTCAGGCCGGTTGTTCCGCAGGGTTCTTGGCGACCGAGCACAGGCGGATCGAATCGGCGAGGATCTCGATGGCCTTTGGCCGCGGGAAGCTGGCGCGCCAGGCGATGGCTACCGTGCGGAACGGTGCCGGTGCCGTCAACGGGCGCACTTCGATGACGCCGGGGGCATAGTGATGGCTGTGCACTGCCGACAGCGGCAGGATCGATACGCCAAGGCCGGAAGCCACCATGTGACGGATGGTTTCGAGCGAGCTGGACTCGACCGTGGTGTGCCTTGAGCCTTCACCCCCCTTGTTCAGGGTAGGGCAGGCTTCCAGTACCTGGTCACGGAAGCAGTGGCCCTCACCAAGCAGCAACAGGCTCTTGTCATTGAGCATGGCGGTGTCGATGGTCTTTTTCGCCGTCCATGGGTGGTCGGCAGGCATCAGGGCGCAGAACGGTTCGTCGTATAGCGGTAGCGTCAGCACGTCGGCTTCGTTGAACGGCAGGGCGATGATCACCGCGTCCAGTTCGCCGTTGCGCAGCTTTTCGCGCAGTACGTGGGTGAAGTTTTCTTCGATGTACAGCGGCATTTGCGGCGCCACGCGGTGCAGCTGCGGGATCAGGTGCGGGAACAGGTAAGGGCCGACGGTGTAGATAGCGCCGACCTTGAGCGGAGCGGTCAGCTGATTCTTGCCGGCCTGGGCCAGCTCGCGAATGCCCTGGGCCTGCTCCAGTACCTTCTGCGCTTGGGCGACAATGTTTTCGCCGACCGGGGTCAGGCGTACTGCGCTTTTGCTGCGCTCGAAGATCAGAACGCCAAGCTCGTCCTCGAGCTTCTTCACACCGACCGACAGGGTGGGTTGGCTCACGTGACAGCGCTCGGCGGCATGGCCGAAGTGCTGTTCCTGGGCGAGTGTGACGATGTAGCGTAATTCTGTAAGGGTCATAACGTGCGTCCATGAAGTTGCGGGCCCAGCATAGCGGCTGCAATCGATAGACGCACGTTATCAGACTTGCCGAATTGTGACAGAAACAAAAGTCTTAACGGCGGTCCAGTGAGTAGACGAACGGTGCCACGACTTCAATCGTGCCATTGTTCAGCAACTCGGGTGGCGGCTTGGGTACCGTGCCGGCCCGACGGATCATTTCCAGGGTCGCCCGGTCCAGTGCGGCACTGCCTGAGCCGCCGGCCATGGAGTACGACACGACCTTGCCTTCGGCGTCGACCACGAAGCGCAAGCGGTTCATGCCTTGCAGGCCGCGACGGCGCGCGTCTTCCGGGTAACGCTTGTACTTGGCAAGGTGGCGCAGCAGGTCGCTCTGCCAGGTTGGCAAGGCGTTGCTGTTGGACGCAATGCTCGGTGCCGGTGCCGCAGACTTCTGCGGTGGCGAGTTGCTGGGCGGTGCGTCCACCGTTTGCTCGGTGGGCGGTGCTTCCTTCGGCGGCTCAGGCTTTTTCTCGGGCTTGGGCGGCTGGGGCTTGGCCTTCGGCTTGGGCGGCTTGGGGATGGCGATCTTGGGCTTGGGCGCTTCTGCCAGCTTCGGCAACGGTGGTTCCTCGACCGGGGCCGGTGGCTGCGGAGCTGCCTTTGGGGGTGGTGGTGGCGCAGGCTCCGGCAACGGTGCCAGTTCGACCATCATCGCTGCCGGGGGCAGTTCGATGGCCTGTGGCACCGACCAGTTGAGCGTCAGCAGCACGGCGACCACGTGCACGCCCAGCACGATCGCCAGGCTGCCACCGTAGCGCGCCATGTTAGAGCGCGTTTTCATCATTTCTTGGCTGCCGTCTCGAGACCTACCAGACCGACTTTCAGGTAGCCGGCCGCGCGCATGTTGTTCATCACTTCCATCAGGTCGCCGTAATCCACGCCTTTGTCAGCCTGGAAGAAGATGGTGGTTTCCTTGTCACCCTTGGTCTTGGCGTCGAGCATCGGGCCAAGCTGGTCGGGTGCAGCAACCTGATCGTCGCCGACATACAGCTTCTGGTCGGCCTTGACGCTGACGAACACCGGTTTCTCTGGCCTTGGCGCCGGTTTGGCGGTTGAGGCCGGCAGGTCGACCTTGATGTCGACCGTGGCCAAGGGGGCGGCGACCATGAAGATGATCAGCAGCACCAGCATCACGTCGATGAACGGCGTAACGTTGATTTCGTGGTTTTCGGCGAGGTCGTCGCCACCTTCGTTGAGATGCAGGCCCATGGCTTACCCCACTTTCACCATGTGCGGGGCGGCGCGCTCGCTACCCTGGTGGTCCAGATCACGGCTGACCAGCAGCAGTACCTGGGCGGAGGCGTCGGACACCTGCGCCTTGTAACCGGCAATGGAGCGGGCGAAGACGTTATAGATGACCACGGCCGGGATTGCCGCGACCAGGCCCAGGGCAGTGGCCAGCAGCGCTTCGGCGATACCTGGGGCAACGACGGCCAGGTTGGTGGTCTGGGTCTTGGCGATGCCGATGAAGCTGTTCATGATGCCCCATACGGTACCGAACAGGCCAACGAACGGCGCAGTGGAGCCGATGGTTGCGAGCACGCCGGTGCCGCTGCTCATGGTACGGCCGCTGGCATGCACCAGGCGCTCCAGACGGAAGCTGACGCGCTCCTTGATGCCTTCTTTTTCGCGAGCGTTAGCCGAAAGACGCATTTCTTCGAGGGCATCGTGGACCAGGGTATGGGCCAGGGTGCCTTCCTTGTTGGAAACCTCGCTGGCTTCTTTCAGGGTGGTGGACTTCTTCAGCTGGGCGATTTCACCCCGCAGGCGACGCTTGGCGCCCATCAGCTCGAAGCCTTTGGCAATCCAGATGGTCCAAGTGATGATGGAGGCGATGGCCAGGCCGATCATGACGATCTTCACCACGATGTCGGCGTTCTTGTACATGCCCCATGGTGACAGGTCATGGGCCATGCCCAGCGAGGTGTCTTCGACCAGGGCTTGAACGCTTGGGTCTGCTGCGGCCGGTGTATCTGCCGAGTTGGTGGCAGTGGCACCAGGCGCCGGCGCATCGACCGGGGCAGCAGCGGGTGCGGCCGGGGCAGTAGCAGCGGCAGGTGTGGCGGCGTTGGTGGTTGGCTCATCGGCCATGGCCACCGGGGCCAGCACCAGGCTGAGTGTCAGCGCGGCGATGGCGCGCCAGGCGCGCGACGGGGTTGGCGAAGCGGAAGGTTGAGTACGTGTCATGCTGGCCGGACCTGATGAAGAAAAAAGTGAGCGTTCTCCAAGGCCTCGATGTAGGCCGAGAACAATTTGGCGGTCATTATTGCAAGTAATTCTTGTTAACAAAAGTAATATTGTAGCTTTTTTCGCCTATGGTCTAGCCGCCCATCGTGTAGCGTGGCCAGGCTGATCAATTGGTCTAGGGAGTTTAGAGATGTCAGACCTTTCCGTGATGGTGGTGGGTTGTGGTGATGTGGGTGGGCGCCTGGCCAAGCAGATGTTGGCTAAAGGCTGGCAGGTGAGCGGCCTGCGCCGTTCTGTCGATCAGCTGCCCGCTGGGGTTCAGCCGGTTGCCGCAGACTTGGCCGAACCGTCGATGCCGCAGGCCTGGCCACAGGGCGCGCTGGATTACCTGGTGTACTGCGTGGCAGCCAGCCAACACGATGAGGCGGGTTATGAGGCAGCCTATGTCGATGGTTTGCGCCATGTGTTGGCCTGGTTGGCCGAGCGTGGCCAACGCCCGCGCCGGCTGTTGTTCGTCTCCAGCAGCAGCGTGTATGCGCAGAAGGACGGCGAGTGGATAGCTGAGGGCGCTGCCACCGAGCCCGAAGGCTATTCCGGACGGGTGATGCTGGAGGCTGAACGGTTGGCACTGGCCAGCGGCATCCCGGCGAGCGTGGTCCGCCTAACCGGTATCTATGGCCCAGGGCGCGAGTGGTTACTGAGCCAGGTGCGTCAGGGTTACCGCGTTGCCGAGGAGCCACCGCTGTATGGCAACCGCATTCATGCCGAAGATGCCGCCAGCCTGCTGGCGTTTCTGCTGCAGGCCGATGCTGATGGCAAGGCTCTGGACGACTGCTACATTGGCGTCGATGACGACCCGGCGCCGCTGGCCGATGTAGTGGCCTGGCTACGGGCGTACATGGGGGTTACCGAATGGTCCGATGAGCAGCGGGTGCGGCGTACTGGCAGCAAGCGTTGCAGCAATGCCCGGGCGCGGGCGCTGGGCTGGGCGCCTGAGTATCCGAGCTACAAGGAAGGCTACGCCGCGATCCTGGCAGGAAAAGACTAGCTGGCAACTGGCGCGATGCCTTGTGGGAGCAACTGTCTTGCTCAATTTCTAAAAGCTGGCGCGATCCCTGTGGGAGCGGGCTTGCCCGCGAACACGGGCGAAACCCGTGCCATCCACCGCGGTGTCTTCTTCGCGGGTAAACCCGCTCCTACAGGGACCGCGCATCATCTCAGCTGCGCTCCAGCGCCCACTGACGTTTGCCCGCTGCCAGCTCCGGCATTTCATCCGGTTGTGCACGGTTCACTGCCTGGAAAATCTCCAGCTTGTCACCATCGCGCTTGATGATGAACGGTGCACCACGCTGGTTGCGCTCCAGCCACAGGCTGTCATTGTTGCCACCCATGGTCGCGCAATCACCTGCCAGGCAAAGGGCGAAGCGGTCCGGCCCCGGTAGGCCGGTGACGTTGCCGGTATCGCTGAAGCGTACACTGGCACCTTTGCCTTGGCCGTCGACGATCTTCCAGTTACCACCCAGGTAGGCCTGGTAAAGCGCCTTCTCGAAGCTGCTGCCCAGTGGTGCATTGGCTGCCGCCGGTGTCTTGGCGCGCACGAAGGTTTGCTTGGTGCCGTTCTGGTCGACGGCCAGCAGCTCGTCGCCATCGAGCGAAAGCTGCTCGGTCTGGCCGCCTTGGAAACGGGCCTGCCATTGCTTTTCATTGGCGCTCAGCTGGCCGTCGGCGGCCTCAAAACCATTGCTGTAGCTAGCTTGCTGATTGGCCACGTCGAGTTTCCACTCGAACACTGGGCCGTGCTCATTAAGCGCCTGGCGCAGGCTGCCGGCTTTGACCGCCGCAGTGATGGCTTCCTGGTTGATCCAGATACCGTTGAAATCTTCGGGTTTGTGGCTGGTGCAGCCGCCCAGTAGCAGGGCTGCCAGCGCGAAGGGCAGTGCTTGACGCATGACGGGGTAACCTTGCAGAGGAAGGAGGGTGACGGGCAGGGCCCGTCACCAGGGCATCATTCGATGACCAGGATGGCGTCCATTTCGACCTGGGCGCCTTTCGGCAGTGCGGCAACGCCGATGGCGGCGCGGGCCGGGTAGGGCTGTTCGAAGTAGCGGCCCATCACCTCGTTTACCTTGGCGAAGTGGCTCAGGTCGGTGAGGAAGATGTTCAGTTTCACGATGTCCTTGAACGAACCGCCAGCAGCTTCAGCCACGGCCTTGAGGTTCTCGAACACCTGCACGGTCTGGGCTTCGAAGCCTTCGACCAGTTCCATGGTCTTCGGGTCCAGAGGGATCTGGCCCGACATGTACACGGTGTTGCCGGCCTTGATCGCCTGCGAGTAGGTGCCGATGGCGGCAGGGGCCTTGTCGCTGTTGATGACGGTTTTGCTCATGATGACTCCTTGCGGTTGGCGGACTACGTACGCATGCGGGTGATGCGGACCACACCGGTCAGGGTACGCAGCTTCTTGATCACACGCGCCAGGTGCACGCGGTCGTGCACGCTGACCACCAGTTGGACCACGCTGATACGGCCGTCGCGTTCGTCCATGCTGATCTTCTCAATGTTGCCGTCGGCGGCGTTGACGCTGCTGGCCAGCAGGGCGATCAGCCCGCGCTGGTGTTCCAGTTCGACACGCAGTTCGACATTGAACTCGCCAGTGATGTCCTTGGCCCAGGAGAGTTGCACGCACTTTTCGGGGTTGTGGCGGATTTCACTGATGTTGCGGCAGTTCTCCAGGTGCACGACCATGCCCTTGCCGGCCGACAGGTGGCCGACAATCGGGTCGCCCGGGATCGGCGTGCAGCACTTGGCGTAGCTGATCACCAGGCCTTCGGTGCCGCGGATCGCCAGCGGGCCTTCTGGCGCCGGCAGCTGTTCGCCTTCGGCCGACAGCAGGCGGCGCGCGACCACGTAGGCCATGCGGTTGCCCAGGCCGATGTCTTCGAGCAGGTCTTCTATCAGCTCCAGGCGGTACTCGGCGAGAATAGACTGGATGCGGTCCTGGGGGATTTTCTCCAGGCTGCTGTCGAAGCCAGTGAGTACCTTGTTCAGCAGGCGCTCGCCCAGGCTGATGGACTCCGAGCGGCGCTGTTGCTTGAGCGCATGGCGGATATTCGTGCGTGCCTTGCCCGAGACCACAAAGTTGAGCCAGGCCGGGTTTGGCCGAGCGCCCGGGGCGCTGACGATTTCCACTGTCGAGCCGCTTTGTAGCGGTTCGGACAGCGGCGCCAGGCGGCGGTTGATGCGGCACGCGATGCAACTGTTGCCGACGTCGGTGTGCACCGCGTAGGCGAAGTCGACGGCCGTGGAGCCTTTGGGCAACTCCATGATCCGGCCTTTGGGCGTGAACACGTAGACCTCGTCCGGGAACAGGTCGATCTTCACGCTCTCGATGAATTCCAGGGAGTTGCCGGCACGTTGCTGCAGTTCGAGGATACCCTTGACCCACTGGCGGGCACGCGCGTGGCTGCCCTTGGGCTGCTCGTCGTCGTTTGACTTGTATAGCCAGTGCGCGGCGATGCCGTTGTTGGCCATCTCTTCCATTTCGCGGGTGCGGATCTGGATTTCGATGGGCACGCCGTGCATGCCGAACAGGGTAGTGTGCAGCGACTGGTAGCCGTTGGCCTTGGGGATCGCGATGTAATCCTTGAAGCGTCCGGGCAGCGGCTTGTACAGGTTGTGTACGGCGCCGAGCACGCGGTAACAGGTGTCAACCTTGTCGACGATGATGCGGAAGGCATACACGTCCATGATCTCGTTGAAGGCACGGCGCTTGCCGCGCATCTTCTTGTAGATGCCATAGAGGTGTTTCTGCCGACCGCTGACCTCGCCCTCGATGCCGTCGGCGGCCAGGCAGTTGGCCAGCGAGTGCTCGATCTTGGCGACGATCTCTTTGCGGTTGCCGCGCGCGCTCTTCACTGCACGATGAATCAGCGACGAGCGCATCGGGTGCATGGCCTTGAAACCAAGGTCTTCGAACTCCACGCGCACGGTGTGCATCCCCAGGCGGTTGGCGATGGGGGCGTAGATTTCGAGGGTTTCCTTGGCGATGCGCCGGCGTTTTTCGCCAGACAGCACTTCCAGGGTGCGCATGTTGTGCAGGCGGTCGGCCAGCTTGACCAGGATCACGCGGATATCGCGGGCCATGGCCATGGCCATCTTCTGGAAGTTTTCCGCCTGCGCCTCGGCCTTGGTCTCGAAATTCATCTGGGTCAGCTTGCTGACCCCATCGACCAGTTCGGCCACGGTCTCGCCAAACTGCTGGCTGAGGGCTTCCTTGGCGATGCCGGTGTCTTCGATCACATCGTGCAGCATGGCCGCCATCAGGCTTTGATGGTCCATGTGCATGTCGGCGAGGATGCTGGCCACGGCCAGCGGGTGGGTCACGTAGGGCTCGCCGCTGCGGCGGCGTTGCCCATCGTGGGCCTGTTCGGCGTAGAAATAGGCGCGCCGGACCAGGTTGACCTGTTCGGGGCCAAGATAGGTCGAAAGCCGTTCGGCCAAGGCTTCTATACCCGGCATGGGTTCACCTCCTGCCGAGGAAGAGGGCCTTGCGCCGTACGACGTCGACCTGGCATCAATCAGACAGCCTCGTTGTTCTCGTCCTCGAACGCGGCGAACACCGGATCCTCGGTGACGATCTCTTCAGCGGCGATGAACTCGTTGGTGACGATGCCTTCGGCAATTTCACGCAGGGCAACAACGGTTGGCTTGTCGTTTTCCCACGCAACGCGTGGCTCTTTGCCGCCGGTCGCCAGCTGGCGAGCGCGCTTGGTCGAGAGCATGACCAGCTCAAAGCGGTTATCCACGTGTTCCAGGCAGTCTTCAACAGTTACGCGGGCCATGGTCTTCCTCAGTAGCAATTGCGGTGGGCGTGCAGCCCATTAATGGGCAGGCGGACTCGATAGTATAAAAATTCACCAGCCAATAGGGAAGCGCTGTTTTGCCGGGCGGTAGCTGCAAACCCTGCGATGCCTTCTTCGCGGGTGAACCCGCTCCTACAGGGGTCGCGTAGCTTGTAGCGGCGGGTTTACCCGCGAAAGGGCCGGAACAGACACCCTCAGTGCATGAGCCTGACGATAACCTCAGAGCATCGCGTCACGCAACCGCGGGGTCAGCTCTTCGAACAAGGTCTGCACCGAGCGCAACGCCCGGCAATCCGGCCGGGTCAGCAACCACAGCTGAGTGTCGCAGCCGGGCAGGGGGCCGCTGAGTGCATCCACCCCGGGCAGCGCATGCACCATATAGTCCGGGAGCGCTGCCACGCCCAGGCCGGCCATTACCAACTGGGCGATGGTCGACATGCTGCTGCACTGGTAGCGCGGGCTCAGGCCCGGGTGTTGCTGGTTGCGCCAGACCACCGTAGGGTGGTCCTGCATCGAGTCGTCTGGTGCGATCCACGGCACGCTGGCGGGGGACTCGCTCAGGCGCTCTCGCCACTGTGGCTGGCCGCAGACCACATAGGAGGTCGAACCCAGGTTGCGGCCCACCAGGTGCTCCGGAGGTGTGTTGGTCAGGCGCAGGGCGATGTCGGCGTCGCGCCGGCTGAGGTTGGCGAAGGTATTGGAGGTGCCCATCTCCAGCGACAAAGCCGGGTAGTTGGACATGAACTCGGCCAGCGCCGGCAGCAACAGGCTGTGCATCACCGCCTCTGTGCAGGTCAGGCGCACCGTGCCGCTGACCACTTGCTCGCCGCTGGTCATGGCAATGCGCGCCGCTTCCAGCGCCTGCTCGGCGCGTTCGGCCTGCTCGGCCAAGGCCTGGGCGGTGTCAGTCGGCAGATAGCCCTTTCGGCTCTTGACGAACAAGGCGGTGCCCAGCGCCGACTCCAATCGGCGGATCGAGCGGAACACGGTCGAAACGTCGACTTTGAGCAGTTCGGCGGCTTTGGCCAGCGAGCGGCCACGTTCCAGTGCCAGGACCAGAGAGAGGTCTGCGTGGGTTATCTGATATTGCATTGATGCACGCTCTGCTTGCCAAATTGCCAATGTCTGTTGCGTCTGGGCCATTTTATAGTGAAACGGCCCCCCGGAATCAATGCGCCCGGTCGGGTAACCAGTCCCCACGATGGGAAAGTGAAAACAACAACAGCTGCAACCATCGTCGCCCGTGAGGCGCCAGCCGTATCCCCACATCGCCGCAGCACATCAAAGGATGTACACCATGACGTCGGTAACCCCGTGCGCCAGTTCTTCCAGCGAGATGAATGACTTCCTCCAGGCCCATCCGGACACGCAGTACGTAGACCTGCTGATCTCCGACATGAATGGCGTGGTACGTGGCAAGCGCATCGAGCGGGCCAGCCTGCACAAGGTGTACGAGAAGGGCATCAACCTGCCCGCATCGCTGTTCGCCCTTGATATCAACGGTTCCACTGTCGAAAGCACCGGCCTTGGCCTGGACATCGGCGACGCCGACCGCATCTGTTTCCCGATCCCCGGCACGCTGTCGGACGAGCCGTGGCAAAAGCGCCCCACCGCCCAGCTGCTGATGACCATGCACGAGCTGGATGGCCAGCCGTTCTTCGCCGACCCGCGTGAAGTGCTGCGCCAGGTGGTGAGCAAGTTCGACGACCTGGGCCTGGATATTTGCGCCGCGTTCGAACTGGAGTTCTACCTGATCGATCAGGACAACCTCAACGGCCGCCCGCAGCCGCCGCGCTCGCCGATCTCCGGCAAGCGCCCGCAGTCGACCCAGGTGTACCTGATCGACGACCTCGACGAGTACGCCGACTGCTTGCAGGACATGCTCGAAGCAGCCAAGGAACAGGGCCTGCCTGCCGACGCCATCGTCAAGGAAAGCGCCCCGGCGCAGTTCGAGGTCAACTTGCACCACGTGGCGGATCCGCTGAAGGCCTGCGACTATGCGATCCTGCTCAAGCGCCTGATCAAGAACGTCGCCTACGACCATGAAATGGACACCACCTTCATGGCCAAGCCCTACCCGGGCCAGGCAGGCAACGGCCTGCATGTGCACATTTCATTGCTGGACAAGAAAACCGGCAAGAACATCTTCGCCAGTGACGATCCGCTGCAGAGCGACACGCTGCGCCACGCCATCGGTGGCGTGCTGGAAACCATGCCGGCGTCGATGGCCTTCCTGTGCCCCAACATCAACTCCTACCGCCGCTTCGGTGCGCAGTTCTACGTGCCCAATGCGCCGAGCTGGGGCCTGGACAACCGCACCGTGGCCGTACGCGTGCCCACCGACAGCAGCGACAATGTGCGCCTTGAGCACCGTGTAGCCGGCGCCGATGCCAACCCGTACCTGATGCTCGCGGCGATCCTTGCCGGCGTTCACCATGGCCTGACCAACAAGGTCGAGCCCGCGGCGCCGATCGAAGGCAACTCCTACGAGCAGCTGGAGCAAAGCCTGCCGAACAACCTGCGCGATGCCCTGCGCGCGCTGGATGACAGCGAAGTCCTCAACCAATACATCAGCCCGGACTACATCGATATCTTCGTGGCCTGCAAGGAAAGCGAACTGGCCGAGTTCGAAGTGTCGATTTCCGACCTCGAGTACAACTGGTACCTGCACACGGTGTAAGCCCATGAGCGCAAATGCGGTCCCTTTGATCGGTGTCAGCGCCTGCCGTCAGCAGGTAGGGAAGAACTCCTCGCACACGGTCGGCGACAAGTATGTCGAGGCAGCCGGCTTTGCCGGCTTGCCACTGATCTTGCCGGCCCGTGATGGCGGCAGCGACACGCAAGCGCTGCTGGCACGCCTGCACGGCATTGTTTTTACCGGCTCGCCTTCAAATATCGAGCCGCATCATTACAATGGCGCCCCCAGTGTGGCGGGTACCCGGCATGATCTGGCGCGTGATCGCCTGACCCTGCCGCTGCTGCAGGCAGCCATTGCCGTCGGTGTGCCCGTATTCTGCATCTGCCGAGGCTACCAGGAGCTGAACGTGGCCCTTGGCGGCAGCCTGCACCAGCGTGTGCAGGAGCTGCCTGGCTACCTTGACCACCGCGAACCCGAGGATGCCCCCCTGGAGGTGCAATACAGCCCTCGCCACTCGGTCAGTATCGAGCCTGGCGGGTTGTTCGAGCGCCTGGGCCTGGCGGCGCAGTTCGAGGTCAATTCGTTGCACAGCCAGGGCATCGACCGTCTGGCCCCGGGCCTGCGCGTCGAGGCACGGGCCCCGGATGGCCTGATCGAGGCGGTGTCCATGCCTGCGGCGCCGGGCTTTGTGCTTGGGGTGCAGTGGCACCCGGAGTGGCGCTTCAACGAAAACCCGGTCTCGCTGCGTCTGTTTCAGGCGTTTCGCGAGGCCTGCAATGCCTACGCAGCACGGGAGGGCTCACGGCAGGAATGATTCTGACGTCAGCCGAAGGTCTCGGATGACTCGTCCCCGATAGCAAGCTTTCAATGAGTGAAAGCGAGCCTTGTACCCAAGGCTTGTTAAAACAATTCCAAAATTTACGGCAAATACTCATGAGCAATTACACAGAAGCCGGCCGCCCACCCGATGTGGCGGCCGACGCGGGCAACACTCAGCGCAGCAAAGGCCTGGCCAAGGGCCGATTGGGGCTGCTGGCCAGCGTGGTGCTGGGCATTTCCACCATCGCCCCGGTCTATACCCTGACCGGGGCCCTTGGCCCTACCGTGCGTGAGGTGGGCGCCCACCTGCCGGCCGTGTTCATCGTGGGCTTCTTGCCGATGCTGCTGGTGGCCCTGGGCTATCGCGAGCTGAACTCGGCGGAGCCGGACAGCGGTACTTCGTTTACCTGGTCGGCGCGTGCATTCGGCCCGATGATCGGCTGGATCGGCGGCTGGGGACTGGTGGTTGCCACCACGATCGTGCTGTCGAACCTGGCAGGTGTGGCGGTGGACTTCTTCTACCTGTTCCTTGGCCAGATCACCGGCAAGCATGAGCTGGCAGCGTTGGCCGACAACCTGTTGATCAACATCGTTACCTGTTGCGTGTTCATTGGCTTGGCAGTGTGGATCTGCTGTAGGGGTATCGCCACCACAATGACTGTGCAGTACGGCTTGGTGGCCCTGCAGTTGCTGGTGTTGATCGGCTTTGCTTTCGCCGCTTTCGGCGGCACCACCGCGCCGCCGCCGCTGGCGTTCGATTTCGCCTGGTTCAACCCGTTCGGTGTCGAGTCGTTCTCGGCCTTTGCCGCTGGCCTGTCATTGTCGATCTTCATCTTTTGGGGCTGGGACACATGCCTGACCGTCAGTGAAGAGTCGGTGGGCAGCGAAGAGGTGCCGGGCAAGGCCGCTACATGGACCGTGATGTTGATCCTGGGCCTGTACCTGTTCACCGCCATCGCCACCCTGCAGTTTGCCGGTATCAGCGAAACGGGTCTGGGCCTGAACAACCCGCGCATCCAGGAGAACGTCTTTGCCCACCTGGCCGGCCCGGTCATGGGGCCGCTGGCGATCCTGATGTCCATCGCCGTGCTGGCCAGTACGGCGGCCTCGCTGCAGTCCACCTTCGTGGCGCCGGCGCGCACCCTGTTGGCCATGGGTTATTACGGTGCGGTACCGCAGAAATTCGCCAGCGTCTGCCCGCGCTCGCAAACGCCGCGCTACGCCACCATTTGCGCCGGCCTGGCCGCAGGCCTGTTCTACGTGACCATGCGTACGCTGAGCGAGAACGTGCTGGCAGATACCATCACGGCATTGGGCATGATGATCTGCTTCTACTATTCGCTGACCGCGTTTGCCTGCGTCTGGTATTTCCGCGGCAGCCTGTTCGACAGCCTGCGCCACTTCATCATGCGCGGCCTGTGCCCGCTGGTGGGGGGTGTCATCTTGTCGGTGATCTTCGTGCGCACCGCCATCGACAGTGCTTCGCCGGACTTCGGCAGCGGCTCGCATGTGGGCGGGCTGGGGCTGGTGTTCGTGATTGCCGCGATCATTTCGGTGCTTGGCATCGGCCTGATGATGCTGTCGCGCATGCGTGCGCCGGCGTACTTCCTCGGGGCTACCCTGCGTCAGCAGGCTACCTTGCCGCTGCAGGACTAAACCATTGGGGCCGCCCTGCGGCCCTTCGCGGGCACGCCCGCTCCCACAGGTGCGGCACAAGCCTCAAGGCAGTGATTAACCCGGGGAGCGGGCGTGCCCGCGAAGGGCTGCAATGCAGCCCCATCGATCTTCAGCCGATCATTTGCTTGAGCAATGCCGCATGACGCTGCTGCTGCTTCTTCAGCAGCAGCCGATTCGAGCGGAACACTGCTTTCAAGTCTGCCAGCGCCGTGTCGAAATCATCATTGATGATTACGTAGTCATACTCGTCATAGTGCACCATCTCGCTGACCGCTTCCTTCATGCGCCCGGCAATGATCTCTTCGCTGTCCTGCCCGCGTCCGTCCAGGCGGTGGCGAAGCGCCTCCTGGCTTGGAGGCAGGATGAACACCGACAGCGCCTGTGGCATCAGCTTGCGCACTTGCTGGGCACCTTGCCAGTCGATTTCCAGAATCAGGTCGTAGCCCTGGTCCAGGGTCTGCTGCAGCGCGCTGCGTGAAGTGCCGTAGAAGTTGCCGAACACTTCGGCATGCTCCAGAAAGTCACCTTGCGCGATCAGCGCCTTGAATTCCTCGTGGACGACGAAGTGATAGTTCACCCCATGCTGTTCGCCCGGGCGCATGGCGCGGGTGGTGTGCGAGACCGAGACGCGGATCTGCTGGTCGTCTTTGGTCAGGGCGGTGACCAGGCTGGTCTTGCCGGCACCCGAGGGGGCCGAAACGATGTAGAGGGTGCCGCTGCTGTGGTTCATGGTCGGGGTGGCCTTACTCGATGTTCTGTACTTGTTCACGCATCTGTTCGATCAATACCTTCAGGTTGACCGCCGCTTGCGTGCTGCGTGGGTCGAAGGCCTTGGAGCCGAGGGTGTTGGCCTCGCGGTTGAGTTCCTGCATCAGGAAGTCCAGGCGCCGGCCAGCGGCGCCGCCACCCTTGAGCACGCGGCGCACTTCGGTGACGTGAGTGCTGAGGCGGTCGAGTTCCTCTGCCACGTCGCTTTTCTGGGCCAGCAGTACCATCTCCTGCTCCAGGCGCTGTGGGTCCAGTTCGGCTTGCATGTCGCCGAAGCGGTCGAGAATCTTCTGCCGCTGCGCCGCCAGCATCTGCGGCACCAGGGCGCGCAGGGTAGTGACTTCGCTGGCCATGTTGTCCAGGCGTTCGTTGATCAGCCGGGCCAGTTCCTGGCCTTCGCGCTGGCGCCCGGCCTTGAGTTCGGCCAGCGCTTCGTCGAACAGCGCCATGGCTTCGGCGTTCAGTGCCTGGGGGTCGCTGGTGTCGGCCACCAGCACGCCTGGCCATGACAGCACTTCCAGCGGGTTCAGGGGGGCCGGCTGCTTGATCAGGCCAGCCACTTCCTCGGCGGCGGCAACCAGTTGCGCGGCGCGCTCATGGTCCACTTTCAGCGGTTTGCCATTGCTGTCTTCGTTGAGGCGCAAGGTGCATTCCACCTTGCCGCGTGACAGGCCCTGGCGCAGGCCTTCACGTACGCCGCCTTCGAGGTCGCGCAGGGCCTCGGGCAGGCGCAGGTGCGGCTCCAGGTAACGGTGGTTGACCGAACGCAGTTCCCAGACCAGGGTGCCTTGGCTGCCGGCGCGCTCGACACGAGCAAAAGCGGTCATGCTGTGCACCATGGGGAGTACCTCGCGTAATGAATGAACGGTGGGAGCCTCTCGGCTGCAAGGCGCAGGATTGTAGCGCAGTGTCGCCGTGGCGCCCAATCCGTCTATGTTACCGACGGGGGGTACTGCGGTAGGAAAAGGCGACGGGCTGTGCCGGGCGCGACAATAGGCATGTCTTCCCCGGGCTGCGGGCTCTATAATGCTCGGCAGATTCAAAGTCCCAGTACAGGTATCCCAGATGAAACGTCCAAGTGGTCGCGTTGCCGATCAGCTCCGCTCGATCCGCATCACCCGCAACTACACCAAGCACGCCGAAGGGTCGGTACTGGTCGAGTTCGGTGACACCAAAGTCATCTGCACGGTCAGCGTTGAAAACGGTGTACCGCGCTTCCTCAAAGGCCAGGGCCAAGGCTGGCTGACCGCCGAGTATGGCATGCTGCCGCGCTCCACCGGCGAACGTAACCAGCGCGAAGCCAGCCGTGGCAAGCAGGGTGGCCGCACTCTGGAAATCCAGCGCCTGATCGGCCGTTCGCTGCGCGCCGCGCTGGACATGAGCAAGCTCGGTGACATCACCCTGTACGTCGATTGCGACGTGATCCAGGCCGATGGCGGTACCCGTACCGCGTCCATCACCGGCGCCATGGTTGCCTTGTGCGACGCTTTGGCAGTCATCAAGAAGCGCGGCGGCCTCAAGGGCGGCAACCCGCTCAAGCACATGATCGCTGCCGTGTCGGTAGGCATGTACCAGGGCGAAGCGGTGCTCGACCTGGACTACCTGGAAGACTCCGCAGCCGAAACCGACCTGAATGTGGTCATGACCAGCGCTGGTGGTTTCATCGAAGTGCAGGGTACTGCCGAAGGCGCACCGTTCCAGCCGGAAGATTTCAACGCCATGCTCGCTTTGGCGCAGAAGGGCATTAACGAGATTTTCGAGCTGCAGCAGGCAGCACTGGCTGACTGAAGCCAGCCTGGGAGGTGCGGGGCATGAGCGATTCGAACCTGTCGATCACCCCGCCCAATGCCGAAATCCGGCAATGGGCGATGTTCTGCCACCTCTCCGCGCTGTTGGGCCTGGTAGTGCCGCTCGGGCACCTGCTGGGCCCGCTGGTGCTCTGGCACCTCAAGCGCGAGCAAGACCCTTTTATCGACGCCCAGGGCAAAGAGGCGCTGAACTTTCAAATCAGCGTGACCATTGCCGGGTTCATCTGCTTCCTGCTGATGTTCGTGTTTATCGGGCTGGTGCTGTTTGCCATGCTCACGGTGGCAGTGATGATATTGATCATCATTGCGGCGGTGCGGGCGAATGAGGGCAAGCCTTATCGCTACCCGATGATCTGGCGGCCGATCAAATAACCATTAGGGCTGCAACGCAGCCCCAATGGCCTTTTAGATGGTCAGCGTCCAGTCGTAGTCGACGATCAGCGGCGCATGCTGGGAGAAGCGTGGCTGACGCGGCAGGCGAGCGTTGCGCACGAAGCGGCGCAGGCCCGGGGTCAGGATCTGATAGTCGAACCGGTACCCCAGGTTGAGCATCTCGGCCTGCTCATTGTCCGGCCACCAGCTGTACTGGTCGCCTTCACGGCTGACTTCGCGCAAGGCATCGACATACCCCATCTCACCAGTGATCGCATCCATCCAGGCGCGTTCTGGCGCCAGGAAGCCCGGCGACTGCTGGCTGTCACGCCAATTCTTGATGTCGAGCTTCTGCTGCGCCACGTAGAACGAGCCGCAATAGATGTATTCGCGACGCTTGCGGCGCTGCTTGTCCAGGTACTTGGCGAAGTCGTCCATCAACTTGAATTTCTGGTTCAAGTCTTCGTCGCCGTTCATGCCCGAAGGCAGCAGCAGGCTGGCAATACTGACTTTGTCGAAATCTGCTTGCAGGTAACGCCCGTAGCGGTCGGCTGTCTCGAAGCCCAGGCCGGTGATGACTGCCTTGGGCTGCATGCGCGAGTAAAGGGCCACACCACCTTGGGCAGGCACCTCCGCGTCGCAGGCATAAAGGAAATAGCCATCGAGCTGGAAAGCTGGGTCGTCGAGTTCAAAGGCCGAGGCGCGGGTATCCTGAAGGCAGATGACGTCGGCATTCTGGGCTTGCAGCCAGCTGAGCAAACCACGCTCGGCCGCAGCCTGAATGCCATTTACGTTCACACTGATGATCCGCATAAATGGCCCCATAAATCTCGTGCGTGTATGATACCCGAGCTCAACCCATTTAGCTAAATCCGTGGTGTCCGGGACTATTCATGCAGCCGTATCAGCGCGACTTTATCCGTTTTGCCATCGATCGCGGGGTACTGCGTTTCGGTGAATTCACCCTGAAATCGGGGCGTACCAGCCCGTATTTCTTCAATGCCGGCTTGTTCAACACCGGCTCCGCACTGGCTGAGCTAGGGCGTTGCTACGCCGCCGCCATCGTCGACAGCAAGATCCCGTTCGATGTGCTGTTCGGCCCGGCCTACAAGGGTATCCCTTTGGCGGCGACTACCGCCGTGGCCCTTGCCGACCAGCATCAGCTGGACGTGCCATGGTGCTTCAACCGCAAGGAAGCCAAGGACCATGGTGAAGGTGGCAGCCTGGTCGGCGCGCCGCTGGCCGGTGACGTGCTGATCATCGACGACGTGATTACTGCCGGTACCGCCATTCGTGAGGTCATGCAGATCATCAACGCCCAGCAGGCCAAGGCCGCTGGTGTACTGATCGCGCTGAACCGTGAAGAGCGCGGCAATGGCGAACTGTCGGCGATCCAGGAAGTGGAACGCGACTTCGGTATCCCGGTGGTCAGCATTGTTTCGCTGACCCAGGTGCTGGAGTTCCTGGCCGATGATCCGCAGCTGAAGCAGCATCTGCCGGCCGTCGAGGCCTACCGGGCGCAGTACGGGATCTGATCCTGGCCCAGGAATGAAAAAGGGGACCTTCTTCAGAAGGTCGCCTTTTTTTGTGCCGCCTGATCTGGCCCTTTCGCGGGTAAACCCGCTCCTGCATGGAGCAGCGCCAGACTCGAGGTCGGCGATTCCCTTTGTAGGAGCGGGTTTACCCGCGAAGAGGCCAGTGCAGGCTAACCGATCAATCAGCGCGGCTTGCGGTTGGTAATGAGGGTGCCCACGCCGCTGTCGGTGAAGATCTCCAGCAGCACTGCATTCGGCACGCGGCCATCGATGATGTGCGAGCTGTTGACACCGCCCTGCACCGCATCCAGCGCGCACTTGATCTTCGGCAGCATGCCGCCATAAATGGTGCCGTCAGCGATCAGTTCGTTGACCTGCTCGGTGGTCAGGCCGGTCAGGACCTGGCCCTGCTTGTCCATCAGGCCGGCGATGTTGGTCAGCAGCATCAGCTTCTCGGCCTTCAGCGCCTCGGCCACCTTGCCCGCCACCAGGTCGGCGTTGATGTTGTACGACTCACCGTTGGCGCCCACGCCGATTGGCGCGATGACCGGGATGAAGTCGCCCTTCACCAGCATGTTCAACAGGTCGGTGTTCACGCTCACCACTTCACCAACGTGACCGATGTCGATGATTTCCGGAGTGGTCATCTCAGGCGTCTGGCGGCTGACAGTCAGCTTGCGGGCGCGAATCAGCTCCGCGTCCTTGCCGGTCAGGCCGATGGCGCTGCCGCCGTGGCGGTTGATCAGGTTGACGATGTCCTTGTTGACCTGGCCGCCCAGCACCATCTCCACAACGTCCATGGTCGCCGAATCGGTGACGCGCATGCCGTCGATGAAGTGGCTTTCGATCGACAGGCGCTTGAGCAGGTCACCGATCTGCGGGCCACCGCCGTGGACTACCACCGGGTTGATGCCCACAGCCTTCATCAGCACGATGTCACGGGCGAAGCCCGTCTTGAGCTCCTCGCTCTCCATCGCGTTGCCGCCGTACTTGATCA
Organism: Pseudomonas sp. 2,4-D; assembly: GCF_030418155.1. Taxonomy (NCBI): domain Bacteria; kingdom Pseudomonadati; phylum Pseudomonadota; class Gammaproteobacteria; order Pseudomonadales; family Pseudomonadaceae; genus Pseudomonas; species Pseudomonas sp. 2,4-D. The sequence continues at coordinate 243,216 of NZ_JAUHUI010000001.1, forward strand.
CCAGGGTCTTGCCGACAAAGCGGCGAATGTAAGGCAGTGCTTCGGACAAAACCTCGGCTACATGGGAAGCGGCATCGCGATCGAGGGTCATGCAGGGCTCCTGTAAGGAACAGATAGTCGGTCAGAACGGCAGTTGCAGCTCAGGCTCTACCCGCAGCAACTGGGTGCGGAAAACATCCTTGATACGTTGCAATTCGGCGTCGCTGTCGGCCTCGAAACGCAGCACCAGCACCGGGGTGGTGTTGGAGGCGCGTACCAGGCCCCAGCCGTTGGCGTAGTCGACCCGCACACCGTCGATGGTGGTCAGGTTGGCTTCGCCCCAGTCGGCGTCGCGTTGCAGTGCATCAATGATGCTGAATTTACCCTCGTCGGTCACATCAATATTGATTTCCGGCGTGGAAATATCGTTCGGGAAGGCGGCAAACAGGTTTTCGGCGCTCTGCTCGGTCTTGCTGAGGATCTCCAGCAGGCGCGCGGCGCTATAGATGCCGTCGTCAAAACCGTACCAGCGTTCCTTGATGAAGATGTGACCGCTCATCTCGCCTGCCAGCAGCGAACCGGTCTGCTTCATCTTTTTCTTGATCAGCGAATGGCCGGTTTTCCACATCAAGGCGCGGCCACCGTGCTGTTCGATCAATGGGGTCAGGCGGCGGGTGCATTTGACGTCGAAGATGATCTCGGCGCCCGGGTTGCGCGACAGCACGTCCTGGGCAAACAGCATCAGCAGGCGGTCGGGGTAGACGATGCTGCCGGTGTTGGTCACTACGCCGACGCGGTCGCCGTCACCGTCGAAGGCCAGGCCGATATCGGCACCGGTTTCCTTGACCTTGGCGATCAGGTCCTCGAGGTTTTCCGGCTTGCCCGGGTCCGGGTGGTGGTTGGGGAAGTTGCCGTCGACCTCGCAGAACAGCGGGATCACTTCGCAGCCCAGGGCTTCGATCAGTTGCGGTGCAACCACGCCAGCGGCGCCGTTGCCGCAGTCCACCACCACCTTGAGTTTTTTCGCCAGCTTCACGTCGCCGACGATCTGCTGGAAGTAGCGGCCGAGGATATCGACCTTTTCCACGCGGCCTTGGGCCAGGGTCAGGTCGTTGGTTTTCAGGCGGGTCAGCAGGGCCTGGATCTGTTCGTTGGCCAAGGTGTCGCCGGCGATGACGATCTTGAAGCCGTTGTAGTCCGACGGGTTGTGGCTGCCGGTCAGCATCACACCGGACTTGCCGGCCAGCACGTTGGCTGCGTAATACAGCGCCGGGGTAGGCACCAGGCCGACGTCGCTGACGTGGCAGCCCGAATCGACCAGGCCTTTGATCAGCTGTTCCACCAGCATCGGGCCCGACAGGCGGCCATCGCGCCCTACCGAAACCTGCGGTTCGCCCTGGGCCAGGCTTTGCGCGCCGATGGCGCGGCCGATCCAGTAGGCGGTTTCGGCGTGAAGGGTCTTGCCGACCACGCCGCGTATGTCATAAGCGCGGAAAATGCTGTCGGGCAATGCGGCGGGGACCAGGTGGGCCATGTCGTTCATCTCTGGAAGCTCCATTAGTCAAAGGCTTTCTGGGCAGGCGCAAACTGAACGCTTGGACGGTGGTTTCGCCAGAGAGTTCGCCATCCTTGGCCTGAACGGTCATTTGCCGGCTCAGTGGCTGCCGGAGTGACCAAAGCCGCCAGCGCCACGCTGGCTTTCGTCGAACGCTTCGACGATGTCGAAGTGAGCCTGCACCACCGGTACCAGCACCAGCTGGGCGATGCGCTCGCCAACCGCGATGGTGAACGGCGTGTTGCCGCGGTTCCAGCACGACACCATCAGTTCGCCCTGGTAGTCCGAATCGATCAGGCCGACCAGGTTGCCCAGCACGATGCCGTGCTTATGGCCCAGGCCCGAGCGCGGCAGGATGACTGCCGCCAGGCCCGGGTCGCCGATGTAGATCGACAGGCCGGTAGGAATCAGAACGGTCTGGCCCGGTTCGAGGATGGTGTCTTCCTTGAGCAGGGCGCGCAGGTCGAGGCCGGCGGAGCCGGGGGTGGCGTATGCGGGTAGCGGGAATTCGCTGCCCAGGCGTGGGTCGAGGATCTTGGCTTGAAGAGCGTGCATGTAACTTATTGAACCTGGTTGAGCCGTTCGGCGATGAAGGCGACCAGTTGCCGGGCGATCTTGCCCTTGCTGGTCTGCGCGAAGAGGGTCTGGTGCTGCTGGCGGTCGATCACGGTCAAGGCGTTTTCTTCGCTGTTGAAGCCGATGCTGGGGTTAGCCACATCATTGGCGACGATCAGGTCGAGGTTCTTGTCCTTGAGCTTACGCGTGGCGTAATCGAGCAGGTGCTCGGTTTCGGCGGCAAAGCCGACGCTGAACGGGCGGTCGGCGCGGCCAGCAATGGTGGCAAGGATATCGGGATTACGCACCATCTGCAGCAGCATGCCGTCGCCGGTCGTAGGATCTTTCTTCAGTTTTTGTGTGGCAACCACTTCGGGGCGGTAGTCCGCAACCGCTGCCGAGGCAATGAACAGGTCGCACGGCATGGCCGCTTCACAGGCCGCGAGCATGTCCCGCGCGCTGACGACGTCGATGCGGCTGACCCGGTCAGGGGTTGGCAAGTGCACAGGGCCCGTGACGAGGGTCACCCGAGCCCCTGCTTCGGCGGCCGCTTCGGCCAGGGCGAAGCCCATCTTGCCGGAGCTATGATTGGTGATGTAGCGCACCGGGTCGATGTTTTCCTGGGTCGGCCCGGCGGTGATCAGCACGTGCTTGCCGGTCAGTGCCTGGCGCTTGAAGCTTTCCGCGGCGCACCAGGCCAGTTCGGTGGCTTCGAGCATGCGCCCCAGACCGACGTCGCCACAGGCCTGGCTGCCGGATGCCGGGCCGAACACCTGAATGCCACGGCTCTTGAGCAGCTCGAGGTTGGCTTGGGTGGCCGGGTCACGCCACATGGCCTGGTTCATCGCCGGCGCCACGGCGACGGTGGCGTCAGTGGCCAGCACCAGCGTGGTCAGCAGGTCGTCTGCCATGCCTTGGGCCATGCGTGCCATGAGGTCGGCGGTGGCTGGGGCGATCAACACCAGGTCCGCCCACTTGGCCAGTTCGATATGGCCCATGGCTGCTTCTGCGGCCGGGTCGAGCAGGTCCATGTGCACCGGGTGGCCCGACAGCGCCTGCAGGGTCAGCGGGGTGATGAATTCGGCACCACCCCGGGTCATGACGACGCGCACCTGCGCGCCGTGCTCGAGGAGACGGCGAATCAGCTCGGCGCTTTTGTAGGCGGCAATGCCGCCACCCACGCCGAGAACGATGCGCTTGCGATACAGCCGCTGCATAGGCTTGCCTTTTTCCAGTGAGAGCGGGCGGCGACGTTTGAAAATGCCTGCGGCGGAACGTCGCATGTACGAGGCGAAATAGATTAACACAGGGCCGAAATGGGCCGCAGCAAAGGCAGGGGTGGAATGAACATCAGGGAGTGGCCGGCGCAAGAACGGCCTAGGGAGAAGTTGTTGCAGCGAGGGGCAGGGAGCCTGACAGATACGGAGCTGCTGGCCGTTTTTCTCGGCTCAGGCGTACGTGGGTGTAATGTCGTGGAGCTTTCGCGAGGCTTGTTGGTGAAGTTCGGCAGCTTGCGCCGGTTGCTGGAGGCCGACCGCGAGGCCTTCGTCGGCGAGCTTGGGTTGGGCCCGGTAAGGTACAGCCAGCTGCAGGCACTGCTTGAGATTGGCCGCAGGCACCTTGCAACGTCGATTGAGCGGGAGTCTGCCATGGACAGCCCGGCAGCGGTGCGACGCTACTTGAAAGCCATGCTCAGGCATGAGGCCAGCGAGGTGTTCGGGTGTCTGTTTCTCGATACCAAGCACCGGCCACTGGCATTTGAGATCCTGTTCAGGGGCACGATAGATCGGGCGAGTGTCTATCCGCGAGAGGTGGTGCGGCGGGCGTTGGTGCACAACGCTGCGGCATTGATCCTGTGTCACAACCATCCTTCAGGGATCAGTGAACCGAGTCAGGACGATGTGCATTTGACCCTGTCGTTGAAGCGGGGGCTGGCGTTGATCGATGTGCGGGTGCTGGATCACATCATCATTGGTGATGGGGAGCCGTTGTCGATGGTCGAGCATGGGTGGATTGTGGTCTGAAGAAGCCTATGGAACTTGTGCCGCCAGTGTCGGCCCTTTCGCGGGTGAACCCGCTCCTACAGGGTAGCGTCAACTGCCAGGCTGGCGCTGTCACTGTAGGAGCGGGTTTACCCGCGAAGAGGCCGGTACAGGCTTACTTGGTCACTGTCACCTTGCTGAAATCCAGCCGCCCGAACGGGCTTACCTGGTACCCCTCGACGCCTTGGCGCAGCAAGGTCGCCGCCGTCGGGTGCGCCAGTGGCACCCACAGCGCCTGCTGCTGGATCAGTGTCTGCGCCTGCTGGTACAGCCGGCTGCGCACGCTCTGGTCGTTGGTGGTGCGCCCGGCGCTGATCAGCTGGTCGAGGCGGCTGTCGCAGAAGCGTGCGAAGTTGGTCCCTGACTCGACCGCCGCACAGGAAAACTGCGGGCTGAGGAAGTTGTCCGGGTCGCCGTTGTCGCCCGCCCAGCCCATGAACAGCAAGTCATGCTCGCCGGCCTTGGCGCGGCGTATCAGTTCGCCCCACTCGATCACGCGGATCTCCGCTTTCACGCCAATCTTCGCCAGGTCGGCTTGCAGCATCTGCGCGCCAAGGCTGGGGTTGGGATTGAGCAGGCTTCCCGAGGGACGGGTCCAGATGGTGGTACTGAAGCCTTCGGCCAGCCCGGCCTTGGCCAGCAGGGCCTTGGCTTTCTTCAGGTCCAGCGGGTAGCCGGGCAGGTCCTTGGCGTAGCTCCAGGTGTTGGGCGGGTAGGGGCCGTTGGCCGCCACAGCAGAGTCTTCGAACACGGCCTTGAGGTAGGCTTGCCTGTCGAAGGCCAGGTTGATCGCCTGGCGCACTTCCGCTTTGTCCAGCGGCGGGTGCTGGGTGTTGATGGCGACGAAGGCTGTCATGAATGCCGGGGTGGTGGCCACCTTGAGGTTACCGTCCTGGCCCGCTTCGACAATGTCCAACGGCTTGGGCGAAAGGGCAACCTGGCACTCGCCACGCTTGAGCTTCTGCAGGCGCACGTTGGCATCGGTGGTGATGGCGAAGATCAGCGGGTCGACCGCCGGCTTGCCGGCGAAGTAGTCCGGGTTGGCGCGGTAGCGCACCACGGCGTCTTTCTGGAAACGCTGGAACACGAACGGCCCGGTGCCGATCGGTTGGTTGTTGAGCTTTTCCGGTGTGCCGGCCTTGAGCAGCTTGTCGGCGTATTCGGCGGAGTAGATCGAGGCGAAGCCCATGCTCAGGGTGGCCAGGAAGGTGGCGTCCGGGTGGCTGAGGGTGAAGCGCACGGTGTTCGGCGACGGTGCCTCGATCGCCTTGATCAGGCTGCCCAGCTGCAGCGATTGGGCATGCGGGTAGCCGCCCGGTGCAGTCTTGTGCCAGGCATGGGCCGGGTAGAGCATGCGCTGGAAGCTGAACAGCACGTCGTCGGCATTCAGCTTGCGGCCTGGCTTGAAGTAGGGGGTGCTGTGAAACTTGACGTCATCGCGCAGGGTGAAGTCATACACCAGGCCGTCGGCCGATACCGTCCAGCTGGTCGCCAGGCTCGGCACCACCTTGCCTTGCGCCGCATCGAACTCCACCAGGCGGTTCATCAGCACGTCGGCGGTGGCGTTGGTGGTGGTGAGCGAATTGTACTGCACCACGTCGAAGCCTTCGGGGCTGGCCTCGCTGCAAACGCTCAGCGGAGCGGCCTGGGCAACGCCGGCGGCGAACAGGGAGGTGAACAATAAGGAAAGTGCGGCGGCACGCATGGTGGCTCCTTGGCTGTCAGTGGCCCATCTGCCAGTGCAGTCTGTAAAAGGCCTACCCTAGTGCGCCCGCCGGCAAATGACCACACCCTTTTTTGCAAATCTTGCGACGAGCGGTCGACGACTGGCGGGGCCTGCCGCTATGCTGGCCCGGCGCGTTCTGGCTAGCGGTAATGTGCATCTACTGTTGTTGCAGCCAAGTCTTTCTGGTATAAAGCAGCGCTCTTTTCTAGGGGCTCGGCCTGTCGCATAAGCGGATCCGGTCGATAAGGCCTCCAGAATCACGGCGCCCAGGCGCCAAAGACTGAGAGATTAAGCGGCCAACCCATGCCGGGTTGGGCATGTGGTTTTAGAGGGCTGAGTCATGTCGAGAGTCTGTCAAGTTACTGGTAAGGGTCCAGTAACCGGGAACAACATTTCCCACGCAAACAACAAAACCCGTCGTCGTTTCCTGCCGAACCTGCAGCACCACCGTTTCTGGGTTGAATCCGAGAAGCGTTTCGTGCGTCTGCGCGTTTCCGCCAAAGGCATGCGTATCATCGACAAGCGCGGCATCGACGCCGTTCTGGTTGACATCCGTAAAGCTGGCGCCAAGGTTTAAGGGAGAGCATCATGCGTGAATTGATCCGTCTGGTTTCGAGTGCCGGTACCGGCCACTTCTACACCACCGACAAGAACAAGCGCACCACCCCGGACAAAATCGAGATCAAGAAATATGATCCGGTTGTTCGCAAGCACGTGGTGTACAAGGAAGCCAAGATCAAGTAATTGATCGGCGACCTGAAAAAAACCCGCATCCGAAAGGAGGCGGGTTTTTTTTTAGCTGCTGTCAGGGTCAGTTGAAGCTGAAGCTCTGGATCATCAGGTCGGCGTCGGCCTTGATCTGGATGCGCGTGGCGTCGTAGTCGCGGGTGGATATCTCGTTGGGGCCCACAACGCGAGTGCGCCCTGTGAGGGCGCGGATGGTTTCCTTCAGCTCCGGCACGTAGCGGGTGCCGACCAGGTAGGCGAGGGTTTGCAGAACTTCTTCGTTGGTCATGCTGATTTTCCTTGTGAGGCTGAATGGCCCGAAACGGGCAGGGTCATCCTCACGCATGCCTGCAAACTTCCTGCGCTACATAGTTATTTCTGCTCGAACATCACATAGATCTTGCGGCACGGTTCCAGCACCTCCCAAGTGCCTTTGAAGCCGGCGGGGATGACGAACCGATCGCCGGCACGCAGGGTTTTCGCCCCACCGTCCTGGTCGCGCAGCACCGAAACGCCCTGAACGATCTCGCAGTATTCGTGCTCCGTGTAGTTCACTGTCCACTGGCCTACCTCACCTTCCCATACGCCAGCGGCAAACTGCCCGCACGGGCTGGAATAATGGTTGTAGACCGCCTGGTCCGGCTCGCCCTTGAGAATTTTCTCTGCAGCCGGGCGGTAGCGTTCGGCTTCGGTGATGACCTGCGCGAAGTCGATGATGCTATCAATACTCATGGTTCGGCTCCTGTTGTTGTTTAATAAAATGAACATCAGTAGGCTTTTGAGCCTCTCGTGTCAAATATATTGATAGTTTACACCGGCTGGTTTAGGGTATCGCTTGCCAGTGTGCGCGTGGCGCCCGGCCAGAATTCTGACAACGCCTGTGAGTCCTCAGTGCGGCGTTGCACCTAAACAAGAGGAGGAGTTTCGTATGACCACCCTGACCCGTGCGGACTGGGAACAACGTGCCCAGCAACTGAAGATCGAAGGCCGTGCCTTCATCAACGGCGAATACACCGATGCCGTATCCGGTGAAACCTTCGAGTGCCTGAGCCCGGTCGACGGACGCTTCCTGGCCAAGGTTGCCAGCTGCGACCTGGCCGATGCCAACCGCGCTGTTGAAAATGCCCGTGCCACCTTCAACTCCGGCGTGTGGTCGCAGCTGGCCCCTGCCAAGCGCAAGGCCAAGTTGATCCGCTTCGCCGACCTGCTGCGCAAGAATGTTGAAGAGCTGGCGCTGTTGGAAACGCTGGACATGGGCAAGCCGATCGGCGACTCCTCCAGCATCGACATCCCAGGTGCGGCCCAAGCCATTCACTGGACTGCTGAAGCCATCGACAAGGTCTACGACGAAGTCGCCCCGACCCCGCATGACCAGCTTGGCCTGGTTACCCGCGAGCCGGTAGGTGTGGTCGGTGCCATCGTACCTTGGAACTTCCCGCTGCTGATGGCTTGCTGGAAGCTCGGCCCTGCACTGGCCACCGGTAACTCGGTCGTACTCAAGCCGTCCGAAAAATCGCCGCTGACTGCCATTCGCATCGCCCAACTGGCGATCGAAGCCGGTATCCCGGCTGGCGTGCTGAACGTACTGCCAGGCTATGGCCACACCGTGGGCAAGGCACTGGCCCTGCACATGGACGTGGACACCCTGGTGTTCACCGGTTCGACCAAGATCGCCAAGCAGCTGATGGTTTACGCGGGCGAATCGAACATGAAACGCATCTGGCTGGAAGCCGGTGGCAAGAGCCCGAACATCGTCTTTGCCGATGCCCCGGACCTGCAAGCTGCCGCCGAGGCCGCCGCCAGCGCCATCGCCTTCAACCAGGGCGAAGTGTGCACTGCAGGTTCCCGCCTGCTGGTCGAGCGTTCTATCAAGGACAAGTTCCTGCCGATGGTGGTAGAGGCCCTGAAGGGCTGGAAACCAGGCAACCCGCTGGACCCGCAGACCACTGTCGGTGCCTTGGTCGATACCCAGCAGATGAACACCGTGCTGTCGTACATCGAGGCTGGCCACAAGGACGGCGCCAAGCTGCTGGCCGGCGGCAAGCGCACCCTGGAAGAGACCGGCGGCACTTACGTCGAGCCGACCATCTTCGACGGCGTGACTAACGCCATGCGCATTGCCCAGGAAGAAATCTTCGGCCCGGTATTGTCGGTGATTGCCTTCGATACCGCCGAAGAGGCCGTGGCCATTGCCAACGACACCCCGTATGGTCTGGCAGCGGGTATCTGGACCTCGGACATTTCCAAGGCCCACAAGACCGCCCGTGCCGTGCGTGCAGGCAGCGTCTGGGTCAACCAGTACGATGGTGGCGACATGACCGCGCCGTTCGGTGGCTTCAAACAGTCGGGCAACGGCCGTGACAAGTCGCTGCACGCACTGGAGAAGTACACCGAGCTGAAGGCGACCTGGATCAAGCTGTAACCCGGTAGGTCCTTTTCGCGGGCAAGCCCGCTCCTGCAGGTCTTAGTGACCGTTGCAGGAGCGGGCTTGCCCGCAAATGGGCCCCTGGAAATATTGGCTGGGAGGCTGTAATGCGTTGGGGTACCTACTTCGCCGTACTGGCATCGGTGCTCAGTGTCGGGCTGGCGCTTGGCGTGAGCATGCCGCTGGTATCCCTGCGCCTGGAGGCCTGGGGCTACGGCAGCTTCGCCATCGGCGTGATGGCGGCAATGCCGGCGTTGGGCGTACTGGCCGGCGCCAGCCTGGCCAGCCGCCTGGCAGGTTGGGTTGGCGTACCTTCGGCGATGCGCCTGTGCCTGTGGGGCGGGGCGCTGTCGATTGGCTTGCTCGCGCTGCTGCCTAGTTACCCGTTATGGCTGCTGCTGCGGCTGATGATCGGCATGTCCCTGACCGTGGTGTTCATCCTCGGCGAAAGCTGGATCAACCAACTGGTGGTCGAACAGTGGCGTGGCCGGTTGGTGGCGCTGTATGGCAGCAGCTACGCCCTGAGCCAGTTGGCCGGGCCGTTGGTGCTGGGTTTCCTCGGCTCTGATGACGACTTCGGCTTCTGGGCGGCGACCGGCCTGCTGCTGGCCGCGCCGCTGGTTCTGCTGGGGCGTGGTGGGGCGCCGAGCACGGAAGCCTGCAGTGTCACCTTTGGCGACCTGTTCGCCTTCTGCCGGCGCTTGCCGGTAATTGCCTGGGCCATTGCCCTGTTCGCCTCGTTCGAGGCGATGATCCTCACCTTGCTGCCGGTGTATTGCCTGCAGCAGGGCTTCAGCACCGAAATCGCCTTGTTCATGGTGAGTACCGTGGTGGTGGGTGATGCGGTGCTGCAATTGCCCATCGGCGCGCTGGCCGACCATATGTCGCGACGTACCCTGTTCACTGGCTGTGCGGTGACCCTGCTGGTGTCCAGCCTGGCGATCCCGCTGCTGTTGCACACCCCGGTTATCTGGCCGTTGTGGGTGTTGTTCGGCGCCAGTGCCGGCGGCTTGTTCACCTTGTCGCTGGTGCTGATCGGTGAGCGCTACCGCGATGATGAGTTGGTACGGGCCAATGCCCACGTGGCCCAGCTGTGGGGCATTGGCTGTTTGCTCGGGCCGTTGTTGGCGGGGGCGGGGAGCCAGTGGATCAGCGGGCATGCGTTGCTGTTCCTGATGGCGGCCGGGGCTGCGGGGTTGGTGGTATTGACCCGGCGGCGCGGAGCCTTTGAGCCGGTTTCTGCCTGATGATTTTGGGGGCCGCAAGGCCCCGGAATCGCCGCTATAGCATCTTCTCCAAGCCAACCGCCTTGCTGATCCAGGCATTGAAGCGCCGCCAGATCCCGCCCGGCTCAGACGTCAGCACGTGCCGTTGGCCATTGTCCTCGGTCGCCCACACCAGCTTGTTACCTATCAGTTTCACCTGATAGCTCAGCGCAGGCGCCATACCCTGCTGGGCCAGCTCGCGGGTGTATTCGGCCAGCTCCGGGCTGTCCACCAGTACCCCGACCTCGGTGTTCCACAATACTGAGCGCGGGTCGAAGTTGAACGAGCCGATGAAGGTCTTGCGCCGGTCGAACACGATCGCCTTGGTGTGCAGGCTCGAATCCGAGCTGCCACGGAAACTCAATCGCCCCGCGCTGGGGTCGCCTGGCTGGCGGCGAAGCTCGTAAAGCTGCACCCCGTGCTCAAGCAAGGCACGACGATAGGGGGCATAGCCTCCATGCACTGCTGGCACGTCGGTGGCTTCCAGCGAGTTGGTCAGCAGCTTCACCGAAACGCCAGCGTCGGCGCGGCCGGTCAGGTACAGCAGCCCCGGTTCGCCCGGTACAAAGTAGGCCGATGCCAGGACCAACTCGCGGTGCACGTTAGCCAGGTCCGGTGCCAGTTGCTGGCTCAGCAGTAATTGCGGGTCCGGTTCGTCTTCGGCCAACACCTTGCTGGGCGCATCCCATAGCGCCTGGGCGTGAGCCCAGATCAGCTCGTTGCGCCACACATCCAGGCGCGGTTGCGACTGGTAGGCCATCAAGCGGTCGTACAGGGCCTTGCGCTGGGTCCTGGCTTTGGCCAGCGACACTTCCAGGCGCTGGCGGCTGGCCCGCAGGTCGTTGGCATCCGGGTCATGCCAGAGGAAGTCGGTGATCGGCCGGCTGAGGGCGCTGTTCCAGTACTGGTCGAAGCTGTGCCCCAACTGCTCCGCTACCGGGCCCACGCCCAACAGGTCGATGTCGGTGAAGTTGAGGTTGGGCTCGGCATCGAAATACTCGTCGCCCAAGTTGCGGCCACCGACGATGGCCATGCTGTTGTCTACCAGGAACAGCTTGTTGTGCATGCGTCGGTGCTGGCGCGACAAGTTGAACAGCCGGCCCACGGCGCGCGTAACGCCGGTACTGCGCCCCAGATGCAGTGGGTTGAACACGCGAATGTGGATGTTCGGGTGGGCATCGAGGGTGCCCATGACGGTGTCCAGACCGTCGCTGGTAGTGTCGTCGAGCAGGATACGCACGCGCACGCCACGGTCGGCGGCGCGCAGCAGTTCATGCACAAGGGCGCGGGTACTGAGGCCGTCGTGGACGATGTAGTACTGCAGGTCGATGCTCGCCTGGGCGTTGCGTATCAGTTCGGCGCGGGCGCGAAATGCCTCGTTGCTGTTGGGCAGCAGGCGAAAGCCCGAGCGGCCGCCATAGGGCGCGGCCTGGCGCAGCACCGAGCGGCCAAAGGCCGATTCGTGGGCAGGCAACGCCTGACTGGTTTCGCGGGGTGCGCTGATGCTTGTGCAACCGGCAAGGCCGAGCAACAACACCAGCAGCAGAGGCAAGGCTCGCTGGAGTCTCAAGGGTGGACCGTCCTGTGCAGCAAGGGCTTTAGGGGTTTGACCGTGACGGGCGGCGCAAAGTTACGCGTCGGCGCTTTCGTCATCCAGTAGACGAAGGGCGGTTTCACCAACCTTGCGCACGGAGGCTTCGATTTGCGGCGTTGGCCTGGCGGCGAAATTCATGCGCAGGCAGTGGCGAAACTTGCCCGAGGCCGAAAAGATGCTGCCTACGGCAATCTGCACGCCCTGCTCCAGTAAAGCGCGGTTCAGCCGAAGCGTATCGAGATGTTCGGGTAATTCCACCCACAGCATGAAGCCGCCCTGGGGCCGGCTGACCCGGGTGCCCGCCGGGAAGTAGCGGGTCACCCAGTCGCCCATCAGGTCGCGGCCACGCTGGTACTGGCTGCGCATGCGCCGTACATGGGGCTGGTAGTGCCCGGCGGCGATGAAGTCAGCGATGGCCAGCTGAGGCTGGCTGGCGGTGCTGCCGGTGCTGATGTATTTCATGTGCAGCACGCGCTCCAGGTAGCGTCCGGGCGCCACCCAGCCGATCCGCAGGCCGGGCGCGAGGGTTTTGGAGAACGAACTGCAGAGCAGCACGCGGCCATCGTCGTCGAACGACTTCAAGGTGCGTGGGCGTGGGTAGGTATAGGCCAGGTCGCCGTACACATCGTCTTCCAGAATCGCCACGTCATAGCGTTGGGCGAGGCTCAGCAAGGCCTTCTTGCGTGCCTCGGGCATGATGTAGCCCAGCGGGTTGTTGCAGCTGGGGGTGATCTGGATGAGCTTGATCGGCCACTGCTCCAGGGCCATCTCCAGCGCCTCCAGGCTGATGCCGGTGACTGGGTCGGTGGGGATTTCCAGCGCTTTCATGCCCAAGCCTTTGAGGGTTTGCATGGCGCCGTGGAAGCTGGGCGAGTCGACCGCGACGATGTCGCCTGGCTCGCAGACCGCGCGGATGCTGCATGACAGCGCCTCATGACAGCCGGTGGTGATCACCAGGTCGGCCGGCCCCAGGCGGCAGCCGGAGTCGAGCATCAGCCGGGCCACCTGTTCGCGCAGGGCCAGGTTACCGTGGATGTTGTCGTAGTACAGGCCAGGCATGTCCTGGCGCCGGCTCAACTGGGCAAGGCTACGCAGCAGCGGCTTCAGGGTAGGGCTGTCGATGTCGGGCATGCCGCGGCCGAGTTGCACCACATCCTGGCGCGGCGTACTGCGCACCAGCTCCAGCACCTGTTCCCACTGCGAGATGTCCACCGGGCGCTGGGCCGGGCGGCTGACTGCGGGCAGTGCCGGCAACTGCCGTTGGTCGCTGACGAAGTAGCCGGACTTGGGCCGCGGCGAGACCATGCCGCTGTCTTCGAGCATGCGATAGGCCTGCTGCACGGTGCTCAGGCTGACCCCGTGTTCCTCACTCAGTGCGCGCACAGATGGCAGGCGCTGGCCAGGGCGATAGAGGCCCTGCTCGATGCGGGCGCCGAGTATTTCGGCGAGATTCAGGTAGAGGGTCAAGGCATACTCCTGCGCTGCATTGGCATAGCGACCGGTACAGTTGGGCTGAAAATACAGCATTCAGTCGGCCAGCGGCCAATTCTGTATGGGAATAATAAGGCTGTATTGGATCTGTATTGTCGAGGGTGCCGACGCGCATGCTTTCTCCACGGTAACAACTGGACGGGAGGATGCGGTGATGGGTGGCATGAGCGATGTGCGCTTGCAACTGTTGGCCAAGGAACTGGAAGCCGGGCAGCAGGCCAAGGTGTTCAACGCGCCAGAGGGTTTGGGGCGTTGGGGGCTGATGCTGCATCGCTGGCATACCCGCAGGGCGTTGCTGCAGCTGACCGATGACGAGTTGCGCGATGTCGGGCTGAGCTGGGAGCAGGCCCGGATCGAAGGGCGGAAACCCTTCTGGAAGGACTGACACGGTGGTCGCTGGAGGGCCTGTTGTGCCCCAGACTTGAAACTTGCACCGACCCTGTGGGAGCGGGCATGCCCGCGAAGCAGGCGTCGCAGAGGATGGCACGGGCTTCGCCCGTGTTCGCGGGCACGCCCGCTCCCACAGGGGGCTAGTCAGCTTTTAGATTTTAAGCAAGACAGTTGCTGCCACAAGGATGGGGACTTTCAGGCCAGCTCTTTGAGGCGATGCCACAGCATCCCCAGCGCCAGCAGTGGCGAGCGCAGGTGCTTGCCGCCAGGGAAGGTGATGTGCGGCACCTTGTTGAAAAGGTCGAAGCGCCCGCTTTCCTGGCCACTGATGGCTTCACCCAGCAGGCGCGCGGCCAGGTGGGTGGCGTTGAGCCCATGGCCCGAGTAGGCCTGGGCGTAATACACGTTCGGCTGGCTGGCCAGTCGGCCAACCTGCGGCAGGCGATTGGCACCAATGCCGATCATGCCGCCCCACTGGTAGTCGATGCGCACGTCGGCAAGCTGCGGGAACACCTTGAGCATCTTCGGCCGCATATAGGCGGCGATGTCCTTCGGGTCGCGGCCAGAATAGTGGCAGGCACCGCCAAACAGCAGGCGGTGGTCGGCGGACAGACGGTAGTAGTCCAGCGCCACGCGCTGGTCACACACCGCCATATTCTGTGGCAGCAAGGCGCGTGCGCGTTCTTCGCCCAGCGGCTCGGTGGCGATGATGTAGCTGCCGGCCGGCAGCACCTTGCCGCCCAGCTCGCGATTGAGGTCGTTGTGGTAGGCGTTGCAGCACAGTACCAGGGTCTTGGCGCGTACCCGGCCTTGGGCAGTATGCACCTGCACTTCAGTGCCGTAGTCGATGCGGGTGACTTCGGATTGCTCGAACAATTTCACGCCCAGGCGGGCGGCTGCGGCGGCTTCACCCAATGCCAGATTGAGCGGATGCAGATGCCCGGAGCCCATGTCGACCAGCCCCCCCACATAGCAGTCGGCACCCACCACGCTGTGGATATCGTTCTTGCCGACCAGCCGCAACTCATGTGCATAGCCCAGGCTGCGCAGCTCCTCGGCGTCTTGGGCAAAGCCCAGCAGCTCGGCGGGTTTGTTGGCCAGGTCGCAGTAGCCCCAGGCCAGGTCGCAGGCGATGGCATGCTTTTCTACCCGCTCGCGCACGATCTGTACGGCCTCCAGGCCCATCAGTTTCATGGTGCGCACGCCTTCTTCGCCGATGACCGGGAGGAACTGCTCCAGACCATGGCCGACCCCTCGGATCAGTTGACCGCCATTGCGCCCACTGGCACCCCAGCCAAGTTTGCGCGCTTCCAGCAGGATGACCGAGAAACCACGCTCTGCCAGCTCAATGGCGGTGTTCAGGCCCGAGTAGCCGCCGCCGATGATGCACACGTCGGCGTTGTGTTCGCCTTGCAGGAAGGCGTGGTCGGGGTGTGGCGCGCTGCTGGCGGCGTAATAGGAGGCGGCGTGCTGCGCGCTGTGGATCATTGGGGCGGCCCTTAAAAATGGAGGGGGGACGAGGATAAGCTGTGCCATCGCGGCCGGGCAACCAGCGAGGGCTTCATACTCGTTCGCGGGTGAACCCGCAAATAAGCCTATAATCCAATCACTTTGTCAGCTTGTATCCCGTCATGTCCTGCAACCGCCACAAGATCCACTTCCTGCGCGAACTAATCCCCTCTTTCGAGTGCGAGCCCGGCTGCCACGACTGCTGCGGCCCGGTCACCACCTCGGCGGAAGAAATGGCCCGCCTGCCGCGCAAGTCCCAAGCCGAGCAGGACGCTGCTCTGGAGCGTCTGGACTGCGTGCACTTGGGCCCCCACGGCTGCACGGTGTATGAAGAGCGGCCGATGATCTGCCGGCTGTTCGGTACCACCCCGCGCATGGCCTGCCCGCGTGGTCGTGGCCCTGAACCGATGATCGACCCCGCCGCTGAACAGTTGGTCCACCAGTTCATTGCCACCACCCGCCAGGTGCTGGTGTAGCCTCAGTCCGGGATCGGCAGGCAGAGGCTCTCCTTCACCTCTTCCATCACGATGTAGCTCTTCGATTCGCGCACGTGCGGCAGTTTCAGCAGGATGTCGCCGAGCAGCTTGCGGTATGAGGCCATTTCCGAAATACGCGCTTTCACCAGGTAGTCGAAATCACCCGACACCAGGTGGCATTCCAGCACGTGGGGCAGCTTCAAGACCGCGCGGCGGAACTCCTCGAAGGTATCGCCCGACTTGTAGTCCAGGCTGATTTCCACGAACACCAGCAGGCTGCCCTTGAGGTGTTGCGGGTTCAGGCGGGCGTTGTAGCCCATGATGATGCCCTCGCGCTCCAGGCGGCGAACCCGCTCGGTACAAGGGGTGGTGGACAGCCCAACTTTCTCGCCCAGTTCGGTGAAGGAAATACGCCCGTCATTCTGCAGGATACGCAGGATGTTGCGGTCGATCTTGTCCAGTTCACGCTTGGTCTGGTGCTGGGTTCTCATAGGGGATGCCCCTCCGTGAAAGGCGATTTTGCCGAGAATTCTCGCCAATAATAGGCTTTTATATAGTGAATTGCACTGGTCTCAAATTCCTATACTGCGCCCATTCATGCCATTTCAATAAAAGTGTGCGGCGCGCCGCGTGTGAGGGATAAAACGATGCGAGTTCTGGTACTTGGTAGCGGTGTAATCGGAACCGCCAGTGCCTATTACCTGGCCCGGCAAGGTTTCGAAGTCACGGTGGTCGACCGCCAGCCGGCGGTGGCCATGGAAACCAGCTTTGCCAACGCCGGCCAGATCTCGCCCGGCTATGCCTCGCCCTGGGCTGCCCCTGGTGTACCGCTCAAAGCCATCAAGTGGCTGCTGGAGCGTCACGCCCCTCTGGCCATCAAGCTCACGGGCGATGTCGACCAGTACCTGTGGATGGCACAGATGCTGCGCAACTGCACTGCCAGCCGCTACGCGGTGAACAAGGAGCGCATGGTGCGCCTGTCCGAGTACAGCCGTGACTGCCTCGACGAGCTGCGCGCCGAAACCGGCATCAATTACGAAAACCGCAGCCTGGGCACCACCCAGCTGTTCCGCACCCAGGCCCAGGTCGATGCTGCGGCCAAGGACATTGCCGTACTCGAACAGTCCGGTGTGCCCTACGAGCTGCTCGACCGCGACGGCATTGCCCGCGTCGAACCCGCCCTGGCCGGCGTGAAAGATATCCTGGCCGGCGCCCTGCGCCTGCCGAACGACCAGACTGGCGACTGCCAGCTGTTTACCACCAAGCTTGCCGACATGGCGTTGAAGTTGGGCGTGGAGTTCCGCTTCGGCCAGGACATCCAGCGCTTGGACTTCGCCGGTGACCGCATCAATGGCGTGTGGATCGACGGCAAGCTGGAGACGGCAGACCGCTACGTGCTGGCGCTGGGCAGCTACTCGCCACAGATGCTCAAGCCGCTGGGCATCAAGGCTCCGGTGTATCCGCTGAAAGGCTATTCGCTGACCGTGCCGATCACCAACAGCGACATGGCCCCGACTTCGACCATTCTCGACGAGACCTACAAGGTTGCCATCACCCGTTTCGACAACCGCATCCGCGTTGGTGGCATGGCTGAAATCGCTGGTTTTGACCTGTCGCTGAACCCGCGTCGGCGCGAAACGCTGGAGATGATCGTCAACGACCTTTATCCTCGCGGCGGTGACCTGAGCCAGGCCAGCTTCTGGACCGGCTTGCGCCCGGCGACCCCGGACGGCACGCCGATCGTGGGTGCCACAGCGTTCCGCAACCTGTTCCTGAACACCGGTCACGGTACCTTGGGCTGGACCATGGCGTGCGGTTCCGGCCGCCTGCTGGCCGACCTGATTGCGCGCAAGAAGCCGCAGATCAGTGCCGAAGGCCTGGATATCTCCCGTTATGGCAACAGCCGGGAAGTGGCCAAGCACGGGCAAAGCGCGCCGGTTCACCAGCAGTAATAGCCTGTGCCGGCCCATTCCACAGGTATACCACAGCTTTTGAACGCTGTGCACTACCTGTGGGAGCGGGCAAGCCCGCGAAGAATCCACCACCGATTTCAACCCGAACCACCATAAGGCAGCCGCCATGCGTCCCGCCCGCGCCCTGATCGACCTCCAGGCCCTGCGCCACAACTACCGTCTGGCCCGTGAACTGACGGGTGCCAAAGCCCTCGCCGTGATCAAGGCCGATGCCTACGGCCACGGCGCCGTGCGCTGCGCCCTGGCCCTGGAGGCCGAAGCCGACGGCTTTGCCGTGGCCTGCATCGAAGAGGCGCTGGAACTGCGCGCCGCCGGTATCAAAGCCCCGGTACTGCTGCTGGAAGGTTTTTTCGAAGCCAGCGAACTGGCGCTGATCGCCGAGCACGGCCTGTGGTGCGTGGTGCACTCGCTGTGGCAGTTGGAAGCCATCGAAAAAACCCCGCTGCACAAGCCGCTCACCGTCTGGCTGAAGCTGGACAGTGGCATGCACCGCGTTGGTTTGCACCCCAAGGACTACCACGATGCCTACCAGCGACTGCTGGCCAGTGGCAAGGTTTCGCGCATCGTGTTGATGAGCCACTTCGCTCGCGCCGACGAACTGGACGCTGACGCTACCGCCCAGCAAATCGCCGTGTTCGAAGCTGCCCGACAGGGCCTGGCCGCCGAGTGCAGCCTGCGTAACTCGCCCGGCGTGCTCGGCTGGCCGCAAGCGCCCAGCGACTGGGTGCGCCCAGGCCTGATGCTGTACGGCGCCACGCCGTTCGAAGTGGCCCAGGCCGAGGCCGCACGCCTGCAACCGGTGATGACCCTGCAATCGCGGGTGATCAGCGTGCGCGAGCTGCCTGCCGGCGAGCCGGTTGGCTATGGTGCCAAGTTCGTCAGCCCTCGGCCGACCCGCGTGGGTGTGGTCGCCATGGGCTATGCCGATGGCTACCCGCGCCAGGCGCCCAACGGCACCCCGGTGCTGGTCGCTGGCAAGCGCACCCAGCTGATCGGCCGGGTGTCGATGGACATGCTCAGCATCGACCTCACCGACGTACCGCAAGCCACTGTCGGCAGCCCGGTCGAATTCTGGGGCAAGCAGGTGCTGGCCAGTGAAGTGGCCGCGCATGCGGGCACTATTCCCTACCAGATCTTCTGTAACCTGAAGCGGGTACCACGGGACTACATCGGCGAATGAGACGCTGAAGCGGACAGGTTGGGGGCGGTGTGTTGTAAATACTGAACGGCATTGCCATGATATCGTTCACATCCACCCCCCTTTCACCGTTTCAGGAGGCTCCAGCTTTGGACGTCGGCGAACGACTGCAAGCCATCCGCAAGCTCAAGGGCCTGTCGCAGCGCGAACTCGCCAAGCGTGCTGGCGTGACCAACAGCACCATCTCGATGATCGAGAAGAACAGCGTAAGCCCCTCTATCAGCTCGCTGCGCAAAGTGCTGAGCGGCATTCCCATGTCCATGGTCGAATTCTTTTCGGTCGAGCTGGAGCCCCAAAGCCCCACTCAGATCGTCTACAAGGCCCATGAGCTGATCGATATCTCGGACGGTGCTGTGACCATGAAGCTGGTGGGCAAGTCGCACCCCAACCGTGCCATCGCTTTTCTGACCGAGGTGTACCCGCCAGGTGCGGACACCGGTGCCGAGATGCTCACCCACGACGGCGAGGAGACCGGTATCCTGCTTGAAGGCCGCCTGGAGCTGGTGGTCGGCAACGAGATTTTCGTTCTCGAAGAAGGCGACAGCTACTACTTCGAAAGCACCCGCCCGCACCGCTTCCGCAACCCATTCGACCAGCCGGCGCGGCTGATCAGTGCGGCGACGCCTTCAAACTTTTGATCCAGCGCAGTGCATTGATTCGGCAATACCCCTTTCCTGTGTGGGGTCGTTTCACGGCCTCTGGGTTCCCGCTATACTTTTCAACGCTCGCCGATCCGTGGCCGCGAGCGTGATTAGCCACCATGAGGGTGTTCGCGTGAATCAAATCAAGAAGATGCTGGCCGTACCAGCAGCCGTATTCGCCCTCTGGGCAATGAGCGCAACCGCTGCGACCAATGACGACATTGCCAAACGCCTGGAGCCGGTTGGCCAGGTGTGCGTCCAGGGCCAGGAGTGCAAAGGCATGGAAGTGGCCGCTGCAGCAGGTGGCGGGGGAGCCAAGACGCCGGATGAAATCATCGCCAAGCACTGCAATGCCTGCCATGGCAGCGGCTTGCTCGGCGCGCCTAAAATTGGTGACACCGCCGCGTGGAAAGAACGCGCCGACCACCAAGGCGGCCTGGATGGCATTCTGGCCAAGGCCATTACTGGCATCAACGCCATGCCGCCAAAGGGCACCTGTGCAGACTGCTCGGATGAAGACCTGAAAGAGGCGATCAAGAAAATGTCCGGGCTGTGATTTACAGCTGAACTGCATGAGGCCCGCCGTTGATGGCGGGCTTTGTTTTTTTGTCGCCTGGGTCGGCCTCTTCGCGGGCAAGCCCGCTCCCACAGGTACCCACAGGACCTGAAGGTTGTGTTAATCCTGTGGAAGCGGGCTTGCCCGCGAAAGGGCCGGTACAGGCAACCAATTACTTCAGCCCTATGTCCAACTCCTGAACCCATGGATGTTTCAGGAGGCCCAGATGCACCTCTGCTCCATCGACCAGGCTGTCGAGCAGGTCTTGTCCCGGCTGCCAACCCATATCCATATGGGCCTGCCTTTGGGCCTGGGGAAACCCAATGCCTTCGTCAACGCGCTTTACGCCCGCGTACGCGAGCTGCCCGAACGGCGCCTGACCATCTACACCGCACTTTCCCTCGGCCGCCCGCCACTGGGCGATGGCCTGCAGCGGCGCTTTCTCGAACCCTTCGTCGAGCGAGTGTTCGCTGACTACGAAGAGCTCAGTTACCTCGCAGACCTGCGCAACGACACGTTGCCACCCAATATTCGGGTCGAACAGTTTTTCATGCAGCCCGGTAGCCTGCTGCACAGCGAATCGGCGCAGCAGGACTACGTCAGCAGCAACTACAGCCACGCCGCACGGGATATCAACGCCAAAGGCCTGAACCTGATCGCCCAGTTGGTGGCCGCCACCCCCGAGAAGCCCGTGCACCTGAGCCTGGCCTGCAACCCAGACATCACCCTCGACCTGCTGCCGATGATCGCCAAGCGCCGCGCGGCTGGCGAAACCATCCTTATGCTGGGCCAGGTGCATGCCGAACTGCCCTATATGCCAGGCGATGCCGAGCTGCCTATCGATGCGTTCGACCTGCTGCTCGACGAAGCCGAGCAACGTCGGCTGTTTTCTACGCCAAACATGCCGGTCGGCATCCAGGACCACTGCATCGGCCTGCACGCCAGCAGCTTGGTACGCGATGGCGGTACGCTGCAGATCGGCATTGGTGCCATGGGCGATGCGGTTGCCGCGGCATTGCTGGCACGTCAGGGCGACAACGCCGGTTACCGTGCGGTGCTCAAGGCGCTGGATGTCGGACCGTGGCAGGCATTGATCGAGCGAGAAGGGGGCCTGGACACCTTTGCTCATGGCTTGTACGGCTGCAGCGAGATGTTCGTCAACGGCCTGCTGGTGCTGGCTGAAGCAGGGCTGCTACGACGCCCGGCGGACGAGCAGGGCGCAATACTGCATGGCGGCTTTTTCCTCGGCCCGCAAGCGTTCTACCAGCGCTTGCGCGAGATGCCGCTGGAGCAGCGCGCACAGTTCGTCATGACCCGTATCAGCTTCATCAACGAGCTATATAGGCAGGAGGAAATCAAGCGCCGACAACGTCGTGATGCGCGCTTCATCAACACCGCGTTCGGCATGACCCTGCTCGGTGCCGGGGTGGCCGACCAGCTTGAAGACGGCCGCGTGCTCAGTGGCGTGGGCGGGCAGTACAACTTCGTTGCACAGGGCCATGCGCTGGAGGGCGGGCGTTCGATCCTGCTATTGCGCAGTTGGCGCGAGGCAGGCGGAGAGGTGACCTCGAACCTGTTCTGGACCTATGGCCACTGCACCATTCCCCGGCACCTGCGCGATATCGTGGTGACCGAGTACGGCATTGCGGACTTGCGTGGGCAGACTGACAGCGAAGTGATAGCGCGGTTGTTGGCGGTGAGCGATTCGCGGTTCCAGCCGGGCCTGATCAAGCAGGCAAAAGAAGCTGGCAAGCTTGCCGACGACTTTCAGCTGGAGGCGCGCTTTACCGACAATACCCTGCAACGCCTGGAGGCGATCAGTGCACAGCATGCGCGGCTGTTCCCGGCGTATCCGATGGGCACGGACTTTACGGCCGAGGAGCAGGATCTGTTGCGGGCGCTGAACTGGTTGAAGAGCAAGTTCAAGCTGAGCGAGGTGTTGGAGCTGGGCAAGGCAGCGTTGGATGCACCGGGGCCGGAAGGGTATGAGCGGCATCTGGCGCGGATGGGGCTGGAGGTTCCGCAAGGGTTTAAAGAGGAGCTTTATCAGCGGCTGCTGCTGGCAGGCTTACAGGCTACAAGTTAATCGCTTGCGCACACTGTCGCCTGTAGGAGCGGGTTTACCCGCGAATGCGATATTGAATCTGCCATCGCATTCGCGGGTAAACCCGCTCCTACGCCGGGGCGGTGAGGCCTTATTCGATGAAGCTGACCACACCACCTTCCAGCGACTTCACCCGGGCCAGCGATTCAACGCGGTAGCCCTGGCTGTCCAGCTCGGCACGGCCGCCCTGGAACGACTTCTCGATCACGATACCCAGGCCCGCCACGGTGGCGCCTGCCTGCTTGATGATCGAGATCAGCGCCTGCGAGGCTTTGCCGTTGGCCAGGAAGTCGTCGATCACCAGCACGCGGTCGCTGCTGTTGAGGTGACGCGGCGAGATGGCCACGGTGTTCTCGGTCTGCTTGGTGAAGGAATATACCGAGGCGGTCAGCAGGTTCTCGGTCAGTGTCAGCGACTGGTGCTTGCGAGCGAAGATGACCGGCACACCCAGTTTCAGACCGGTCATCACCGCCGGGGCAATGCCCGAGGCTTCGATGGTAACGATCTTGGTCACGCCGGCGTCGGCGAACAGGCGAGCGAACTCGTCACCGATCAGCTGCATCAGCGCGGGATCGATCTGGTGGTTGAGAAACGCGTCGACTTTGAGAACCTGATCGGAAAGCACGATGCCTTCTTCGCGAATCTTCTGATGCAGTGCTTCCACTGTGATTTCCTCGATGTAGATAGTGGTCTGTATGGCCGATCTGTGAGCTCAAATCGGCCATACAAACCACCGTGGCCGCTAAAAGCGGCAAAGTTAAAGAGTAATGGTTGATCAGCGTTTGAGCATTGCCCGGATATCGGCCAGGGCGTTGTTGCCGCGAGCGGCCTTCACCTCGACCGGCGCGTCGTCCAGGCCCTCCCAGGCCAGGTCGTCCGGAGGCAGTTCGTCGAGGAACCGGCTGGGCGTGCAATCGATGATTTCACCGTACTGCTTGCGCTTGGCGGCGAAGGTGAAGGCCAGGGTCTGGCGCGCGCGGGTGATGCCCACGTAGGCCAGGCGGCGTTCCTCTTCGATGGTGTCGGCCTCGATGCTGGAGCGGTGCGGGAGGATTTCCTCTTCCATGCCCATGATGAACACGTAGGGGAATTCCAAGCCCTTGGAGGCATGCAGGGTCATCATCTGCACACCTTCGGCGTTTTCTTCTTCTTCCTGCTGGCGCTCGAGCATGTCGCGCAGCACCAACTTGCCGATGGCGTCTTCGATGGTCATGTCACCCTCTTCGTCCTTCTCGAGGGTGTTTTTCAGCGCTTCCACCAGGAACCAGACGTTGCTGATCCGGAACTCTGCAGCCTTGTCGCTGGCAGTCTGCTGGCGGATCCAGTTTTCGTAGTCGATGTCGCGGATCATCTCGTGCAGCGCGGCAATCGGGTCTTCCAGGGCAACCTTGTGGCGCACCCCATCCAGCCAATGCTTGAAGCGCTGCAAACGCTCGGTGTAGCGGGCGTCCAAGTGCTCGCCCAGGCCCAGCTCCTCGCTGGCGGCGTACATCGAAATGCCGCGCTCGGTGGCGTAGTTGCCGAGCTTTTCCAGGGTGGTGGAGCCGATTTCCCGGCGCGGTACGTTGATTACCCGCAGATAGGCGTTGTCGTCGTCCGGGTTCACCAGCAAGCGCAGGTAGGCCATCAGGTCCTTGACCTCCTGGCGGCCGAAGAAACTGTTGCCGCCCGACAGGCGA
Organism: Pseudomonas sp. 2,4-D; assembly: GCF_030418155.1. Taxonomy (NCBI): domain Bacteria; kingdom Pseudomonadati; phylum Pseudomonadota; class Gammaproteobacteria; order Pseudomonadales; family Pseudomonadaceae; genus Pseudomonas; species Pseudomonas sp. 2,4-D. The sequence continues at coordinate 267,100 of NZ_JAUHUI010000001.1, forward strand.
TACGGCACCTGGTGGTGCTGCAGCTTCAGTTCGATCAGCTTGGCCTGGTAGTTGCCGCGGTAAAGGATGGCAAAGTCGCTGTACGGTCGGTTGGTGCGCAGGTGCAAGGTGAGGATTTCCATGGCCACGCGTTCGGCCTCGGCTTCCTCGTTCTTGCAGCGGATCACGCGGATCTCGTCGCCCACGCCCATCTCGCTCCACAGCTGCTTTTCGAACGCATGCGGATTGTTGGCGATCAACACGTTGGCGCAGCGCAGGATGCGGCTGGTGGACCGGTAGTTCTGCTCGAGCATGACGATCTTCAGGGAGGGGTAGTCCTCCTTGAGCAGCATCAGGTTCTCAGGGCGAGCACCGCGCCAGGCGTAGATCGACTGGTCGTCGTCGCCCACCACGGTGAACTGGTTGCGCATGCCGATCAGCATTTTCACCAGCAGGTACTGGCTGGCGTTGGTGTCCTGGTATTCGTCCACCAGCAGATAACGCACGCGATTCTGCCAGCGCTCCAGCACCTCGGGGTGCTCCTGGAACAGTTTGACCGGCTGCAGGATCAGGTCGTCGAAGTCCACCGCGTTGAACGCCTTGAGCGTGCGCTGATAGTGGGTGTAGACGATGGCGGCGGTCTGCTCGCGTGGGTTGCGCGCCTTTTCCAGGGCCTCTGGTGGCAGAACGAGGTCGTTCTTCCAGGCACCGATCATGTTCTTGATCTCGTCGATGCCGTCGTCGCCGGAGTATTCCTTCTGCATGATGTCCGACAGCAACGCCTTGATGTCGGACTCGTCGAAGATCGAGAAACCCGGCTTGTAGCCCAGGCGCTCGTGTTCCTTGCGGATGATGTTCAGGCCCAGGTTGTGGAACGTACACACGGTGAGGCCACGGCCTTCCCCCGGGCGCAGCAAGGTGGCGACCCGCTCCTTCATCTCGCGCGCGGCCTTGTTGGTGAAGGTCATCGCCACGATGTACTGGGCGCGGATGCCGCAGTTCTGGATGAGGTGGGCAATCTTGCGCGTGATCACGCTGGTCTTGCCCGAACCTGCACCGGCGAGCACCAAAAGAGGGCCGCCGACATAGTCACGGGCTTCCTGCTGCCGGGGATTGAGTCGGGACATGCTAGAAACCGGGGGTCGCCAGAAAATAGCCGCGCATTCTAACAGGCATGGGGCCGTTGTGGCGCGACCGTCTGACGTCTGAGTCAGACTTTTGTCCGTCTAATTATTAGTGTCACTAATGCTAGTAGCTGAAAAAATCATATTTGCCGGTTTGATTCGTTTCGCGCAGGATGCACGACAAAATACGTCGGAATGCTACGATCGAAAAACATGCATAAAAGTGAAAATCATTTTCATTGAATGCAGTAGCATGCCCGCCAGATCTCGTTGCACCGTCAAGCCCTAAGGAGCCCGCTTGTCCACGCCTGTCGAACCTCTGCGTTTGCTGCTGTTGGCCGATGAGCCGGAATGGGCTGCCTCGTTGCACGCGTGCATGCCTGCACTGGGTGGCAGCGCCGTGCTATTGACTGCGCCAAACTGGGAGGCGGTCGACAGTCTGTTCAGCCATGATCGCCAGGCCGTCGTGCTGGCAACGCCAGGCTTGCAGCCTGCCCCCGGGCGATGCGAGCTGCCGACCATCCTGCTGCTTGACCACGAGCCTGAGGCCGCGCCCAGCGCTGTCAGCGACTGGCTGGTGCGCGACCAGCTCAACGCCGATACCCTTCGCCGCTCACTGCGCCATGTGCGAGAGCGCGGGGTGCTGGTCGCCACCTTGCAGCGCCTTGCCGAGCAGGACCCGCTGACCGGCATCGCCAACCGCCAGGGCTTCCAGGCTTTGCTTAATGCACGCCTGGCCGAAAACGAAGGCCGTGGTGTCGCGCTTGGCCACCTGGACCTGGACAACTTCCGCCACGTCAACGACGCCCTGGGCCACCAGAGCGGTGACCGGTTGATCCTGCAGGTGGTGGCACGGCTGAAGCATCAGCTGGAGGCTGGCGACCAGCTGGCACGTCTGGGTAGCGATGAGTTCGCCCTGCTTATCGACACCCGTCGCGATGCCAATCGCGCTGAATGGATTGCCGAACGCATCGTCGAGGCCTTGGCCGAGCCCTACTGGATCGACGGCGAAAGCCTGCTGCTGGGCTGCAGCCTGGGCCTTGCACATGCTCGCGCGCAGAGCGGCGCCGATCCGCTGATGTGGCACGCGCACATCGCCATGCGTCAGGCCAAGGGCAGCCAAGGCTGCACCTTCCATGTGTTCAACGAACGCATCAACCGCAACGCCCGCAGCCTTGCCGACCTGGAAAGCGAGTTGCGCCGCGCCCTGCGCCGCGACGAACTGGAGCTGCACTATCAGCCCCGCCTGAACCTGGCTGACGGGCGCATTGTTGGCCTGGAGGCGCTGGTGCGCTGGCGCCATGCCGAGCGCGGGCTGCTGCCGCCCAGCGAGTTCGTGCCACTGGCCGAGCAGAGCGGCCTGATCGTGCCCTTGGGTTATTGGGTTATTTCCCGTGCCCTGCGTGACATGCAGGCGTTGTGCGAACGCGGCCTGGAGCCGCTGCACATGGCGGTCAACCTGAGTTTCCGCCAGTTCCAGGACAGCCAGCTACTGGCCACGTTGAGTCGCCTGATCCTCGAGCACGGCGTGGATGCCCGCTGGCTTGAGTTCGAGCTGACCGAGACGGCGGTGATGCGCCGCAACGAGGTGGTGCGCCAGACCATGGACGCGCTGGGCCGCCTGGGCGTGCGCTTCTCGCTTGATGATTTCGGCACCGGGTTTTCTTCGTTCGTGCACCTCAACAGCCTGCCGATCACCTTGCTCAAGGTGGACCGCAGCTTTGTTGCGGAAATGGAAATGCGTGAAGAGAACCGCAAGCTGGTACACGCCATGATCAACCTGGCGCACAACCTCAACCTCGAGGTGGTGGCCGAGGGTGTGGAGAGTGAAGAGCAACTGGCGTTGCTGCGCGGGTTTGGCTGCGACCAGGTGCAGGGTTTCCTGGTCAGCAAACCGCTACCGATAGGGGAATTGATGGCGTATTTGCTGCAGGCGCCCGGACGCCAGTTGGAGGCTGTCCTGTAGGAGCGGGTTTACCCGCGAATGGGCCGGGCCTGCTGGCCAATCTCCACCAGACGTTCACCGTTGCCGCCACCACCGTATTCACGGGTAAACCCGCTCCTACACACTGATCTGCGGTGGACACACACACCGGGGTTGGACACAGGCCGTTGTAGGAGCGGGTTTACCCGCGAAGAGGCCCCACGTCAGGCTGAAGCCGTCGCCTTCCCGGCAGCCCAAGCCTTCCCCAACAGCCGCTTCATCCGCCACTCAAAGCCAAAGGTCAGCGCCACCGCCGCACACGCCAGCCCCAGTGCCAGCCCCCACCAGATCCCTACTGCACCACCGCCCAGGGTAAAGGTGAACAACCAGGCGCTCGGCGCCCCCACCAGCCAGTAGCACACCAACCCGATCAGGAAGGTGGTCTTGGCATCTTTCAGGCCACGGATCGAGCCCATGGCAATCGTCTGCATGCCGTCGAACAGTTCGAACCATGCCGCCACCATCAATAACTGCACGGCCACCTGGAAGATCGCGGCAAAGGCCGGGTCATTACGGTCGATGAACAGCCCTACCAGCGCTTCGGGCAGCAGCAGGAACAGGGCGGCGAAGGCAAACATGATCATGGCCCCGAACCCGATGCCCACCCGGCCGGCGCTGCGCGCCGCCAGCAGGTTGCCAGCGCCGTAGTACAGGCCGACGCGCATGGTCACCGCATAGGACAAGCCCGTCGGCACCATGAATGCCGTGGACACGATCTGCAGGGCAATCTGGTGCGCCGCCAGCTCGGTGCTGCCCAGCACCCCCATGCACAGCGCGGCGAAGGCGAACAGGCCCACTTCCACCATGTAGGTACCGCCAATCGGCAGGCCCAGCCGCCACAGCTCGCGCAGGGCCGCCAGTGATGGGCGTGACAGGCCCTTGCGCAGCGGGTAGGCGGTATAGGCCGGATGCCAGCGGATATACAACGCCAAGGCAATGGCCATGCCCATCGACACCACTGCAGTGACCAGGCCGATACCCATCAGGCCCAGCTTGGGCAGGCCGAACATGCCTTCGATCAGTGCCACGTTGAACAGGTAGTTGAGCACCGTGCCGAACAAACTGATGACCATCACCGGGGTCGAGCGGCCCAGCGCGCTGGTGAAACCACGCAAGGCCATGAAGGTCAGATAGCCGGGCAGGGCCAGTGGCAGCAGGGTGAGAAATTCGGCGGCCGAGGCCACGTTCTCGGGCTTCTGCCCGAAAAGCAGCAGCACAGGTTCAAGATTCCACAGCACCAGCGCGGCGAACAGCGCCAAGGCCCAGGCCAGCCATAGGCCGTTCTGCGCCAGTCGGGTGGCTCCTTCGATGTCGTTGGCACCCTTGCGAATGGCCACCAGCGTGCCGACTGCGGCGATCACGCCCAGGCAGAAGATCGATACGAACGAATAGCTGGCTGCCCCCAGGCCACCACCCGCCAAAGCCTGAGGGCTGATGCGGGCCATCATCAGGGTGTCAGTCAGCACCATCAGCATGTGCGCCAACTGCGAGGCAATCAGCGGCCCGGCCAGGCGCAGCAAAGCCTTGAGTTCTGTGGTGGGCGCGACGTGCATGGGGGCAGTCCTTCATTCTGGGGTGATCAACGAAGGGCGATTCTGAGGCTTCGGTCAACTTTGCACAAAAGGATAAATGCGATAGTTGGCATGAGTTGAACTCATGTATATAGGGTTCTCGGAGATTTGCCTAACACGCCCATATTGCAGGTGCCTCATGCCACGCCAGCTACCACCGCTGTATGCCTTGCGCGCATTCGAAGCTGCCGCGCGGCTAAGTTCCTTTACCCGTGCAGGCGAAGAGCTTTCTATCACCCAAAGCGCCATTAGCCGGCATATCCGTACGCTGGAGGAGCATTTTGCTTGCCGCCTGTTCGTGCGCAGTGGCCGCAGCCTGCAACTTACCGAAGCGGGGCGGGTACTGCTGCCGGGCGTGCGCGAGGGTTTCGCGGCGTTTGAGCGGGCCTGTGAAACCTTGTGTGGTGAAGACGACATACTGCGTATGAAAGCCCCCTCGACCCTGACCATGCGCTGGTTGCTGGCGTGCCTTAGCCGCTTTCGGCATCTGCAGCCGGGCAATGAGGTGCAGCTGACCAGCGCCTGGATGGATGTCGACCATGTGGATTTCAACCAGGAGCCGTTCGATTGCGCTGTGTTGCTCAGCGACGGGGTATTCCCGCCGGAGTGGGAGGTGCGCAAGCTGTTCCCTGAGCTGTTGATCCCGGTCGGCGCGCCGGACCTGCTCGACGAGGAGCCCTGGGATGTGTGCAGGCTGGCCTCTGTCGAACTGCTGCACCCCACGGTGGACAAGCGTGACTGGCGGGAATGGCTGGAGCGTATGGGGCTTGGCGACCAGGTGTCGCTCAAGGGCGGCCAGGTGTTCGATACCCTGGAGCTGGGCATGATTGCCGCGGCGCGTGGCTACGGGATATCCATGGGCGACCTGCTGATGGTGGCCGAAGATGTGGCGCAGAAGCGCTTGAGCCTGCCATGGCCGACAGCGGTGCCCAGCGGCATGGATTACTACCTGGTGTGGCCGCGCACCCGGCGAGGCGGCGAGCGGTTGCGGCGGTTGAGTGCGTTCCTGGAAGGCGAGGTGGCGGCAATGGATTTGCCGGATGTGGAAATCCTGCCGCCTCTTTGATCACCTGCACCGGCCTCTTCGCGGGCTCGCCCGCTCCCACAGGTCGTATGCCCTGTACCTGTGGGAGCGGGCGAGCCCGCGAAGAGGCTGGTACAGATTTACATCGAGCCCAGGTTCAATGCCTGTGCACAGGCCTGCAGCGACCGGCGCTCGCTTTGCGCATACAGCGCCAGCTCATCCTGTACCTGCAACCCCAACGCCGCTTCGAACGCTTCGCGGTTGGCGTTGCTGCCGTATTCGGCCTGCGCATCGTCACCCAGGTTGGACTGGAAGATCCCCGCCGCACTCACTGGCAGGAAGTCCTCGTACACCAGCGCCTCGAAGTGCACGTGGCCCGCGTCGATCAAGCCTTGCAGAGTGGTTGGGCGGCCTTCCTGATCGCGTGCGGCCAGGCCTTTCTCGGTGGCGAAGTAGCGGAAATATGCAAGGCCTTGTTCGCGCATCTGCGCCAGGTCATCCGGGAATTCGGCAAAGTTTGCCTGCAGCAGCGCCATGTAACGCTCGGCATTGGCTTCGGCCGGAGCGCCGCCCAGCGCAGCGCGGGTAGCGTCGAGCAACTTGTCGTAAAGCTGGCGACCTTTCGGCGTCAGCGCCGCGCCACGTTGCTCGATTTCGCCAAAGCGCGCGGTGTGGCTGCCTTCGCGGCCTTGCTGGTCGCGGAAGGCGACCGTTTCCTGCAGGGCCTTGAAGCTGGTCTGGCGCAGCAGGATCGGGTGGCGCCGTGTGGGCGGGCCTTCAACCACGGCCTTCGGCGGAATGCCCTTGGCAGGCATGCCGAGCTGGATTGCATCGATATCCAGGGTACGCGGGGTCAGGTGGTTGATGTGCGGGCCCTTGAAGGCCACCACATCGGCGATCAGGCGGTGTTGGTCGTGCAACTGCTGGTATTGCTCGGCAGTGACGGTAGCGTCCTGGTGCCAGCGGAAGGTGTGCAGCGCTTCCTGCACGAACGTCTCTGCATCCGCGGCGTCAAGGCCACCCTCGCGCTCACACTGGGCGATCAGTTCGAGGGCACGGGATGTGAAGATCTGGCGCTTGGCCAGGATGCTCTGTGCCAGCTCGCGCAACTGCGGGTTGTCGATCAGCTCCAGGCGCAGCAGCGAGGTAAACACACGGAACGGGCTGACATGCAGCGATTGTTCGTGCACCGCGCGGAAGGCAGTGGAATGCACCGGTACGCCAGCGGAGCTGAGGTCATAGTAGCCGACCGGCTGCATGCCCATGACGGCGAACAGGCGGGCGATGGTGGCCAGTTCTTCGGCGGTGCCGACGCGGATGGCGCCGTGACGTTCCTGGTCCAGGCGCTCGATTTCGCCGGTCCAGCGCAGGGCCTCGGCCACTTCGGGTTGCTGGGCCATCACCTGCTGGTTGATTTCGCTCACCAGCTCCAGCAGCGTGCCGTACAGCGGCACTTCCTGTTTGTACATGAGCGACATGGCGGCAGAGAACTGCGCGCGGATGCTGTCTGGGCTGACGAAATCGTTGGCGGGCATCGCTAGCTTCCTGGTTGGGTTCGGACGCTTACATGAAAGCTGGGAATGCACTTTGCTCACAAGCGAAAAAAAGTGAGTGTGTCATTCCTTTTTTGATCGACCTCGACGGCCCTTTCGCAGCTAAAGCCGCTCCTACAGGGACCGTGCAAGGTTGGGGGCTTGCGCAGGGCCCCGTAGGAGCGGCTTTAGCCGCGAAGAGGCCCTCAAGCCTGGAGCTGTTCGTGGATCCACTCCACCAGCGCCCGCACCTTGGGCACCTCCGCCGCATGCTCGGCATACGCCAGGTAATGCGCCCCGGCACTGCGCATCGCATGGTTCCACGGCACCACCAGGCTACCGTCGGCCAGTTCCTTCGCCGCCAGGTAGCGCGGCACCAGCGCTACCCCGCACCCGGCCTGTGCTGCGCTCAACGCCATATAGAACGTATCGAAGCGCGGCCCGTGGTAGGCGCTGACGCTCTGCAGGTCCTGCTCCAGGAACCACTCATGCCAGGCCTCCGGCCGCGAGGTGCTTTGCAGCAGCACCAGTTCGGCCAGCTCCTCGGCACCGGCCAGCTTGCGCCCGGCCAGCAGCTCTGGCGCACACACCGGCACCACCTCTTCGCGGAACAACTCCACGCAAGTGGCCCCCGGCCAAGTGCCCTGGCCATAGAAGAACACCACATCAGCCGAGCCTTGCAGCAGGGCGAACGGCTCCATCTCGTTGCGAATGTCCAGGTGGATATTGCCGTGCCGTTTGCCAAAACCTTTCAGATGCGGGATCAACCAGCGCACGCCAAAACTCGGTTGAGTGGCTACTTTCAGTATCTCGGTCTGTTCGCCGTAGGTGAGCACATAGCGGCTGGACATATCTACCTGGGTGAGGATCTTGTTGACCTCCGCCAGGTACAGGCTGCCGGCCGGGGTCAGCTGCAAGCGCCGGCGGATGCGCAGGAACAGGTGGTGGCGCAGCATGTCTTCCAGCTGCGCCACCTGCTTGCTGACCGCGCTCTGGGTCAGGTGCAGTTCTTCGGCGGCACGGGTAAAACTCAGATGGCGGGCTGCAGCTTCAAAGCACTGCAGGGCGGTCATGGAGGGTACCAGGCGTTTTGACATAGCGGTCTCTGCGGCTCAAATCATTACCTGACGGAATGATATGCGGAATAAAGGTCGTTTGTTGTACCTATGTGATCGGATTAATACTGATCCACATCATTTTTCCACCCCATCACCGATGTAGGAGATGCACAAATGGTTGCTGGATTGCTCGAGCGCCTTGGCGTTGCCGCCGAGGCTTACACCCAGGGCGACTACCCTGTTCACACGCCGATCGACGGCAGCCAGATCGCCTCGGTGAAACTGCTCGGCAAGGCCGAGACCATCGCCCGCATCGATCAGGCCCAGAGCGCCTTCGAAGCCTGGCGCAGTGTGCCGGCTCCGCGCCGTGGCGAACTGGTGCGCCTGTTCGGCGAAGTGCTGCGTGAGCACAAGGCCGACCTCGGCGAGCTGGTCTCGATCGAGGCCGGCAAGATCACCCAGGAAGGCCTGGGTGAAGTGCAGGAAATGATCGATATCTGCGACTTCGCCGTTGGCCTGTCGCGCCAGCTGTACGGCCTGACCATCGCTTCCGAGCGCCCGGGCCACCACATGCGTGAAACCTGGCACCCGCTGGGTGTGGTCGGCGTGATCAGCGCCTTCAACTTCCCGGTTGCCGTGTGGGCCTGGAACACCGCCCTGGCCCTGGTGGCCGGCAACTCGGTGGTATGGAAACCGTCCGAGAAGACTCCGCTGACCGCCCTGGCCTGCCAGGCGCTGTTCGAAAAAGCCCTGAAAGCCTTCGGCGATGCTCCGGCTGGCTTGGCACAACTGGTGATCGGCGGCCGTGAAGCTGGCGAAGCCATGGTCGACGACCCGCGCGTACCGCTGGTCAGCGCCACCGGCAGCACCCGTATGGGTCGCGAAGTCGGCCCACGCGTTGCTGCCCGCTTCGGTCGCAGCATCCTGGAACTGGGCGGCAACAACGCCATGATCCTGGCCCCGAGCGCCGACCTGGACCTGGCCGTGCGCGGCATCCTGTTCTCGGCTGTCGGCACTGCCGGCCAGCGTTGCACCACCCTGCGCCGGCTGATCGTGCATCGTTCGATCAAGGACGAAGTGGTTGCCCGCGTCAAAGCCGCCTACGGCAAAGTGCGTATCGGCGACCCACGTAAAGACAACCTGGTCGGCCCGCTGATCGACAAGCAGTCGTTCGACGCCATGCAGGGTGCACTGGCCAAGGCCCGCGACGAAGGTGGTCAGGTATTTGGTGGCGAGCGTCAGCTGGCCGACCAGTACCCGAACGCCTACTACGTTTCGCCAGCCATTGCTGAAATGCCGGCTCAAAGTGACGTGGTGCGCCACGAAACCTTCGCACCGATCCTGTACGTGCTGGCCTACGACGACTTCGAGGAGGCCCTGCGCCTGAACAACGAAGTGCCACAAGGCCTGTCGTCGTGCATTTTCACCACCGACATCCGTGAAGCCGAGCGCTTCCAGAGCGCCTCGGGCAGCGACTGCGGCATCGCCAACGTCAACATCGGTACCAGCGGCGCCGAGATTGGCGGTGCGTTTGGTGGCGAGAAGGAAACCGGCGGTGGCCGTGAGTCTGGCTCGGATGCCTGGAAAGGCTACATGCGTCGCCAGACCAACACCGTGAACTACTCGCGCGAGCTGCCGCTGGCGCAGGGTATCGTGTTCGACTGATGTATTGATGCTGCATGGCCGGGGGCCTGGCCCCCGGTTCGCGGGTAGACCCGCTCCTACAGGGTTCGTCCAAGCGACACCGACCCCTGTAGGAGCGGGTTTACCCGCGAAAGGGCCGCCCTGCGGCCCCAACAAGAACAAATTGCTGGAGCCGGCCATGTCCGAACTGCGTCAACAATGCTTGTGGGAACACGTCAGCAAACCGACCGTCGCCGCCCAGGCCCTGGCCGGTGAGCACAAGGCCGATGTCTGTGTGATCGGCGGCGGCATTACCGGCCTGTCGGCGGCCATCCACCTGCTCGAACAGGGCAAGTCGGTGATCGTGCTGGAGGCCTGGAAGATCGGCCACGGTGGCTCCGGGCGCAACGTCGGCCTGGTCAACGCCGGTACCTGGATCCGCCCCGACGACGTCGAGGCCACCCTTGGCCAGAAGCAAGGCAGCCGCCTGAACAAGGTGCTTGGCGAAGCCCCGGCTGAAGTGTTCGCCATGATCGAGCGCCTCGGCATCGACTGCCAGGCCCAGCACAAAGGCACGCTGCACATGGCGCACAACGCCACCGGTATCGCCGACCTCGAAGCGCGTCACGAACAATGGCGCCGCCGAGGTGCCGACGTCGAGCTGCTGACCGGTGCCCAGTGCCAGGAATACTGCGGTACCGACAAGATTTCCGCTGCGCTGCTTGATCGCCGTGCCGGCACCATCAACCCCATGGGCTACACCCAGGGCCTGGCGGCTGCCGTGGCGCGCCTGGGCGGCAAGATTTTCCAGCAGTCTTCGGTCGAAGGCCTGGAGCGTGAAGGTGATGGCTGGCGGGTGAAGACTGCGCGTGGCGCTGTGCGCGCCGAAAAAGTGGTGATTTCCACCGGCGCCTACACCGAAGGCGACTGGAGCAACCTGCAGAAGCAGTTCTTCCGCGGCTATTACTATCAGGTAGCCTCCAAGCCGCTGCAGGGCACCGCAGCCGACAAGGTGCTGCCACATGGACAAGGTTCGTGGGACACCCGCACCGTGCTCAGCAGCATCCGCCGTGATGATCAGGGCCGCCTGCTGCTCGGCAGCCTGGGCCGGGTCGACAACAAGCCAGCCTGGTTCGTGCGCAGCTGGGCCGATCGCATCCAGAGCCACTATTACCCGGAGCTGGGCAAGGTCGAGTGGGAAATGCACTGGACTGGCTGCATCGACTTCACGCCTGACCACCTGATGCGCCTGTTCGAGCCGGCGCCTGGGTTGGTGGCGGTGACCGGGTACAACGGGCGCGGTAATACCACCGGCACCGTGATCGGGCGTGCGTTTGCCGAGTTCCTGCTCAAGGGCGAGGCGGACAGCCTGCCGATTCCGTTTTCGCCGATGAGCGGTGTGAGCGCGCCTTCGCTGCGGACCGCGTTCTATGAGTCTGGCTTCTCGCTGTACCACGCGGGGCAGTGCCTGAGGGTTGTGTTGTAAGTACTGGCCTCTTCGCGGGTAAACCCGCTCCTACAAATTGTTCACCGCCTGAGAGGGCTGTGGTGAACCTGTAGGAGCGGGTTTACCCGCGAAGAGGCCAGCACAGGCTTACTTGTGCAGCCAGCTGAGGAAGCCACCTTTCTTGATCAGGGCCGGCTTCTGCAACAACAACGACTCCCGGCTCTGCCGCCGGAACCGCTGCAATTTGCTCAACGCCGTCTGCACTTCGCCACGCTGCTGCAAACAGCTCTTCACCTGTTCCTTGTCGATCCGGTACAGCACGCAACTGGTCAGCGTGCGGAATTCGGCCAGCGAATCTTCTTCGTCGATGATCCCCTCGATCCCCAGCACCTCACCCGGCCCCATGCGCCCGGCTTCCAACAGTTTGTCTCCGTCGCGCACCGAGGCCGATACCACACCGCTGCCAATCACCAGCAGATGATCGGAATGCTCGCCCACCCCCAGGATCACCTGGTCCGCCAGGTACTCGACTGCAGTCATGCGCTGGCTCAACGCATCGCGCTCTTCGTCACTTAGCGAGCGGAACACTCGAACCTCATCCAGCACCTCGCGCTGGCGGCTGCGCGGCGGTACGGCCAGGTCGACGTTCCACATCACCCCGCTGGCCTCCAGGTGCCGGTGCGCCAGGTCGAACAGCTGGTTGCGTGCATCGCCCTTGACGCCCGCATCGGCCACAAAGCCGCTGGCCTCGTACTCCACCGACTCCAGTGTCGAGGCCTTTACCGTCACCTTCGGCTTCGGGGTTGCAAGGATGGCACTGACGCCCTGCAAGGCTTTTTCCAGCGCATCGAACACGCGCTTGGGTCGCACCTTGGCCGGGACCACCACGCTGATCGATACCCCGTGCACATCGGCCGGGCGACTGTGGTTGAGCAGCCGCGCCTTGGCCGCTACCGAGTTGGGGATCACCGCCAGGCTGCCGGTACCGGTCAGCAGGCGCGTGGCGCGCCAGTCGATATCGAGGACCTTGCCTTCGGTGCCGTCGATGGAGATTGAGTCGCCAATCTGATAGGGCCGCGTGGTGTTCAGCACGATGCCGCTGAAGACATCAGCCAGTGTGCTCTGCAGCGCCAGGCCGATGACGATGGCCATTACCCCGGAGGTGGCCAGCAGGCCCTTCACCGGCAGTTGCAGCACATAACCTGCGGCCGCGACCACGGCGGCGAGGAAGATCAACGCCCCCAGCACATCCTGCAGCAAGCGCCCGCCATGGCTGCCACGGGCCACCAGCAACAGGCCGAATACCACGGTTACCGTGCGCGCACCGAACAGCCACCAGCCGATGGCCAATACCGTGGCCATCAGGTTGCGCGAGACATCGTCGGGCCACGGCGGTGGTTGCAGCGGGCTCATGCCGGCGGCCATCAGCACTGAGCTGAACAGCAGGAAGATCACCAGGCGCGCGCTGATGCGCCAGGCATGACGCTGAATGGGGATCAGTTGCCAAAGCACGAGGTCGAGCAGGATCAGGGCGCAACCGAGCAACAACGGGGACGACTGGATGAACGCCAGCATGGTGGTCTCGGGGGTGAGGGGAGGGCTGTGGGTAGTAATAGAGCAGGTTTGCCGGGCAGGCAATGCAAGCCTGTGCTGGCCCCTTCGCGGGCTTGCCCGCTCCCACAGGTAAAGCGCTGATTTTGAATCTTGTGCGATCCCTGTGGGAGCGGGCGAGTCCGCGAAGAGGCCAGCAAAACCAACGCCAACCTATCGTTCCTAAAACAGAACGCTAAAGCCAAAAACCGCTATCTACCGCTCCAAAGGTGATGGTTTTAATCTTCTCCCATCAACGCGAAACACCCAACTTACTGAACATCAAAACCCTTAGGAGCTACTCCCATGACCAACTTCAAATACAACCGCCTGAACAAAGACGACGCCGCCGTACTGCTGGTCGATCACCAGGCTGGCCTGCTGTCCCTGGTCCGCGACATCGAGCCGGACGCGTTCAAGAACAACGTGCTGGCCCTGGCCGACCTGGCCAAGTTCTTCAACCTGCCGACCATCCTCACCACCAGCTTCGAGCAAGGCCCCAACGGCCCACTGGTGCCAGAACTGAAAGCCCTGTTCCCGGACGCCCCGTACATTGCCCGCCCTGGCCAGATCAACGCCTGGGACAACGAAGACTTCGTCAAGGCCGTGAAGGCCACTGGCAAGAAGCAACTGATCATCGCCGGCGTTGTGACTGAAGTGTGCGTAGCTTTCCCGGCCCTGTCTGCCTTGGAAGAAGAGTTCGACGTGTTCGTGGTCACTGATGCCTCCGGTACCTTCAACGCCATGACCCGCGACGCCGCCCACGACCGCATGAGCCAGGCGGGTGCGCAATTGATGACCTGGTTCGGCGTGGCCTGCGAGCTGCACCGCGACTGGCGCAACGACATCGAAGGCCTGGCCGCGCTGTGCTCCAACCACATCCCGGACTACCGCAACCTGATGACCAGCTACAACGCCTTCAACGCCAACAAGTAAGCCCAATCGCCGCGGGCACCGCCAATCGGTGCCCGCCCAGGGCAGCACACCTATCCAATCCAGCGCCCGTCCGCCGTTGCACAGTGGATGCGGGCAAGCTCATCCCAAGGAACGCCGATGAACACCGCACTCCATGACAACCGCGAAGTGGTGACCGTATGCCTGCAACACAAGGTGCTTGATGGCTCGCCGGGCACCCCGGCAGCGCAACCGCCGCGCTGGAAGCAGGCACTGCTGACCTACCTGGTGATCTGCCCGATGACCATGGTCATCCCGCAACTGCTGGCGCCGCTGTTTGCGCGCTTTCCGCAGCTGGGCGGCGTGATCACCGGCAACCTGATCGTCAACCTGTTCGTCATCCTGCCCGTGGTGTTCTACATCATGCCTTGGGTAACCCACCGCTGCGCCAACTGGCTGCGCGGCTGAGCCGACGCCTTCATCTCGACACTTTCAAGGAGATACCGCTATGAGCACGTTCGTTACCCGCGATGGCACTTCGATCTATTTCAAGGACTGGGGCAGCGGCAAGCCCGTGCTGTTCAGCCACGGCTGGCCGCTGGATGCCGACATGTGGGATTCGCAGATGGAGTTCCTGGCCAGCCGCGGTTACCGCGCCATCGCCTTCGATCGCCGGGGTTTCGGCCGCTCGAGCCAGCCGTGGAACGGTTACGACTACGACACCTTCGCCGATGACATTGCCCAGCTGATCGAGCACCTCGACCTGCGCGACGTCACCCTGGTGGGCTTCTCGATGGGGGGCGGTGATGTCAGCCGCTACATCGCCCGCCACGGCAGCGAGCGGGTGGCCGGGCTGGTGTTGCTGGGCGCGGTGACGCCAGTGTTCGGCAAGCGTGACGATAATCCTGACGGTGTCGACCTGTCGGTGTTCGAGGGCATCCGGGCTGGCCTGCGTGCCGACCGCGCGCAGTTCATCGCCGATTTCGCCACGCCGTTCTACGGCCTGAACCATGGGCAGCAGGTGTCCCAGGGTGTGCAGACGCAGACCTTGAACATTGCGCTGATGGCGTCGATCAAGGGCACCCTGGATTGTGTAACGGCCTTCTCGGAGACCGATTTCCGTCCCGACATGGCCAAGGTCGATGTGCCGACATTGGTGATCCATGGCGATGACGACCAGATCGTACCGTTCGAGACCACCGGCAAGCAGGCCGCGGAGCTGATTCGCGGCGCCGAGCTGAAGGTGTATGCCGGGGCGCCGCACGGGTTTGCAGTGACTCATGCGCAGCAGCTGAATGAGGACTTGCTGGCGTTCCTTCAGCGGTAATTGTGGGAAACATTCGCGGGTGAACCCGCTCCTACAGACGTTGTAGGAGCGGGTTTACCCGCGAAGAGGCCGGCCCAGGCAGCAAAAAGCTTAACCAGGGCTAACCTTCTTCAACCCACCGCACATCCATCCAAGCCCAGGCCTTGCATCAACCGGCATGCTTCGCAGTCCCCCTGCCGGCCCCTAGTCGGAGAAGCCCATGTCCCAGGATCGCAACGACAAGACCCGTCGCCAGTTCCTCGCCACCAGCACTGTGCTCGGTGCCGCTGGCGCGCTCTGGTCCGCATTACCTTTTACCGGCCATGCCGGTTCCGCTCACGCATCCACGCAAGGAGGTTCCATGACCGCCGACCTGATTCTGTTCAACGGCAAACTGCACACCGTTGACCGCGAGAAGCCCACCGCGACCGCCGTCGCCATCAAGGACGGCCGCTTCATCGCCGTGGGCAGTGACGCCGAGGCCATGGCCCACAAGGGTGCCGTCTCGCAGATCATCGACCTCAAGCAGCGCACGGTGATCCCGGGCCTCAATGACTCGCACCTGCACCTGATCCGTGGCGGTCTGAACTACAACCTCGAGCTGCGTTGGGAAGGGGTGCCTTCAGTGGCCGATGCCCTGCGCATGCTCAAGGACCAGGCTGCGCGCACGCCTACCCCGCAGTGGGTGCGCGTGGTCGGTGGCTGGAACGAGTTCCAGTTCGCCGAAAAGCGCATGCCCACCCTTGAAGAAATCAACCAGGCCGCACCCGACACCCCGGTGTTCCTGCTGCACCTGTACGACCGCGCGCTGCTCAACCGCGCCGCGCTCAAGGCCGTCGGCTACACCAAGGACACGCCGAACCCGCCGGGTGGCGAGATCCAGCGCGACAAGTTCGGTAACCCGACCGGCATGCTGATCGCCCGCCCGAACGCGATGATCCTCTACGCCACGCTGGCCAAGGGGCCTAAGTTGCCGCTGGAGTATCAGGTCAACTCCACTCGCCAGTTCATGCGTGAGCTCAACCGGCTGGGCCTGACCAGCGCCATCGACGCCGGTGGCGGCTACCAGAACTTCCCTGACGACTACTCCGTGATTCAGGAGCTGGCCGACAACAATCAGCTGACCGTACGCATCGCCTACAACCTGTTCACCCAGAAGCCCAAGGAAGAACTGGACGACTTCAAGAAGTGGACCTCCAGCGTCAAGCTGCACAGCGGTACCGACTTCTTGCGCCACAATGGCGCTGGCGAAATGCTGGTGTTCTCTGCCGCCGACTTCGAGGACTTCCTCGAGCCGCGCCCGGACCTGCCGCAGACCATGGAAGAAGAATTGGAGCCGGTGGTGCGCCACCTGGTCGAGCAGCGCTGGCCATTCCGCCTGCACGCCACCTATAACGAATCGATCACGCGCATGCTCGACGTGTTCGAGAAGGTCAACCGCGACATCCCATTCAACGGCCTGCCCTGGTTCTTCGACCACGCCGAAACCATCACCCCGCAGAATATCGAACGCGTGCGTGCGCTGGGCGGTGGTATTGCCATCCAGGACCGCATGGCCTTCCAGGGTGAGTACTTCGTCGACCGCTACGGCGCCAAGTCCGCCGAGCAGACCCCGCCGATCAAACGCATGCTCGAGATGGGCGTGCCGGTGGGCGCGGGTACCGATGCCACTCGGGTGTCCAGCTACAACCCATGGACCTCACTGTACTGGCTGGTCAGCGGCAAGACGGTCGGTGGCATGGAGCTCTACCCGGAAGGCCTGAGCCGTGACACCGCGCTGCAACTGTTCACCCAGGGCAGCGCCTGGTTCTCCAGCGAGCAAGGCAAGAAGGGCCAGATCAAGGTGGGCCAGCTGGCTGACCTGGCAGCGTTGTCGCTCGACTTCTTCAGTGTCGATGAAGAGGCGATCAAGGGCATCGAGTCGGTGCTGACCATCGTTGATGGCAAGGTGGTGTACGGTGCTGGCGAGTTCGACAAGCTTGGCCCTCCGCAGGTGCCGGTGCTGCCAGAGTGGTCGCCGGTGACCAAGGTGCCTGGGCACTGGCGAGTTGGTACGCCATCGTTGGCAGCCGCTGTGCACCAGTGCTCGGGGCCGTGCGGGGTGCATGCACACAGCCACGACAAGGCGCGTAAGTCGAGTGTTCCGGTCAATGACTTCCAGGGCTTCTGGGGGGCGCTGGGCTGTTCGTGCTTCGCTTTCTAAGGTGAGCTGATGTGAAGAACGGGGGCCAATAACTGGCCCCTTTTTTGTGTTTTCAGTGCCGGCCCTTTCGCGGGTAAACCCGCTCCTACGGGCGGGTTTACCCGCGAAAGGGCCGCAAAGGCCAGCATCAATGGTGAGCCTTATGCTCCCCGCCAGCCAACAAATGCCGAATCCGCACTTCAACCCCATCAGTCTGCAGCATCCTGACCCGCGCCTCGATCTTCAGTTCACCACGGGTCACCCGGTGGTGATGCCGCAGATGCTCCAGCCACGATTCCTCGAAGAAGAACTCCAGCCACAACGCCGGATCAGCACTGTCCCGCATCAACCCCCACGACAATGCGCCATTGCGCTTGCGCATCGCTTCCAGCTCCCGTGCCGCTTGCTGGAAGGCCTCGGCCTTGGTGGGGGCGATGTGGTACTCGACGGTGACCATCACCGGTCCGACTTCCTTGTCCATGTCATCGCTCAATACCGGCACCGGCCAATGCAGCGACGGCGTCAGCTCCTCTGCCTCGGTTTCCGGCAGCGCCACCTTGCAGGTCAGCAAGGTACCCAGCGCCAGGCCGCCTGCGGCCACCAGCAGGCTGAAGGTGAGCGTTGCATGGCTGGCCAGCGTGCCCCACAGCAGACCGCCACAGGCCATGGCACCGAAGAAAATCAGAATGTATACCGACAAAGCCCGCGCCCTTACCCAGGCTGGCACCGAAGTCTGTGCAGCCACCTGCAGGTTGGACAGCACCGCGATCCACGCCGCGCCGCTGAGCAGCATCGCGGGCAGCAGCGCATAAAAGTTGCGCACCAGCGCCAGGGCCAGCAGGAACAGGGCATACAGCAGGCTGGCCAGTAACACCAGGCGGTCACGGCTGATGCGCTCACGCAGACGCGGCAGCAAGGTGGCACCCGCCACTGCGCCAATACCGATGGCCGCCAGCAGCAGGCCGAAGTCCGCTGCAGTGCCGTGCATCTCGCCACGCACGATCAGTGGCAGCAGCGAAGTGCCGGCGCTGGCGCAGAAAAAGAACGCCAACGCGCGCAGCATCACGGCCTGCAAAGGCTTGGCGCTGCGGGCAAAGCGCAGCCCAGTGCGCATGGCGCCAACGAAGCGTTCGGCCGGCAGCAGTGGTTCCTTCACCTCACGCTTCCACAGGTACAACACCAGGATCACACCCGCGAACGAGATGGCATTCAGGGCAAAGGTCAGCCACGGGCCGACCATGCTCACCACCACCCCCGCCAGTGCCGGGCCGATGGCCCGTGACACGTTGATGCCGACACTGGAAAGCGCCACCGCGTTGGCCAGGTCCTCCTTGCCCACCAGTTCCGGTGTCAGTGCGCTCCACGCCGGCATCATCAGCGCTGTACCAATGCCCAGTGCCAGGGTCAGCACCAGCAACAAGGTGACGTTCATCATCCCGAGCAAGGTCAGGGCCGCCAGCACAACCGCTACGCAAGACATCCACAGTTGCACCAGCAACAGGTAGCGGCGTTTGTCGACAATGTCCGCCGCTGCGCCGGCCGGCAGGGCCAGGAAGAACATCGGCAGCGAGCCGGCTACCTGGATCAACGCCACGTGCAGCGGGCTGGCCGACAGCGTGGTCATCAGCCAGCCGGCGCCTACCTCGTGCATCCAGGTGCCGATGTTGGAGGCGATGGTGGCGATCCACAGCATGCGGAAGGTGGTGTTACGCAACGGGCTCCAGGCACCTGAAGGGGATGTGCTCATGTCAGAAGCTGCCTTTGAGTGGGTATTCGATGATCAGGTAGATGCGGTCGATATCATCGCCCGCCTGGGCCTGGTTGGCGCGGTGACTGACGTGGGAGAGCGACAGGCTCAGGTCCCTGGCAGCCCCCGACTGCACCACGTATTTCAGGTCGATGTCGCGCTCCCAGTGCTTGCCGCCGTCGCCGTACTGGTTCACATAGGCGCCGCCCGCAGGCGCATGGCTGCCGTCGATGCCGCGGCCGCTGACATAGCGGCCCATCAGGCTCAGGCCAGGTGCGCCGAGGGTGGCGAAGTTCAGGTCATAGCGCAGTTGCCACGAGTGCTCGCCAGGGCCGTTGAAGTCGGCGTACTTGATCGCGTTGGCCAGGTAGATGGAGTCGCCGCCGACGAAGTCGAACGGGGTGTCGCCCTCGACCTTCTGGTAGGCCAGGCTCAGCGCCTGGGCGCCGAAGCTGTACTTGGCCAGCAGGCTATAGGCGAGGGTGTCGATCGCCCCGGCGCTGGCGTTGCCGGTGTCGTGGGTTTTGTACAGGTTGCCGTCCAGGCGCCAGTTGCCCTCGGCCAGGTTCAGGTTGAGATAGGTCTGGCGCCAGGTGTTTTCCAGCTGTCCGGCATACAGTGCGGCGCCGAACGGCCCGTTGGGCGCGAAGGTGGCACCGGCCAGGCTGATGGCCCGGTTGTGGGTGGTCGCGCCGTAGCCGCTGAAATCGTCGTGGGTGGAGCTGTTGTCCTGGTTGTTGAAGGCAGTAAAACGCCCGGCCTGCAGGCGCCAGTCGGGCTGGTCGGTGTTTTCCACCCACCAGCCGGTGGCGTATTCCGGGTGCAGGCGTTTGTCTCCGGTGTCGAACACCGGTGTTTCCACCATCATCTCGCCATAGCGCAGTTGGGTGTTGCCTAACTGCATTTTGAGCGCGGCACCGGCGCTGGAGTACTCGGACTCGGCGCGGCCATCGCTGTCGCGTGGCAGCAGGCCGGTGCCGCTATGGCCGCGGCCGCCATCGAGCTTGAGGCCAAGAAAGCCATGTGCATCGATGCCGACGCCGACAGTGCCTTCGGTGAAGCCGGAACGCACCTCGCCGATGAAGCCTTGGGCCCATTCCTGGCGGTAGTTCTGGCCGCTGCCGGAGGGCGAGCGGAAGTCACTGTGCAGAAAATAGTTGCGGCTGAGCAGCGACCAGCCGGGCGCTTCGGCGTGGCTCAGCGCCGGCCAGAGGGCGAGGGTGGCGAGCAGGACGCGGCCTGGTCCGTGTGTGGCGCGGATCATGAGGGGCTCCGGGGGATGATCCGGGAGTGTGGAAGAAGAGTAGACCTAAGGTCTTGTAAGGGTGTGCTGGGTGGGTATTTGCATTACCTGTACCGGCCCTTTCGCGGCTAAAGCCGCTCCTACAGGGCCACCACCGGCCCCGAGCCTTGTGCAATACCTGCGGGAGCGGGCATACCCGCGAAGAGGCCGGCTCAGCCAGCCGGGCACTCACGCCATGTCGCTGATGGCGAACTCCTCAGCCAGATGATCGATCAGCGCTCGCACCGAAGGCAGCAACCCACGTCGCGATGGGAAGATCGCATGCACGATGCCGCAACGCGGGTGCCAGTCCGGAATCAGCTCAACCAGACGTCCCGCCGCCAGGTCCTCACGCACCGCCACCCGCGGCAAGTGTGCGATCCCCACTCCGGCTACCACGAAGTGGCGCAAGGCAAACAGGTCATCAGTCACCATGCGTGGTGTATGCGGGATGACGATGCTGCGGCTGTTGTCTTCACCCTGGAACAGTTCCCACTGGTACTCGCGCTGGGCACTGCCCCAATGCACGCTGGGTAGTGTGCCCAGCAGCTGTGGGTCAAACCCTTTGGGCAGTTGCGCCAGGTATTGAGGCTGGCCGACCAGGCACTGGGTGCTGTTGCTCAGCACCTTCATCACCATGTCAGTGTTCTCCAGTGGCGGAAAGCGCACCCGCAGGGCGATGTCGAAGCCCTCGTGCAACAGGTCGACACGGCGGTTGGTACTTTCGATGAACAGCTCCACCTGCGGGTACTTGAGCATGTAGCGGGTCAGCATCGGCCCGACCCAGGAGTTGAGCAGGGTGGTCGGGCAACTGATGCGCACCAGGCCGCGCGGTTCGCTGCGGTTGCGCTCGATGATTTCCGCCGCGCCCTCGGCCTCCACGCGCATGGCCAGGCAGCGGTTGTAATAGGCCTGGCCGATTTCGGTCAGCGAGCAGTGACGGCTTGTGCGGTTCAACAGCCGCACACCCAGGCGGTCTTCAAGGTCGGCGATTCGCCGGCTGAGCTTCGACTTGGGCATGTCCAGCGCCCGCCCGGCCGGGGCGAAGCCGCCATGTTCGACGACCTGGGTGAAGTAGTAGAGGGAGTTGAGGTCTTCCAATGATCGGTCTCCGGGTATTTGGTTGCCTGTGCCGGCCTCTTCGCTTGTAGGAGCGGCTTTAGCCGCGAAGAGGGCCGGCACAGCCCCCTATAAATCCATCGTTCATAAATCAGAACGCTAAAGCCAGATTCTGCTAACTACCGCCGCAAAGGTGATGATTTTAATCTGTGCCCATCAACGCGAAACACCCCGGATTGCTGAAAAATTCATAACCCTTAGGAGCACAGACCATGAGCAAATTCACTTACAACCGCCTGAACAAAGACGACGCTGCCGTACTGCTGGTCGACCACCAGGCTGGTTTGCTGTCGCTGGTGCGCGATATCGAGCCGGACAAGTTCAAGAACAACGTGCTGGCGCTGGCTGACCTGGCCAAGTTCTTCAACCTGCCGACCATCCTCACCACCAGCTTCGAGCAAGGCCCCAACGGCCCGCTGGTGCCGGAACTGAAAGCCCTGTTCCCGGACGCGCCGTACATTGCCCGCCCTGGCCAGATCAACGCCTGGGACAACGAGGACTTCGTCAAGGCGGTGAAGGCGACCGGCAAGAAGCAGCTGATCATTGCAGGTGTTGTGACCGAGGTTTGCGTGGCGTTCCCGGCGCTGGCGGCCTTGGAGGAAGAATTTGAGGTGTTCGTGGTGACCGATGCTTCCGGCACCTTCAATGAGATGACCCGTGATGCCGCGCATGACCGCATGAGCCAGGCGGGTGCCCAACTGATGACCTGGTTCGGCGTGGCCTGCGAGCTGCACCGCGACTGGCGTAACGATGTCGAAGGGCTGGCTGCACTTTGCTCCAACCACATTCCGGATTATCGCAACCTGATGACCAGCTATAACGCGCTGACTGCGGGTAAGTAATCAACCATCAGCAACGCGCACAAAGGCCGGCTCTCTCTGTAGGGAGCCGGTTTTTTTGTTGCGCTTTGTTCCAGTCGTTGACCTGTATTGGCGGCATTGTTAGCGTTTCACCCGAGCGCGAAGCCAGTTGTCATTCAGCGGCAGTAACTGGATCAGGAACCCCATCGATGGCTGAATCATCAGTGTAGGGTGAGACCTCCACACCCCGGCTTGAGGTGTGCATATGAATATCGAGCATCTGATGGGCCACTGGAAACAGTGGCCCTTTTCTGTGGTTGGTACTGACACCCGTGTCGACGAGGACTCTGTGGGAGCGGGTTCACCCGCGAAGAGGCCGATACAGGCGACTCAGTTCATGGGCTGTGACTCAATCCCATCCAGCAATGCCTCAACCAACCCTTCTGCCATTTCGAGTGCGTTCAGGTTGCTCCAGAACAGGCTCTTGCCTGTGTCATCCAGATGCTCCAAGGCTTTGTAGCCACAGTCGTAGGCACCGCGCAGGTATTGGGCGACATGCACCAGGGCATCGTGGGCGGAAACGCCGGGGTTTACGGTGAACAATGGGGGATGGCCGGCATCGCAGCGGCTGAAAGAGCGTTGTGTGGTGTTGGGGAGGGGTGGATCGGGGACAATCTTTTTCATAGCCAAACTCCGATAGAGGTTGGCCGGCACCATCCGTTTCCACGCGAAGGGTGGCGGCTGCACGCGGGGTGGAAAGCCGGGCTATCGGAACCCCGGCAGGCCATTCGGCCTCCCGCGTGCAGCTGCCATGACAACTGCCATTCCGATTACCTGCCGGGTTTCCACACCCGATCGCTGAACCGACAGCGACCCGGTCAGCCTAGAGAGCAGGCCTTCCCTGGACAATCAGACGGGCGTCGACACGGTGTGTAGGATAATTCCTTGGGATTGGCGTGAACGTAGGAAATGGTTCGCGGGGAAGTAGGACCCAGCTGAGAATTAGACGATTTTGTGATGGCTTTTGTGTGTTCGCGTAATGGCGGCGAGGTGAACGTCAGGAAATTGCAGGATGGCTTCCAGGTGCCTGGCGATAGTTTTTGGGCGCCCATGAGATCGAGCGCCGCCCGCGCGGCGCTTCGCGGGTAAACCCGCTCCTACGTTTGTTTCTGGCCAGTCCCTCCTGTGCCAGGCGCGCGCGACTGCCTTGTTTGTACGACGCGATATCGAGGCGTGCGCCAGGGGGGCTCGCGTGCGCGTCCCACAGGAATAACTGGCCCGAAACAAACGTAGGAGCGGGTTTACCCGCGAAGCGCCGCGCGGGCGGCGCCCGATCTCACAGGCACTACAACCCTCAAGGCATGCGCCAAAAGGCCTCAGTCTGCATCCGAATCAAACAACCGCTCCAGCTCCACCCGCGCCTCCTTGGCCGTCTGCATCACCTTGGCCCGGTCATCACGCACTTGCCCCTGGGCCTCCAGCACCTCTTCGTCATGCTGGGTAAACCGTGCAATGCGGTCCGCCGCCTGTTCATCGCTCAGGCCCAACCCCACCAGTGCCCGGCGGGTCATTTCCAGGCTGGAGTAGAACGTCTCGCGAATCGGCTCCGCGCCCACATCCGCCAGTTTGTGCACATGCTGGCGGTTGCGCGCCCGGGCCAGCACCTTCAGGTGTGGGTACAGGCGCTTCACCCGTGCGGCGGTATGAATGGCGGCTTCAGGGTCATCAATGGTGATGATGAAATACTCCGCTTCACCCACCTTGGCGGCGTGCAAAACCTCCGGGCGCAGCGGGTCGCCGTAGAACACCGGTACCTGTTCGAACATGCGGGTCATCTCGATGGTGTCCACCGAGGTTTCCAGGGCAACGAACGGGATCTTCTGCGCCCGCAGGATGCGCGCGACGATCTGGCCCATGCGGCCCATGCCGACGATCACCACCCGCGGTGTATCCGTCTGGATCTGTTTGTATTGCTCGGGCACTTCACGCGCCGGTTGCGGGCGTTTGAGGGCGCGGGCGCAACCCAGCATCAGCAGCGGGGTGATGGCCATCGACAGGGTAATGGTCATCAGCAGCAGGTCGTAGGTCTGGGTATCGAACAGGCCTTGGTCCTTGCCCAGCTTGAACACCACGAAGGCGAATTCGCCACCGGCCGCCAACACCATGCCCAGGCGCAGGGCGCTGGCGCTGTTCAGGCCACCTACCAAACGGCCGACGCCTATCAGCAACAGCAGTTTCACGGCCACCAGCAACAGGGTCAGGCCCAGCACCACCAGCGGCATTTCCAGCAGCAGGTGCAGGTTGGCGCCCATGCCCACGCTGATGAAGAACAGCCCCAACAGCAAGCCCTTGAAGGGTTCGATCTGCGACTCAAGCTCGTGACGGTATTCCGAGTCGGCCAGCAGCAGGCCGGCGAGGAAAGCGCCAAGGGCCATGGAGATACCCGCTTCTTCCATCAGCCAGGCGGTGCCGATCACCACCAGCAGTGCGGTGGCAGTAGACACTTCCGGCAGGCCGGTGCGAGCCACGGTGCGGAACACCGGGCGCAACAGGTAGCGACCGCCGATGATCACCACGGCGATGCTGGCGAATACCTTCAGGCCGTGTTGCAGGCTGTCGCCTTGGCTGGTGTCCGGGCCAGTGGCGGCCAGCAGCGGTACCAAGGCGATCAGCGGAATCGCGGCGATATCCTGGAACAACAGGATGGCGAACGCCAGACGGCCGTGCGGTGCATTGAGCTGCTTGCTCTCGGCCAGGCTCTGCAGGCCAAGGGCGGTGGACGAAAGCGCCAGGCCCAGACCGAGCACGATGGCTGCTGGTAGCGTCTGGCTGAAGCCGAACAGGGCGATGGCGCCGATTACTGCGCCGGTCAACACCACTTGGGCAGTGCCGACACCAAACACCGACTTGCGCATCAGCCACAAGCGTTTGGGCGACAGTTCCAGCCCGATGATGAACAGCAGCAAGACCACGCCCAGTTCGGAAATGTGCGCCACGCTTTCTGTGTCGCGGATCAGGCCAAGTGCTTGCGGGCCGATGACCACACCGGCGAGCAGGTAGCCGAGCACGGCACCCAGTTGCAGGCGCTTGGCCAGGGGGACGGCGAGGACGGCGGCAAGCAGGAAGATCACCGCGGTTTGTAGAAGGCTGCCTTCGTGTGGCATTGGCTCTTACTCCATGAGCTGCCGGGGCAGCGTTCGAACAGTTTGACGGCCAATTCTGAGGGGTAGGGTGGCGTCAGACAATCATCTCACGGGAAGAAACATTGTCCCGTTCAGGGTGACAATCGGTGCCGGCGCTTACCTGGGCTCAAGGCCTGTGCTATCTCTGTGGGTGCGGGCGCGCCCGCGAAGAAGGCAGCGCTAATCCGACTGTTCACCGCCACCAAACTGTGCCCGATACTGCGCCGGCGTCATGCCAATTCGCTCAAAGAATACCTTGCGCATGTGTCGGTCACTGCCAAACCCGCACTGCGCCGCCACCACCTTCATCGGCAGGTCACCGCATTCGAGCAGCTTGCGTGCACGATCGATGCGCGCATTCTGCAGGTACTGCAGCGGCGTAATGCCCACCTCGCGCAGAAACGTCCGGGCAAAGTTACGCCCGCTCATGGCCACCAGTTCGGCCATTTTCTGCACGGTGAACGCCTGCTCGATGTGATCGACGATATAAGCTTGCACCCGGGCAATCGGCGAGTCATCGCGCGGTACCGCAGCCAGCAGCGGCCCGTAGGGTGTCTGCCCGCCCTGACGGTGGCGGGCAACCAGCAGTACCTTGGCTACTTCCAGGGCCAGCGCCTTGCCATGGTCCTCGGCGACCACCGCCAGTGCCAGGTCGATCCCTGCAGTGATACCGCCCGAGGTGATCAGGCAGCGGTCCATCACGTAAATCTGCTCGGTCTCCACCTTGGCTTCGGGAAACGCCTGTGCCAGGCGCTCCACGTAGTTCCAGTGGGTGGTGCAGCGATAGCCATTCAGTAACCCGGCCCGCCCCAGCAGGAACACCCCGGTGCAGATGGCACCGAAGCGCTTTGCCTGGCGCACGGCCTTGGGCAGCCAGCGCTCGATCCCTGGCAGGGCGATGTCATAGGCCCCAGGGCCGCCCGGCACCAGCAACAGGTCGACGGCCTCCGGCAAGTCTTCCAGGCGCCGGTCGGCCACTACCTTCAGGCCGCATGAGCCGCGTACCACTGCTTGCCCCTCGGCCAAGGTCAGCAGCCGATATTGCCGTGCTGCAGGCAAGAACCGGTTGGCGATGGCGAATGCATCCATGGGACCGGTGACATCCAGCAGTAGCACATCATTGAACAGCACCATGGCCACGGTGCGGTGGGCGGGTTTTTCCTGCATACCTCTTTCGCCTTGAATGCCGGCCGCGGGTAGCGGCCAGAAGCTGAATACGAAACGCATCTTAAGGTATCGGCAAAACGCCCAGGGCCAGCAGCACACAATTAACAACAATTCAGGTTTGGCTCAGGACTTCGTCATGTGCCGGGGGCGAGACTTTCCGTATTGAACAGGAGAGTCGCCATGTACCCTGGGACGCCCGAAGCGCCGCTGCAAACCCCCGGCGCACTCACGCCCGCGCGGCTGCGCCGGGCCAAGGAGCTGATGTTGCATAGCCCGTTGTCGATCATCGAGATCGCCGCGGTATGCAACCTTACCCGCAGCCATTTTTCCCGCGCCTTCAAAGTCAACACCGGCCTTTCGCCGCAGGCCTGGCGCCTGCTGGCGCGCATGGAAAAGGCCAAGCGCTTGCTTGCCACCGAGGCGCCTATCACCCACGTGAGCCTGGAATGCGGCTTTTGTGACCAGGCCCATTTCACCCGCGCTTTCAGCCGCCTGGTCGGCCAGCCACCCAAGGCCTGGCGGCAGGCGCAGGTACTTTCTTAAGCCGAAGCTATCCACCGGTATAACCCCCTGCGGACAGTGCCGGCCCGTTATCCCAACCCAAGGAGTCACCCCATGAGCCAACCCGATTACAAGCGCCTGAACAAAGACGACGCCGTGGTGCTGCTGGTCGACCACCAGACCGGTCTGATCTCGCTGGTGCAGGATTTTTCGCCCAACGAATTCAAGAACAACGTGCTGGCCCTGGGCGACCTGGCCAAGTTCTTTGGCCTGCCGACCATCCTCACCACCAGCTTCGAGCAAGGCCCGAATGGCCCGCTGGTGCCTGAGCTGAAAGAGATGTTCCCGGATGCGCCGTACATTGCCCGTCCCGGCCAGATCAACGCCTGGGACAACGAAGACTTCGTCAAGGCAATCAAGGCCACGGGCCGCAAGCAACTGATCATCGCCGGTGTGGTGACCGATGTGTGCGTGGCCTTCCCGACCCTGTCGGCGCTGGCGGAAGGTTTTGAAGTGTTCGTGGTGACCGATGCCTCGGGTACCTTCAACGAAACCGTGCAGCAAGCAGCTTGGGTACGCATGACCCAGGCGGGTGCACAGATGATGAACTGGTTCTCGGTGGCCTGCGAACTGCACCGCGACTGGCGCAACGACATCGAAGGGCTGGGTAACCTGCTGTCGCAGCGTATCCCCAACTATCGCAACCTAATGAACAGCTACGCAGCGCTGGCCTCCCGTTGATGTAAACCTGAATCGGCCTCTTCGCGGGTAAAACCGCGAGGAGGCCGGCACAGGCTATGCGTGACTCACAGGCAGACTGAAACGAATCCGGCATCCACCCAACTGCGACACCAGCGCCTGCAGCTGCCCGCCGTGGGCCTGAGCGACCGAACTGCAGATTGCCAAGCCCATCCCCATGCCACCGGTCTTGGTGGTATGAAACGCATCGAATACGCGCTCACGCTCGTCCGCCGCGATCCCCGGCCCGTTGTCGTCCACGCAGATCTCCACCTCGTCCTCGACTACCGCCGACGTAATCTTCAGCACCCCGTCACAGCGATACCCCGCCAACGCTTCCAGGGCATTGGTAATCAGGTTGAACACCAACTGCTGCAACTGCACCGGGTCGGCTGTCACGCACACCCCGGCCTTCAACCGTGTCTGCACATCCACCTTGCCCTTGGCGGCGTCGGCCGAGGTCAGGCGCACCACCTCGCGGATCAACTCGTCCAGCTTCACCGCCTTGAGTTGCATGGGTGACTGCTTGGCCAGGGACCGCAGCGCCCGCACGATGTTGCCGGCCCGTTCGCTGTCGTTGCGGATGTCTTCCAGGCCGGCAATCGCTTCTTCCAGGTCGGGTTTGGCGCGTTTCAGCCAGCGCAGGCTGGCCGCGGCATTGGAGGCGATGCCCAGGAGCGGCTGGCTGATCTCGTGGGCGATGGACGCTGACAGCTCATTCATCGCCTGCAAGTGCGCACTGCGCGCCAGTTCCGCACGCGAGCGGCGCAACTCAGCCTCCATCTGGGTGCGGATCTGGTTTTCCTCGGCCAGGCGCGTGTAGAACTTGGCCGTTTGTAGCGACACGGCTGCCTGCGAGGCGAGGATTTCCAGCATGGCCAGGCGCTGACTGCCGAACAGGTTCGGCACGAGGCGGTTTTCCAGGTACACCAGGCCGATCAGCACGCCCTGGATAACCAGCGGCAGGCACAGCACCGAGCGGGCGTTGCGCGCCTGCAGCTGTTGGCGGAAGGCCTCCGGGCACTCACTGAGGGCATCGTTGAGCACCAGCGGTTTGCGGGTGCGCATGGTGGTGTTGATGACCGACAACGGTGCCTGGGTCATGAACTTCTGGCAGTTGTCCATGCTCACGTGCAGCCCGGCATCGTCGATGTAGGCCAGGGCGGCCATCTGGAATTCGGCGCCGCTCACAATCAGCAGCGCGCCATGGTCGGCACCGGAGTGCTGGGTCAGGTGGCCCATCAGGGTTTCGATCAGGCCTTCGAGCAGCACTTCCTCGGACAGCGCCCGCGCGGCTTCGATGCCGGCTTCGAGGTCCAGCCTGGCCTGGTGGGTGGCGCGATAGGTCTCCTGAATCGGCTGGGTGCGCAAAAACGGATGCAACGTCTCTAGCTGGTGCACCTTGCCGGTCGCGCCCCAGATGTGGAAGCAGTCGCGGGCAATGCGTAGGTGCAGGTTGGCGCCCGAGATCAGGCCGCTGGGGATGCACACCTCAGCCAGCTGTTCATGGGCCAGCGCCTGCTCGTGGATGAAGCCGGCAGCGGTGGCGGCGATTTGCGCCTGGTCGAAGCAGCGGATCGCGGCCAGGCCGTCGCCTTCGAGCTTGGCGATGACGCCCTCGATCAGCAACTGCTTGCTGCGGAAGGTGGCCGGGTTGAAGCCGGCCCAGCGGCTGAAGCGCTCGCGCAGGGCCTGCAGCTCGCGCAGCTTGTCGACAAGGCTGCCGTGGGCCTCGGGGCTGCCCAGGGCCAGGCCGCGGAACAGGTGATAGTCGGCCAGGTTGATGTGCGCGGGTGCGGCCCAGGTATTGTCGCCGGCCAATGCCAGGTCGCGCATGGCCTTCGGGATATTGCCCATGTAGAAGGCGCACATGGCGGCGAACAGGTGTTGGAAGAACCGCGTGGTGGGCGACTTCGAGGCGGTGGCCGGGGCGGGGCAGGGCGTGCCGCTCAGGTTGGCGACGAACGCTTGCTGGGCCAGCAGGATCTGCTCGATATCGCCGTAGCCGTGGCGACGCACAGTGGCCAGGCCTTGCGCCACTTCCTCGACCACGTCCGGCAGGTAGCGGCCCATGAACAGCGAATCTGAAACCAGGTGGTTGCAGGCATAGCAGCTCATCGCCAGGTCACCGCTCAGGCGCGTCGAGTCGACCGCGTCCAGCGCGGTACGTCGGGCGAATTCCATGGGCGAGGTCCAGGCGCTGACCTGGTCCAGGGCCAGCAGCGCGCTGGTCAGATCAGCGTCGAAACCGTGCCGTTCGATCAGCTTGAGCGCGGCCAGGCAACAGGCATGGCCATCATGGTAAGCGCCAAAACGCTCGGCAATCATCACGCCGTACCAGGCCATGCCGTAGGTGCTGCCAGGGGCAACGCCGTGCAGTAGCGACAACTCCATGAGCTTGGCCAGGTGCAGGAAGCTGATGTCGTCCTTCACGAAGAATGATGATGACAGAGTGGCCAGCAGGCTGATGGCAACCGTCACTTCCTCCGAGTCGGTGCGCGGCAGTGACTCCAGGCAATGCCGGTCCTTCTGTTCGATCAACGCCTGCACATGGGCATGACTGGCCTTGACCTGTTGCCAGTCGAGGCCCCGCACCGGGCTGATACCCAGTAAGTCCAGCCCGGCCAGGGCGCTGTCGATGGCCGCCTGATAGTCACCGCGCAAGGTGTACAGCAGTGCCTGCAGCCGGCACGCCCGTGCCTGGTCCAACACCGAGCGAGCACGCTGGCGGCATTCAGTGAGGCGGGCCTCGGCCGCGAGCGTTCGTGACAGTTGCATGTCGCACTCCGTCGCCATGTAGGCGATGGCAAAGCCATGCGTGGCGCGGCTTTCCAGCGTGGCGCTGTGCTGCAGCAACTGCTCGGCGGTGTGCAGGTAGCCAGCGGCCTGCTCGAAGGTGCCGGCGTCGCGTGCGCGTGATGCGGCTTCGCGTAAAAGCCGCAGGAACGCTTCGCAGTCATCCGCTGCAAACCCGCATGGGGTGGCGCGTTGTAGCTGGCTGGCGAGCTCGAACAGCACCTCGTGCATGTGGCCTGGCCAAGCCCGGCGCATGGCCAGGGCGATACGTGCATGCAGCGAGGCGCGCTGGTGCACGGGCGTGAGTGCATAAGCGGCCTCCATCACCCGGTCATGAGTAAAGCCCAGGCCGTTCTGGCCCGGTTGCAGGAAGCCGGCGCCAATCAAGGCTTTCAAGGGTTCGCCTGGCGGTTGGGCGAGCACTAGCCGAAGCAGGTGTTCATCGCAGTGGCTGCCCGCCGCGCTGACGACCCGCAAAAGGTCGCGTTGCGGTGCCGGCAGGCGCTCCAGGCGGTGGACCATCAGGTCGGCGACATTGTCGGAGTAGCAGTGCCGGGCCACGGCCTGCAGGCACCATGACCAGCGCATGGCCTGGGTGTCGAAGATGAACAGCTGGTCTTCGACCATGGCCCTGAGGATCTGGTTGATGAAAAACGGGTTGCCCGCCGTCTTGCCATGCACCCGTTCGGCCAGTTGAAATGCGGCCTCGGGGGCAACATGGAAGCGCTCGCCAATCAGCTCGGCCACCGCTCCAACGGCCAGCGGCCGCAGGTTCAGCGTGGTGCTGCGCACCGCTGCGGGTATGGCCAGCGGTGCGCTGGTGGTGGGCGTATCGTTGCACCGGGTGAAAATCAGCAGCAGGTTGGCCGGCGCTTCAGCCAGCAGTTGGGCCAACAGGTGCCGGGTGGCGTCGTCGGCCCATTGCAGGTCGTCGAAGAACAGCACCAGCGGTTGGCCAGGTCGGCTGAAAACCTGCAGGAATTCAATGATCGCGTGCAGTTCCTTCTGCAACACAAGGCGCGTGGGCTTGGCGGGTAATTGGGGCAGAGGGCCGAGAATAAGTTGCAGGTCCGGGGCCAGCTTGCCGAGCAGACGACCATGACCTTTGATACGGCGCTGGATTTCGCGGCGCAGGGTGACGAGGTCCTGACTGTTCTTGGCCAGCAACTGGGTAGTCAGGGCACCGAGTACTTCGATCCAGGGCGTGTAGGGCACTGCTTGGGTGTGGCTGTTGCACTTGCCGACGGCCCAGTAACCTTCGGCGTTGTCCTTGAGAGCCGCTTCGACCAGGCTCGATTTGCCCATGCCAGCAGCGCCGTTGATGATCAGGGCTTGTGGTTTGCTGTCGCGATGCAGGGCCTTGAGCAGCAGGGTGATAGCCTTTTGCTCGGCGCTGCGGCCAAACAGGCGCGCGTGGCCGTGCGCTACCGAGTCGGCGCAGCCTGGGG
The DNA here is from genome assembly GCF_030418155.1 of Pseudomonas sp. 2,4-D. Lineage (NCBI taxonomy): Bacteria > Pseudomonadati > Pseudomonadota > Gammaproteobacteria > Pseudomonadales > Pseudomonadaceae > Pseudomonas > Pseudomonas sp. 2,4-D. Next base: position 299,194 of record NZ_JAUHUI010000001.1, read on the forward strand.
TGAGGGGTGCCATGGATTTGTGGGCCGCCCACTGCCGCTGGCAGTGAGCCAAGTCCACTGCAAGGGCGCGCGCGCTCTGGTAGCGGGCGTCCGGCTCTTTGGCCAAGGCCTTTGCCAGGACCAGGCTGAGGGGGGGCGGCACCTTGCTGTCCACTTCGCTGGCCGCCCGCGGCTGCACACCCGCATGCAGCTGTCGCCAGTGCTGGGTGTCGCGCCCGGCCAGCGGCAGTTCGCCTACCAGTAACTGGTAGAGGATTGCACCCAGGGCATAGATGTCACTGCGTCGGTCGCTGCTGCTTCCGTGTGGGCAAACCTGCTCCGGCGCCAGGTAGGCCCAGTTGCCGAGCGGGGTGCCCTGTTCGCTGATCCGCTCTGCCGGGTCGGCGCGAAAGAAGCCCAGGCGCACCCGCTGGTGGGCGCGCAGGTACACATGCTCGGGCTGCAATGTACCGTGCAGCACATTGTGTTCGTGCGCTTGCGCCAACGCATGGGCAGCGTTCACCGCGATGTCGAGAAACGGCTCCAGCGCCGCAGGGCCTTCAGCGATCAGGTCGGCGACTGAGCGCCCGGCCGGGTACACCAGCAACGGGCCTTCGGCCGAGCGCACGAACGCCGAGGGGATCACCGCCCACTGTGGGTCCAGTTGCAGGCGGTAGTCACGTTCCAGGCGCTGACAGGCGGAAGGAGCCTCGAGCGGCGCGCGCACGGCGATCCAGGCCTGATTTGTGGCTGGGTCGCGCAGGCGGAAATAGCTGAGTTCACCTTCCGGGCCCAGCGCGCTGATCTCGCACCGCTTCAGCCAGCCCTCGTCGATTGACTGGTCGTAATCGATGGGCCTGTGGGCAAGGCGTTCATCGAGCATAAAGCACCCCCGCTAGCGACTCCTGAGGCGCGAGTATACGCAGCGGGCCCAGCATGGCTGCGGGTTGCAGCCTGCTTGGCAGGAACGGGCACGCTGTTGTCCGTTATCGTCCCCTTGGGGCTGGCGGGCTTTTGTATAGTCCTTTGGCCAACCTATCCCTCGGGATAATTGTCTGAACGCCCACGCTGGCCTAGGCTGCCCAGGGCAGCGAAAACGCCCGTCCCCGCGCGAGGAAGCCATGATCCGAATAGGCAATGCCCAGGTGTCGCTGGAGCGGCGCGAAGTCTTTGTCGATGGCAAGCCGATCCTGTTGGGTGGGCGTGCTTTCGACGTGCTGGCCACGCTGATCAGGGCCAAGGGCCGCGTGGTCGGCAAGGACGAGTTGTTCAGCCAGGTGTGGTCCGGCACGGTGGTCGAGGACAATAACTTGCAGGTGCAGGTGTCCTTGCTGCGCAAGGCCTTTGGCGACCGTGGCCTGATCCAGACCGTGCCGCGCCGGGGCTATCGCCTGGCCGCGCAGATAAGCCTCGAAGAGCCTGGTGAGGCATTGGGCAGGTCGTTGCTGCGCAGCCTGGCCGAGACTGTCGAGCCGCTCGATGAGCGCGTGAATGTGCCGGTGCTGGTGGTGGATGACGACCCGTCGGTGCGCACCGCGTTGGGCCGGTTGTTGCGCTCGCAGGACATTCCGCACCACTTGTTTGCCAGTGCCGAGGCGCTGTTCGAGGCCCGCCTGGAAACCCCCTGTGCCTGCCTGCTGCTGGACATGCACTTGCCTGGCACAAGTGGCCTGGAGGTACAGGATGCGCTGTGCCGGCTGGCGCTGCCCTGGCCGATCGTGTTCATGACTGGTTTCGGCACCATCCCGATGACCGTCCAGGCCATGCGCGCCGGCGCGGTGGAGTTTCTGACCAAGCCGTTCGATGAAGACCAGTTGCTGACCCTGCTGCAGGCAGTGCGCGCCCGGGCCGTGGCCGAAGGCCGCAAGTGGCTGCAGGCGCGGCAGGTCGAGGAGAAGTACCAGCGCCTGACTCAGCGTGAGCGCCAGGTCTTCTCGCTGGTGGCAGGCGGCTTGTCGCACAAGCAGATCGCCAGGCAGATCGGCACCAGCGAGGTGACGACCAAGGTGCACAAGAAGAACATCATGAACAAGATGCAGTCCCGCTCGCTGCTGGAGCTTGCGGCCATGCACAACCTCCTCGGAGCGCGGTCTGCGAGCCTGGGCGGCGCATGAGCAGAGGGGTGTGCATCGTTGACGACGATGCCTCGGTGCGCAAAAGCCTGGCCAACCTGCTGCGCTCGGCGGGGTTCGAGACCTTGTCGTTTTCCGCCGGGCACGCATTCCTGGCCTCGCCACTGGCGGGCGAGGCGGGCTGTGTGTTGCTGGACCTGAAAATGCCGGGGATGAGCGGGCTGGAGGTACAGCGTGAGCTGGCACAGCGGGGGAGGCGCTTGCCGGTGATCTGCATGTCGGCACATTGGGATGATGGCTCGGTACGGGCAGCGATGGGCCTTGGGGCACTGGCCTGCCTGGGCAAGCCGTTTTCTGAAGAGGTGCTGCTGAGGGTGGTTGAAGAGGCTTTGGCTGGCGGTCTGTGAGGTATGGCTGTGCCGGCCTCTTCGCGGGTGAACCCGCTCCTACAGGGGCACAGCCCTGGCAATCTAACTGCTCCCTGGCCGGTACTGCAGGGCCTCGGCCAGGTGCGTCCGTCCAATCGTCTCGCATCGCTCCAGGTCCGCCAGTGTCCGCGCCACCTTCAATAACCGGTGCGCCGCCCTTAGCGACAAGGTCAGCCGTTCGCAGGCCCCTTCCAGCCAGACCTGGTCCGCCGCTACCAACCCACAGTGATGCCTTAAACCTTCAAGGTCGAGAAATGCATTCGCACAGCCTTGTCGCCTGTGCTGCAGCTCCCGCGCTTCAGCCACCCTGACGGCGACATCGGCACTGGTTTCACCGCAAGGCTGGTTGTTCAACGTAGTGCTCTCGCGAGCCACGGTCAGGTGCAGGTCGATGCGGTCCAGCAGTGGCCCGGACAGCTTGTTGCGATAGCGCGCGATCTGCTCGGTGCTGCAGCGGCAGCGGCCAGTGGGGTCGCCCAGGTAGCCGCAAGGGCAGGGGTTCATCGCTGCCACCAGCTGGAAGCGCGCGGGGAAACGCACTTTGTCGCGGGCACGGGCAATCACGATTTCACCTGACTCCAGTGGCTCGCGAAGCACTTCCAGTACGCGCCGCTCAAACTCCGGAAGCTCGTCGAGAAACAACACGCCGTGATGGGCGAGCGTGATTTCACCTGGTTGCGGTCGGCTACCGCCACCGACCAGCGCCGGGCCGGACGCAGAGTGATGGGGGTGGCGAAAGGGGCGCTGTGGCCAGCTGTTCAGCGGTGCTTTCCCGCTGACCGACTGGATTGCCGCCACTTCCAGCGCCTCGTGCTCGTCCAGCGGTGGCAGCAGCCCGGGCAGGCGGCTGGCGAGCAAGGTCTTGCCGGTGCCGGGCGGCCCGGTGAACAGCAGGTTGTGCGCCCCGGCAGCAGCCAGCAGCAAGGCTCGTTTGGCTGCCAGTTGGCCCTGCACCTCGCTCAGGTCCGGGTAGGGGCGTTGCTGCAGGATCAGGCCGTTGGCTGCGTAGGGCGGCAGCGGCACCTGGCCGTTCAGGTGGGCGACCAACTCCAGCAGGTGGCCCACCGCATACACCACCAACCCGCCGGCCAGGCTGGCTTCCTCGGCATTTTCCCGTGGTACCACCAGCGCCCGGCCTGCTTCGCGTGCCGCCAGTGCCGCAGGCAGCACGCCCTGCACCGGGCGCAATTTCCCCGACAGCGCCAGTTCGCCCAGGCATTCCATATCGGTCAGGGTGGCAATCGGCACCTGGCCGTCGGCGGCGAGGATGCCCAGGGCGATGGCCAGGTCATATCGGCCGCCATCCTTGGGCAGGTCGGCGGGGGCGAGGTTCTGGGTAATGCGCCGCTGTGGGTACTTCAGCCCGGAGTTGACGATGGCGCTGCGCACCCGGTCCTTGCTTTCCTTGACCGTGGTTTCCGGCAGGCCGACCAGGGTGAGATGAGGCAGGCCGTTGGCCAGGTGGGTTTCGACGCTGACCGCCGGTGCCTGCACGCCTACCTGGGCGCGGCTGTGGACGAGGGCTAGGGACATGAACACTCCGTTGTTGCTGGAAAATGCCGCTTCCTGCGGCTGGGCAAAGAATAGCCAGTGCTGCCATGGCAGGCGCAACAAGTGTGCGTCGTGGTTTTTCAGGGCAGGGGTTTTCCCTGCGTTTTCATGCGCTTCGGCAAAAATGGATCCAATAGGTTTTGCGCAGTCGTCAGGTATGACTTAGTGTTGTTGGGCAACCGCAGTTGCCATGGGATGGCACTGCGTCTTCTTTCAAATGGACTTGAGGTATTGCACCGTGCAAATGCTCACCCGCACGCACCAGGTAATGCGCGAACTGGTGCAGGCCAGTGCATTCGTTGAACTCAACCGCTTTTTCGACAGGCTCGAGGCTCAGTGGCGTCAGGCCCCGCCCGGCGAGTTCCCGGCCTACCTGGCGGCCATTGAAGGGCACATGCTGCTCGACCAGGAAAACCAGAGTGACAGGGCCCTGAGCCAAGTGCTCAGAGCCTGGATCGACGCGTGCCCCAGGGCGTACCACCCACAGGTGGTAATGGGTATGCACTGCTTCCACCGGGCCTGCCAGGTGCAGGTTGATGGCCAACGCAACGCTGCACGCTTGCTGGCTGTCGCGCAAATTTGTGAATCCGCCACCGCGCACCTGTTGCGTGCGATGGACCGCTCTGCGCACCCCGTGGCAGCGGCCATTGGCATGCTGCGCATCAGTGCGCAGTTCCATGAGCCTGGTTGGTTGCTGCAACTGTTTCAGGGGGAGCCTGCACGCTTCAGGCCCAGTGCCCATGCCGATGTAGAGGTACAGGAAGCTGCAGCGCCGTTGCTGGTGAGGCATGGTCTGTTGCCCTTGGCCGAGCTGCCACAGTCGCTGCCGCGCTACCTGGGCAAGCGGGTCGACCATGAAAACGAGGACCCTCGCTATTACTGGCTGCGCCATGCGCTGATCGCCCGCTCCGGTTGCTTCGAAGCGATCCAGGCCCTTGCTGTGTACCTGCTGCCCCGCTGGGGCGGCAGCCTCGATGCGTTCGAGCTGTTGGTCAATGGCCCGTTGTGCGCAACCTGGGACGAGCGCTTGCGTAATGCGCTGCACTGGATGGCCGTCGAATGCCGGCTGATGCTGCCACAGGCTGACAAGGTGCAGGCTGTCGCCGACTGGCAGCACGTGTTCGAAGACTGGTCACAACGCCCGTTGAGGCCCAGGGAACGTGCTGTCGTTCTGGCATGGCGGGGGGCGCTGCGCAGCAGGGCATCGGGCGACCATGCTGGCGCTATGCGCGATTTTGCCGCGAGCTTGGCGTGCAATGCCGATCTTGGCGCCATCCGCGCCATGGGCGTGCCGTTTCGCTGTTTGGTCGAGCTGGTACTGCGCGATGGCATGGCAGATGAGAGGCAACTGTTACACAGCGCCATTGAGCGCCTGTGTGACGGCCGTTCACATGCTGCTGCCTGTGCATTACGCGCGGCCGGGCACCGTTTCGGGCTGTGGGCGCTGCCACGCTCGGCCGAGCAGGCAAGGCTATGGTTGCAACGGGCGGTGAATCGCCAGTGCGCGGGCCAGGCACCGGGGTTCGAAGTGCTTGAAGTGGCGCGGCTGCTGTGGGCAGCCAACCGGCATGAAGTGGCCTGCTACCTGTATGAACGCTGCGCCGAACTGAACCTGCCGGGTGCTGCCCTGGCCTTGTACGAGCTGCACCATGGCGGCCTGGCCAACACCCCGGCGCATTACCTGGATGACGAGGCAGCCGGGTACTGGCTGCAGCGTGCGGTGGAGGCGGGCAGCAGGCAGGCCAAATACAACCTGGCCTGCCTGCGCATGGACGGCGATGAGGATTTGAACGAGCGCAGTGCCATGCTGGCGGTCAGGCGCCTGCTTGTCGACGCGCTGGGCAACGGGCAGACCAATGCGTGTGCGCGGTTGCACCTGGGGATTTTGTTACGCCGGTTTGGTGAGGCGCAGGAGCGAAGTGAGGCGGTTGCTTACCTGCTGAGCCTGGTCGAGCACCCGGACCCGTGGCTTGCAGGGCGTGCCAGCGCCGAACTGGGGCTGGCCTGGATGCAGGGGCGTGGCACCCGCAAGCAAAGCCGCTTTGCCGCCATCCAATGGGTCAACCGAGCGGCCAGCTTGCAGCCGAGGGATACGGCCATTGGTGATATCCAGGCCCAGGTCCTCAATTCGCACAACCGGGTGAAGACGTTGTTTACTCAGTGCGGGGCGGCGTTGTTCCGCGGCACACTGCATGCGAGTGAGCTACCACCGAAACAGACCTTTACCCACGCCGAGTCGTTGCAAGTTCAACCTGCAGCGGACGGGCTCAGGCGCGCACGTAAACCCAGGCTGTCAGGCCCGATGCAAGGGTGACAGCGACGCGCTTGTAGTCGGCAACTTCATAGCGGTCCGCCGCTGCCAGTTCGTCTTCGCTGATCTGAAAGACCATGCCGGCGACGCTGTCGTTGGCCTGGCTGCTGGGGGAAACGATGGGGTGATGGGACTTGCCGCTGGTCGCCAGTACGCCTGGGTCGGTGATCTCGACCCAGTCCATGCGGTAGCCCGGCATACGGTCGGCCTGGCCGTTCAGCTCACGGCCAAAGTTGGCCAGTTGCACGGCTTTATCCTGCAAGGTGCCGTAGGAAAACAACAGTACCGGGTATGCGCTGGAGGGCTGCATTCATTCATCCTGTGAAGTTGGGTTCAGCCGGGCTTCCAGCTCGGCTACCTGTTTTTCCAAGGCTTCGAGGCGTGCGCGGGTGCGCGCCAGTACGACCATCTGGCTGTCGAATTCATCGCGGCTGACCAGGTCCAGCTTGCTGAAGGCGCCTTGCATCAACACTTTGAACTGGCTTTCCAGTTCCGCACGGGGCTGGGCGGCATCGCTGCTGAACAGGCGCGAGGCCTGTTCGCTCAGGGCATCGAGAAGGGCTTTGGGCGGGAGCATGGGGCTGTCCACTGAAACTGAGAAAAATGGCCGCCAGTGTAGCACGCGCAAACCTGGCGCCTGAGTGCACATTGGCCTTCGTAGGAGCGGGTTTACCCGCGAAGAAGACACCGCGGTGGATGCCACGGGCTTCGCCCGTGTTCGCGGGCAAGCCCGCTCCCACAGCGATCGCGCCAACTTTTAGAAATTGAGCAAGACAGTTGCTCCCAAAAGAATGATCTGCGGTTTGTAATCCGTTGCACATTTTTCGCGCAACCTGCCCTGCTGCTGCGCACCGAAATTGTGCATGTTTCCCATGCTGGCGACTGGCCAATCCCGACCAAATCACATAACGCTCTGTTTTTCGGCGCTTTGTCGGAACTGGCAAGGTTTCTGCAAAGACCTGTACGAGCCATGCACTGAAGCAGTTCCTTGTGACCAGGCAGTGCGCACGCGGAGCCGGATGCCGACGACGCGTTACAAAGCCAACCGCTGCGCTTAGACTTGAGACGGGTTTGTTTTCCTGGGGCAAGTCCACCAAATCGGGAGAGAGTTTCATGAAGCTAGTCACAGCCATCATCAAGCCGTTCAAGCTGGACGACGTGCGCGAGTCGTTGTCGGAAATCGGCGTGCAGGGCATCACCGTCACCGAAGTCAAAGGTTTCGGTCGGCAGAAGGGCCACACCGAGCTGTATCGCGGTGCTGAATATGTGGTCGATTTCCTGCCCAAGGTGAAGATCGATGTCGCCATCGATGACAAAGACCTTGATCGGGTAATCGAAGCCATCACCAAGGCAGCCAACACCGGCAAGATCGGTGACGGCAAGATTTTCGTGGTGAATCTGGAGCAGGCGATCCGCATCCGTACCGGCGAAACCGATACCGACGCGATCTAAGCAGCAAAAAAAGCCTCACCAAACCCAACGCCCCAGGAGAAAACAACATGACTCTGCGTAAGATCGCAGGGCTAGGAGCCCTATTGTCCCTCGTAATGCCCGGGCTTGCCCTGGCAGAGGAAGCTGCCCCAGCGCTTAATTCCGGCGACACCGCCTGGATGCTGACCGCAACGGCGCTGGTGCTGTTCATGACCATTCCGGGCCTGGCCCTGTTCTATGGCGGCATGGTGCGATCCAAGAACGTGCTGTCGGTGATGATGCAATGCTTTGCAATCACCGGGCTGATGAGCATTCTCTGGGTCGTCTACGGCTACAGCATGGCCTTCGATACTGCCGGTATGGAAAAGGGCGTGCTCAACTTCAACTCCTTCGTTGGCGGCTTCTCCAAGGCCTTCCTCAGCGGTGTCACGCCTGACAGCCTGACCTCGGCCACCGCGCTGTTCCCTGAAGCGGTGTTCATCACCTTCCAGATGACGTTCGCCATCATCACCCCGGCGTTGATCGTCGGTGCCTTTGCCGAGCGCATGAAGTTCTCGGCGATGCTCGTATTCATGGGTATCTGGTTCACCCTGGTATATGCGCCGATCGCCCACATGGTGTGGAGCGGTGACGGTGCCCTGATGTGGGACTGGGGCGTACTGGACTTCGCTGGCGGCACCGTGGTGCACATCAACGCCGGTATCGCAGGCCTGGTCTGCTGCCTGGTACTGGGCAAGCGCAAGGGCTACCCGACCACGCCGATGGCCCCGCACAACCTCGGCTATACCCTGATGGGTGCAGCGATGCTGTGGATCGGCTGGTTCGGTTTCAACGCAGGCTCTGCTGCTGCCGCCAACGGTACTGCCGGCATGGCCATGCTGGTCACTCAGATCGCTACCGCCGCCGCCGCCCTGGGCTGGATGTTCGCCGAGTGGGTCGGTCACGGTAAGCCAAGTGCTCTGGGCATCGCTTCGGGCGTGGTTGCTGGCCTGGTCGCCATCACCCCGGCTGCGGGCACCGTCGGGCCGATTGGCGCGCTGATCATCGGCCTGGTTTCGGGTGTGCTCTGCTACTTCTGCGCCACCACGCTCAAGCGCAAACTCGGCTATGACGATTCGCTGGATGCCTTCGGCGTGCACGGTGTTGGCGGCATCATCGGCGCCATCCTGACGGGTGTATTCGCGGCCCCGGCGCTGGGCGGCTTCGGTACCGTCACCGACATCGGCATGCAAGTCTGGATCCAGGCCAAAGGTGTGATTTTCACCGTGGTCTACACCGCCATCGTCACCTACGTGATTCTCAAGGTGTTGGATGTGGTGATGGGCCTGCGGGTCAACGAAGAAGAAGAGTCGGTCGGCCTCGACCTGGCTCAGCACAACGAACGCGGCTACAACCTGTAACTGCGGCGCGGTAAAAATTTGCCCGGCTTGCCGGGCATTTTTTTGCCAGTTTTTCAGCATTTCCCGCACGGCAAACGGTTTATTCGACACGTTCGTGACGTAGGTAAAAAACTTACAAGCCACAGGGCGTTTATGGTGCTTTGCTTTTTCCACGGGCGCGCTAGAATGCGCGCCGAAGGGTGTTTGACGAGTAGTCCACACACTTCGCCAGCCTTTGCTAGGCTTGCCAATAGCGTGTGGCCAGCAGGGGCTAATGGATTTGTCAGGTCCTGCCAGGAGCAGGGCCTGCTGGGTGCCGCCTCCCATCACGAGTGCCGACCCAAGGGCAGTGGCCTAACCCACGGCCAGTTGAATTTTCACTGGTGGTTGCCGGTCTACGGCTGCACTGGTCTATAACCAACCTGCTTTTCGCAAGTCATGAGGTAGAACATGAGCGACGACGATCTGGAAAATGATGACCTCGAAGTAGGCGACGAAGACGAGGGTGATGAGGTCCTTGAAGGGGCGGCTGACGACGGCGTGGAAGACGCTGGCGATGACGACAGCAGCCCGGCACCCGTTGCCAAGGGCAAATCCAAGGCAGCAGTCTCGGTAGACGAGATGCCTAGCATGGAAGCCAAGCAGAAAGAGCGTGATGCACTGGCCAAGGCGATGGAAGAATTCCTTTCTCGTGGTGGCAAGGTGCAGGAAGTCGAGGCCAACGTGGTCGCTGACCCGCCCAAGAAGCCGGACAACAAGTACGGCAGCCGCCCTATCTGAGTGGCTGATCGCAAAAAAGCCCGCCGTCGCTGCGGGCTTTTTTATGCCTGTGGGTTTTGTGTTGCCTGCGCCGGCCTCTTCGCGGGCATGCCCGCTTCCACAGGTTCACCACAGGGGCCAGGGCCTGCGCGGTCCCTGTGGGAGCGGGCGTGCCCGCGAATGGGCCGCAAAGCGGCCCTCGTCAGCGCCAGCGCGCGAGCACGTCGGGCAGTTGCGACAGGCGCTGGATCTCGGCGTCCGGCGCCTGATCGCCAGCCCAGGCCTTGCCCTGCGGGTTGAACCACACCGCGCGCAAACCGGCGCGCTGAGCACCGGCAATGTCATCGCCAGGGTGATCGCCGATGTGCACCGCCGCACCCGCGTCCACCTCGCCACGGCGTAGCGCTTCGAGGAACGGCGCCGGGTCTGGCTTGCCAATGCCCAGGTCCTCGGCGCACAGGGCAAAACGGAAGTAATCGGCCAGCCCCAGCCGGCTGACGTCGGCATTGCCGTTGGTGACCACGCCCAGGATGTATTGATGGCGCAAGATCTCAAGCACCGGTTGTACCTCTGGGAAGATCTCCACCTGGTGGCGCGCATGCAGGAACACTTCGAAGCCTTCGTTGGCCAGCGCCTGTGCGTGCTGCTCGCTGTAGCCTACCTCTTCCAGGGCATGGAACAGCACGCGCCTGCGCAGGGCGCTGATGCGGTGCTTGAGGCCGGGCTCTGCTTGCACCAGACGCTCGCGGATGGCGAACAGGTGTTCCACCGGCACGCTGCCGAGGGTTGGTGCGTTGGCTTCGAGCCAGTCGCGCAGCACGACTTCCGCGGTGGCAATCACCGGCGCGGTGTCCCACAGGGTATCGTCGAGGTCGAAGGTGATCAGCTTGATGCTCATGAGTCTGTGCCTTTGCTGCGTTTGGCCCGAGGGTGGGCGCTGTCGTACACCGCGGCCAGGTGCTGGAAGTCCAGGTGGGTGTAGATTTGCGTCGTGCTGATGTCGGCGTGGCCGAGCATCTCCTGCACCGCGCGCAGGTCCTGGGATGATTCCAGCACATGGCTGGCGAAGGAATGGCGAAGCATGTGCGGGTGCAGGTGTTGGCCCAGCTCACGCTCACCGGCAACCTTTACCCGCAGCCTCACTGCCCGGGGGCTGATGCGATTGCCCTGGCGGGTAATGAACACTGCACGGTCGCGTGGGTTGCCGATGCCGCGCAAACGGTACCAGGCCTGCAACGCCTCGCGAGCCTTGCGACCCACCGGCAGTACGCGGGCTTTTCCACCCTTGCCCAGTACCTGCACCAGGCCGGCGGCGAGGTCGAGGTGATCAAGATCGAGGTTGGTCAGTTCCGATAGGCGTAGGCCCGAGGAATAGAACAGTTCGAGGATCGCCTGGTCACGCCGGGCGATGAAGTCGTCGTCGACGCCACCATCGAGCAGCTGCAGTGCGCGGTCGGTATCCAGTACTTTGGGCAGCCGCCGCTCACCTTTGGGCGCGCTCAGGCCGGTGGCCGGATCGTGCTGGCACAGGCCTTCGCGGTTGAGATAGCGGTACAGGCCGCGCACTGCCGACAGCAGGCGTGCCAGGCTGCGCGGAGACTGGCCATGGTGGTGCAAGCGGGCGATCAGCTGGCGCAGCTGCTGGATTTGCAGCGCCTGCCAATCGGCAATGCCGTGTTCTTCGCAGTATGCGATGACTTTTTCCAGGTCGCGACGGTAGCCCTGCGAGGTGTGCTCCGACACCTGGCGCTCATTGCGCAGGTGTGCGCAATAAGCCTCCAGCTGGCGTTTCATCAGCGTACCGGGCGCAGGGTCTGGGTAACGCGTGGCACAACGCGGCCGAGTACCTCGGCGATATAACCGAGGAAAAGGGTGCCGACGCTGCTCTTGTAGTGTTGCGGGTCGCGGCTGCCAATGGCCAGAACCCCATGCAGCCCTTGGTACTCAAGAGCTGCCACGGCGCTGGAGCCTACTTCCCGGCGCTGTTCTTCACCGAACAGGAACGCCAGCTCGTGCTCGCGCAGGTTGCCACTGACGGTCTTGCCACCGCCCAGCAGGGCACCGATGGCTTGCTGCGCCTCGGCATTGCTGACCCAGCGCCCGACCGGCGCGACGTTGTCGCCGAACAGGATCAGGCTGACGAAGGGCACCTGGAACTCTTGGCGCAGGCTGTCTTCAACCGCCATTACCACTTCTTCCAGGCTGCCGGCATCGAGCAGGTCAAGGATCAGCCGGCGAGTCTTGTCGAACAGCCGGTCATTGTCGCGGGCCACGTCCATCAGTTGCGACAGGCGATGGCGCATTTCGATATTGCGGTCACGCAGCAGCTTGAGCTGGCGTTCCACCAGCGACACGCTGTCTCCTCGCTGGTGCGGGATGTGCTGTTCGATCAGCAGCTCGTCGTGCTCGGCGAAGAAGGTGGGGTGGGCGCGCAGGTAGGCGACCACCGCTTCGGCATCGAGCTCGGCGGACTGCTTGGGTACAACCTTGGGCTGATCGGTCATGGCGGTTACTCGTTTAGAGACGAACCTGTCCTTCATAGACGCGTACGGCCGGGCCAGTCATCATCACGGGCTTGCCGGGGCCGGCCCATTCGATGTGCAGGCGGCCACCGGGCAGGTCGAGGGACACCGGGGAGTCCATCCAGCCCTGGCTGATCGCCGCCACGGCCGCGGCGCAGGCGCCGGTGCCGCAAGCCTGGGTTTCGCCGGCGCCGCGTTCCCACACGCGCAGGTTGGCGCGGTGGCGGTCGATGACTTGAATGAAGCCGGCATTCACCCGCTGTGGGAAGCGTGGGTGGTTTTCGATCTTCGGGCCCAGCTCGTGCACGGGGGCAGTATGCACGTCGTCGACACGCAGCACGGCGTGCGGGTTACCCATGGACACGGCGGCTATGGAATGCAGCTGGCCGTCGACCTCCAGTGGGTAGCTCAGCGCCTGCGCGTCAGCAACGAAGGGGATTTCAGCAGGGATGAAGCGGGGTGGGCCCATGTCGACACTCACCTGGCCGTCGTTCTGCACGTCCAGCACGATGATACCGCTCTTGGTTTCCACGCGGATGCGCTTTTTCGCGGTCAGGCGCTTGTCCAGCACGAAGCGGGCAAAGCAGCGCGCACCGTTGCCGCATTGCTCGACCTCGGAGCCGTCGGCGTTGAAGATGCGGTAGCGGAAGTCCACTTCCGGGTTGTTCGGCGCCTCGACGATCAGCAACTGGTCGAAGCCGACACCGGTATGGCGGTCACCCCATTGCTTGGCGTGCTTGGGCTGGATGTGCGCGTGCTGGCTGACCAGGTCCAGGACCATGAAGTCGTTGCCCAGCCCATGCATCTTGGTAAAACGCAGCAGCATGGGCTTACTCCGGCAGCAGGCTTTCGCCAGCATACAGTTCGGCGATGGTCTCGCGGCGGCGTACTTCGAACGCCTGGTCGCCGTCGACCAGGATTTCAGCGCAACGGCCACGGGTGTTGTAGTTGGAACTCATGACAAAACCATAGGCGCCCGCGGACTCTACGGCCAGCAGGTCACCTTCGGCCAGGTTGAGGACGCGGTCCTTGCCGAGGAAGTCGCCAGTCTCGCAGATAGGGCCGACCAGGTCATAGGCACGGCCTTCGCCTGCACGTGGCTTGACCGCACTGACACCCATCCAGGCCTGGTACAGGGCCGGGCGGATCAGGTCGTTCATCGCTGCATCGATGATGGCGAAGTCCTTGTGTTCGGTGTGCTTGAGGTATTCCACGCGGGTCAGCAGCACGCCAGCGTTGGCGACGATGTAGCGGCCTGGTTCGAACACCAGGGCCAGGTCGCGCTCGCCCACGCGCTCGCGGATGGCCTTGATGTAGTCGGCCACCTGTGGTGGCTGTTCGTCGCGGTAGCGCACGCCGACACCGCCACCCAGGTCCAGGTGGCGCAGGTGTATGCCGCACTCGGCCAGGCGGTCGACCAGCACCAGCAGGCGGTCGAGGGCGTCGAGGAATGGCTCGACGGTGGTCAGCTGCGAGCCGATGTGGCAGTCGACACCGACCACTTCCAGGTTCGGTAGCTGTGCGGCGCGTACGTAGATGGCCTCGGCATCGGCAATGGCGATGCCGAACTTGTTTTCTTTAAGGCCGGTGGAGATGTACGGGTGGGTACCGGCATCGACGTCCGGGTTGACCCGCAGCGACACCGGGGCAACCTTGCCCATTTCGGCGGCGACTACTTGCAGGCGCTCCAGCTCGTCGGTGGATTCGACGTTGAAGCAGTGCACGCCAACTTCCAGGGCGCGGCGCATGTCTTCACGGGTTTTGCCGACGCCGGAGAACACCACGCGGTCGGCACGCCCGCCAGCGGCCAGCACACGCTCCAGTTCACCACCGGAAACAATGTCGAAGCCTGCGCCCAGGCGCGCCAGCGCGTTCAGCACGCCAAGGTTGGAGTTGGCCTTGACCGCGAAGCACACCAGGTGCTCGGTGCCTTGCAGGGCGTCTGCGTAGCTACGGTACTGGGCCTCGATGTGGGCGCGCGAGTACACGTAGGTGGGGGTGCCGTAACGTTCAGCAATGGCCGACAGGGCCACGCCTTCCGCGAACAGCTCACCGTCGCGGTAGTTGAAAGCGTTCATCTGGTTTCCTTACTGCGCTGGCGACTGCTCGGGCTCGGGCTCGGACTGCAGCTCGGGCTGCTGTTCTTGTGCCGGGGCCGGCTTGGCTTTTTGCTGGTGCTGGTGCGACGTGTGCGCTTTGCCGTTATCGCCATCTTCAGGCAGATACAGCGGGCCTTTCTGGCCACAGGCCGAAACGAGGCAGGCAACAGCGACCAGCGCCGCGAAGGAGGAAATCAGGCGCTTCATGGGTGAAATCCTTAGAAAAATGCAGTATTGCGCCCGAGTATACCGAGCGACCGGCGGCTTGCCTATGCAAGGACCGGTTCGCCGGGCGGGCTATGCTTAGCCTCTGCGCAGCCCCCCGTAGGAGCGGGCTTGCCGGCGAAGAGGCCGGTGAACGCAACGGCTAAACCTTTGCATTCGGCGGCAAGCGCCCGTATCTTGCCCGGCTTGCCTGTAACGCAGCCAATTTCGAGGTTCCTGCAATGAGTTTGAGTGAAGCGCGTTTCCATGATCTGGTCGACGCGACCCAACAGGCCCTGGAAGATCTGTTCGACGAGAGCGGCCTGGACCTGGACATGGAGAACTCCGGCGGTGTCCTGACCGTCAAGTTCGAGGGTGGCGCCCAGCTGATCTTCAGCCGTCAGGAGCCACTGCGCCAGCTGTGGCTTGCCGACCGCTCCGGTGGTTTCCACTTCGATTACGATGAAGACAGTGGCAAGTGGGTGTGCGAAAAGAGCGAAGAGTTGCTGGGTGAAATGCTCGAGCGTATCGTCTGGGAGCGGGCCGGCGAGAAGCTGGACTTCGACGAAATCTGACATGAGTAGCGCCCAGGCCCGGCCGCCCAAGCCGCTTTACAGCAACGTCAGCCCTGCAGTGCCGTCACCGTGCATCAGCGTATGCCGGCTGGACGAACAGCGGGTGTGCACCGGTTGCCATCGGCATGTCGAGCACATTCGCGAATGGCGCTCGGCCGATGACGAACGGCGCCGGCAGATCTGCCGCGAGGCCCAGGTCTTGCGCGAGCAGGCTAAGGCACACTGAGCGCAGGGGCTTGAGTATTTGCCCGGCTGTGGTAGTGTCGGGTTCTGCGTCGGTGACGCCAAAGCCTTCTCAAACCCCGCCCTTGGGCGGGGTTTTGCTTTATTTGCACATTGAAAACTGCCTGTTCAAAGGAGTCTGACTGGATCATGAGCACCAAGCCTTCCCTCATCCTCACCCGATTGGACGTACAACGTCTGGAGCGTCTGATCGACAGCCTCGACGAGAGTACGCCGGGTGTGCTCGCCCTGCAGGACGAGCTTGACCGCGCCGAGCAGGTGGTCGGTCACGAGGAAGTGCCGGCAGGCGTGGTGACCATGAACTCGCGGGTGCACTGCCGTGAGGAAGCCAGCGGCAAGGACTACCACCTGACACTGGTGTACCCCAAGGATGCCGGGCCGGAAGGCAAGGTCTCGATCCTGGCGCCGATTGGCTGCGCCTTGCTGGGGCTGTCGGTGGGCGAGCAGATCGACTGGCCGGCACCGGGGGGCAAGACCCTCAAGCTGAAGCTGCTGGAAGTGGAGTACCAGCCGGAAGCAGCGGGCGATTACGACCTGTAAGGGCCAGGGGCCGCTTCGCGGCACGATTGCAGCACAAGGCTGTTCCACAGTGGTCTTGTGCTGCGAGTTCAGGCGCCCTGCGCCAAAACCTGTTCCAGCCCCTCATTCAAAGCCTGCTCCAGCACCCGCTTGTAGCTCAGGTAGATCTGCGTTGCCCCAAGCCGGTCATCCAGCAGCTCGGACAAATCCAGGTCGGTGATATAGCACCGGTACTGCTCTGCGCCACGGCGCTGACCGATGATCTGCCGGGCCACCACCGCATACAGCTGCTCACCATGTTCCAGTTCGGAAAACTCCTGCTGGTCGCAGTACAGCGTCACATGCGCCACACCCGCCACACCGGCCTGGATAATCGCCTGTACCTCATAGTAAGGCTGGTCACTGCCCTCGGCCGGGGGCAGGCGCGCCTCGATGCTGCGTGCCTTGCCTGGGCCGGTGGGCAACAGTTGCGCGAAGTGGATATCCAGCGAGGCGGGCCGCAGGCTATCGAGGGGCAGGCGTGCATCGCGGCGCATCACCACCGAGCGCAGAAAGCGTTGCAGTGGCAACAGCAGATGCGCTTCGTCATGCAGCGGCAGGCGTTGTTGCCACAATGCGTTGTATTCATCCAGCACATACACGTCGGCCCAGCCGCCCTGCAGGCGGTAGAACACCTGAATACAGGCTGGCCGGCCTTGCTCCAGCACCAGGCGCAGGTCGTGATCCTGCAGGGCATTGGCATCCAGGTACAGCGGGCTGTAGGCGCTGCGTTCTTCGCCCAGGTAGGCCAGTAGCGCCTCATGCTCGGCCAGGGTCGTCAGGCTGACATGCTCGGGCAAAAGCTCCAGCACATGGGTGTGTTGGGCCACTTGTAGCAGGTAGCGGTGGTGGAGCCCTTGGTCCCGCAGCAGCTGCACTGTGTCGAAAATTTCCTCTACGCGCTGGCCGATAGGCTGGGCGCGGCTTTGGCAGAAGCAGCGTACCCGCACCCGTGGCCGGTGGCCGCGCTGCGCCGGGCTGTTGAGGAAGTCGCGCAGGCAGCGCACCAGCGCGTGTTCGCCGTCATAGCGCTGGACCAGCACCTCGTTCCAGCTGTTGACGGTGACCTGGTCCAGGGTCAGCACCAGGTTTTCGCGCACGCCAGCGTAGCTCAACGCGTCGGTGCGCTCTGTGGTCATCAGCACGTTCAGGTCGCGGTGGTGGCGCAGCGGGTCGACGCCGACGTTGACCAGCAACAACACTTCATCGGCAACGCTGGGCTGCAAAAGGCGCACTTCGCTGACGGTCGGCAAGGGCAGGGGGATACTTTGCCGCAGACAGCCCAGCAGGTTGAACAGCTCGAACTCCCCGAGGTCGCTGGCCCCTGGATGCAGTGCCATGCGGGTACTGCTGTCGATCACCCCGTTGCGATGGGCCCAGGTCAGCAGTTCGAGTAGCTCACGGCAGCGCTTCATCGGGCTGAAGTGCTCTACCTCATGGGTGCTCAGGTTGCCGCTGTACAGCTCCCAGTGGTAGCTGCCCGGCTCCTTGCGGTTGGGTGCCTGGACCAGCGTCAGGGTGTCTTCGGCGAGGTCAGGGGCGATGCCGGGGTTAATCACTTCGACCTTGCCGGCGCGGCGCTCGAAGGCGGCGTACAGGCGCCGGCCCAGCACATTGAGATCGCGCTGGTCGGCGCGGCTGCTGGCGTTCTGGGTGCGGGCGAACTGGCTGAGGAAGCGATAACTGAGGTTAAGCTCGGCCACCAGCTCACGCCGCTCGACGGCGACCTGCTGCACTTTCCATTGGCTGCGGCTGTCCAGCAGGGCCAACTGGCGCTGGTCCCAGCCCCACTCGTCGGCCAGGCGCTGCAGCAGCCGGCGTTGCCAGCCATGGCTGCGGCCCTGGTCGCTGAGCTTCTTGTTCACCTTCAGGTACAGGCTGCGTCTTACCAGCTCCAGGCGCGCGGTTTCGCCGCGTTGCAGCAGGTAACGTTCGATGCGCCGGTAGACCATCACGTAGGGGTCCAGCTCGTCGAGGTCGAGCTGGTTGGCAAACACTGCCTGCTTGTAGTCCAGGCTCAGGCAGCGCACCGCAGGGTGTTCGCTGGCGTAGGCTTCGGTCAGCAGCAGTTTGAGCAGCGATTTGTAGGGCGAGTCGATGCCTTTGAACAATTGCCACAGGCCCGCGCCGACGAACTCACCGGGCGGAATGTGCGCCAGGTTGCCGAGGTCAAGGGCTTCCTGGCTGCGGATGAAGCGCTTGGACAGCAAGGTCTGGGTGTAGCTGTAATAGTTGTGCTCCTCGTACACCGGTACCAGCCACCACAGCGGCGTGCGCCCGGCCAGCCACAGGGTGGTGCGGTAGAACTCGTCCAGCAGCAGGTAATGCTGGGTGGTGCCGCAGTCGTCGGAGCCGAGCTGGCCATCGCGCTGACCCTGGGCGAAGCCCTGTGTGTCGATCAGGAAAAAGTGTGCTTCGGCGCCCAGGCTTGCCGCCCAGGCCTCCAGCAGCTGGCACTTGCGGCGCAGCTCACCCAGCAGCTGTTCGGGCAAGCCGGGTGCATGGCACACCCACAGGTCCATGTCGCTGTGCTCGGCCTGCGCCAGCGAGCCCAGGCTGCCCATCAGGAACAGGCCGTGGATCGGGCGTGGCGGGTTGCCAAGCTGTGCCTTGTAAGTGAACGAGCGGGCCAGGCGTTGGGCATCTGCCACCAGTTCGGCGCTTGGCTCGTAAGCCGATACGCCCGCGGGGGTGCTGCCGGAGACGTAACCCGGCAATAGCGGGTGGTTCACGTGAAACAGCAGCGGCAGCAATGACAGTACCTGTTGCTGGCGCGTTGACAGGCCTTCCTTTGCCCGCTGCAGTCGGCCCTGGTTCAGATGCAGGAAGCGCGCACGCAATGTCGCCAGGACCTTGCGGTCGATGCCTTCGTCCAGGTCAGGGCGGATTTCGTGAGGGTGGTTCATTGCGCGCTCGGGCAGGCCATTGAAGCTGTGGCGAGTTTAGCCTGAGTGGCGGGGTCGGATAAGCGGTAATTGAAATTTTGGCGCCATTTTTCCAGCGCTCGGCTGCTCCAGCTTTCGCTGCGCTTCAGGCATGATGGGCGCAGTGAGTTCATGTAGAGAGTGTCCAATGCGTGTATGGATCGATGCCGACGCCTGCCCCAAGGCAGCCAAGGATCTGATCGTCAAGTTCGCCCTCAAGCGCAAGTTTGAGGTGGTGATGGTGGCGGGGCAGGCGGTGGCCAAGCCAGCGTTCGCGATCGTGCGCCTGATCGTGGTGCCCAGCGGCATGGATGCGGCCGACGATTACATTGTGGAGCACGCCGTGCCGGGCGAGCTGGTGATCTGCAGTGACGTGCCGCTGGCCGACCGCCTGGTGAAAAAGGGCGTGGCCGCGCTGGACCCGCGTGGGCGTGAGTTCGACGAGCGCAACATGGGCGACCGCCTGGCGGCGCGCAACCTGTTCACCGAGCTGCGTGAGCAGGGCCAGGTGGGGGGCGGGCAGGCGGCCTATGGCGAACGTGAGAAACAGGCGTTTGCCAATGCACTGGACCGGATCATTGCCCGGCTCTCGAAAGGCTGACAGATTCTTGTAGGCGACAGCCCAGCCTGGCGCGGTGGATGGCACCGGCTCTGCCGGTGTTCGCGGGTAAACCCGCTCCTACAGGCGATCGCGCAGGCTTTTCAGATTTGAGCAAGACAGTTGCCCCACAGGTACCGCGTGGCCTTGAAGCCTGCGCTGGACCTGTGGGAGCGGGCATGCCCGCGAAGAAGCTAACGCAGTAACTTACGCGTGCGTCAGCTCCAGCACTCGGTCCACCAGCTTGTAGATCCCGCCCGCCGCCTCGCTGATCGACTTGGCCTCCATGTACGCCGGGGTAGTCACGAGCTTGCGCTGGGTGTCTTCGACAATGTCGTGTACATCGCATTCTTCATGGGTGCCGCCCATCTTTTCGACAGCCGCCGCAGTGCCGGCATCGCTCCCGATGGTGCAGACCACGCCCGGCCCATAGATCTTCGCCGCCAGCGCCGGCGAGATGCAGATCAGGCCAACGGGTTTGCAGGCGTCGGCGAAGGCTTCGGCCAAAGCCAGCACGTCTGGGTTCACGCTGCAATTGGCGCCTTCCACGGCAAAGTTGGAGAGGTTTTTTGCTGCCCCGAAACCACCCGGCACGATCAGCGCATCGAAGTCTTCGGCCTTGGCCTCACGGATATCCTTGACCTCGCCGCGGGCGATGCGCGCCGACTCCACCAGCACATTGCGCGATTCGGGCATTTCTTCGCCGGTCAGATGGTTGATTACATGCATCTGTGCGATGTTCGGCGCGAAGCACTGCACCTGCGCACCGCGCTGGTCGAGGCGCAGCAGCGTGATCACGCTTTCGTGGATTTCGGCGCCGTCATACACGCCACAGCCGGAAAGAATCACCGCTACTTTTTTTGTCATGCTCATTACTCCAGTGTCGAGGCGCTAAATGTCCTCTAGTTTGGCAGATGTCGCCATAGGGATTCCTGTGGGGGCGGCCTAATCTTGGTGGATAACGCCTGAGGTCGCGCCCATGGACCTGATACTGCTGGCCGTACCGTTCTTTTTTGTGCTGATAGCCGTAGAGCTGGTCGCCGACCGCGTGCGCGGCCAGCGCAATTTCACCCTGGCCGACTCGATCAACAGCCTGAGTACCGGCGCACTGTCGACCAGTACCGGCCTGCTGACCAAAGGCGTAGGGCTGGTCACCTATGCCCTGGTCTTCGAGCACCTGACGCTGCTGCAATTGCCGGCGCAGGCAGGGTGGGTCTGGTTGCTGGCCTTCGTCCTGTACGACTTCTGTTACTACTGGCTGCACCGCCTGGGGCATGAGCGCAACGTGCTGTGGGCTGCGCACTCGGTGCATCACCAGAGCGAGGAGTACAACCTCACCACGGCGCTGCGCCAGACCAGTAGCGGGTTCATCTTCTCGTGGCTGTTCTACCTGCCGCTGGCGCTGCTGGGCGTGCCGCCACTGGTGTTCATTACCGTGGCCTCGCTCAACCTGCTGTATCAGTTCTGGGTACATACCCGGCATATTCCCAAGCTTGGCTGGCTGGAGTGGGTGTTGATCACGCCGTCCAATCATCGCGTCCACCATGCGCAAAACCCTGCTTACTTGGATCGCAATTACGGTGGTGTGTTCATTCTCTGGGACCGTCTGTTCGGCACTTTCAAGGAGGAGGACCCGGCCGAACCGGTGGTGTTCGGGGTGACCACACCGCTGGCCAGTTGGAACCCGCTATGGGCCAACCTGCAGTTCTATGCCCAGCTCTGGCATGACGCCCGGCGCACCACCAGCCTGTGGGACAAGCTGCGTATCTGGTTCATGCCTACCGGCTGGCGCCCGGCCGATGTGGCCGCACGCTACCCACAGGCCAAGCAGGACCTGGCGCTGTTTCGCAAGTTCGAGATTGCCCTGGGGCGCGGGCAACAAGCCTATGTGGCGGCGCAGTTCGTGGTTTATGTGGCCTTGGGCAGCTACCTGATGGACGTGGCCGACCGCGTGTCGGTCGCCGCGCTGGTGCTCGGCTGGTCACTGATGGCGTTTGGTTTGTTCGTGCTGGGCGCGTTGCTGGAGAACCGGCCCTGGTCTGCACGCCTGGAGTTGGCGCGGTTGTGTCTGAATGCGCCGGCATTGTACCTGGCCGGCGCCTTGGGCTTAGCGGTGGTCGCGCCGCTGGCCTGGCTTCTGCTCGTGGCCTACAGCCTGCTCAGCCTCTGGGGGCTGGGCCTGGCTCGCCGCCCTGCGCTCTGCGCGCAGAGTACGGAAGCGCCGGCGCAGCCACAGCAGGCCGCCCAGCGCCACCAGGCCGCCAAGCACCCATAGCTCGTAACGCTTGACGTTGCCCAGCAAGCCTTCGAGGATGGCGCCGAAGTGGTAGGCGGCGGCGCCCAGGGCCACTGCCCAGACGCCCGCGCCTATCCCGTTCAACAGCAGGTAACGGCGTGGCGGGTAACCCGACAGGCCGATGGCCACCGGCATGACCGTGCGCAAACCATAGACAAAGCGGAAGCTCAGCACCCAGATATCGGGGTGGCGGCGGATGTGGTCCAGCGCCCGGTCACCCATTGCCTGCCAGCGCGGCTTGCGCGCCAGGATCCTGCGCCCGTGGCGTCGGCCCATGAAGTACCACAACTGGTCGCCCGCGTAGCTGCCGAAGAAGGCCACCAGGCATACCAGATTGATATCCATGTAACCGCGGAACGCAAGGAATCCCGCAAGCACCAGAATGGTCTCGCCTTCAAAGAAGGTGCCTAGAAAAAGGGCGAAGTAGCCGAAATCCTGCAGGAATTGTTGAAGCATTTTCTGAGGTGCTGGCGAAATGAACGCGCAGCCTACCCCTTCGCGCGCGTTCGTGAAAGTGTCCAAATGTGTCTCGACGTGAACATTTCCAGCGCAGACAATGCCAGAGGCCACTTGCCACGGCTTGCCGATGTGTGTAACACGGGCGTCATAATGAGCGCTTATCTTGCCGCTCAATAGATGATAGGGCGTTAACGTCCTCAGGAACGCCAGATGAATAATGAAGTGCTAAGCCCTGTCGCGATCAAGGATGCTCAGGAGCTTCCAGAAGAGATGCTACAGACCCCGCCAGACCTGCCTCCGGTGGCCGAGCCTGTAGCGGAACAGGTGGTCGAGCCTGTGGCTCCGGTGCCCGCGCCGCCGCCGGCCATCGCCGTCCCTGGCCTGGACGACAGCAGCCTGTACATTCATCGCGAACTCTCGCAACTGCAGTTCAATATCCGGGTGCTGGAGCAGGCACTGGACGAGAACTACCCGCTGCTGGAACGTCTCAAGTTCCTGTTGATCTTCTCCAGCAACCTCGACGAGTTCTTTGAGATTCGCGTCGCCGGCCTGAAGAAGCAGATCAACTTCGCCCGTGAACAGGCCGGCGCCGATGGCCTGCAGCCGCACCAGGCGCTGGCGCGCATCAGCGAACTGGTGCACATCGAGGTGGATCGTCAGTATGCGATCCTCAACGACGTGCTGCTGCCTGAGCTGGAAAAGCACCAGATCCGCTTCATCCGCCGCCGCTACTGGACACCCAAGCTCAAGACCTGGGTACGCCGCTACTTCCGCGACGAAATTGCCCCGATCATTACCCCGATTGGCCTCGACCCGACTCACCCGTTCCCGCTGCTGGTGAACAAGAGCCTCAACTTCATAGTCGAGCTCGAGGGGGTGGACGCCTTCGGTCGCGACTCGGGTCTGGCGATCATCCCGGCACCACGCCTGTTGCCGCGGGTTATTCGCGTGCCGGAAGAGGTGGGCGGCCCGGGTGCAAACTACGTGTTCCTGTCGTCGATGATCCACGCGCATGCCGACGACCTGTTCCAGGGCATGAAGGTGAAGGGCTGCTATCAGTTCCGTCTGACGCGCAACGCCGACCTGGCGCTGGACTCTGAAGAGGTCGACGACCTGGCCCGCGCGCTGCGCGGCGAGCTGTTCTCGCGCCGCTACGGTGACGCCGTGCGCCTGGAGGTGGCCGACACCTGTCCGAAACACCTGTCGGACTACCTGTTGAAGCAGTTCAGCCTCAGCGAAAGCGAGCTGTACCAGGTCAATGGCCCGGTCAACCTCACCCGCCTGTTCAGCATCACCGGCCTGGACAGCCACCCGGAACTGCAATACACGCCGTTCACCCCGGCGATCCCCAAGCTGCTGGCGAACGCTGACAACATTTTCAGTGTGATCAGCAAGCAGGACATCCTGCTGATGCACCCGTTCGAGTCCTTCACGCCAGTGGTCGACCTGTTGCGCCAGGCCGCCAAGGACCCGCACGTGCTCGCCGTGCGCCAGACCCTGTACCGCTCGGGGGCTAACTCGGAAATCGTCGACGCCCTGGTGGACGCGGCGCGTAACGGCAAGGAGGTCACTGCGGTGATCGAGTTGCGTGCGCGTTTTGACGAGGAGTCCAACCTGCAGATGGCCAGCCGCCTGCAAGCGGCTGGTGCGGTAGTGATCTACGGTGTGGTTGGCTTCAAGACCCACGCCAAGATGATGCTGATTCTGCGCCGCGAGCAGGGCGAGATCGTGCGTTACGCGCACCTGGGCACCGGCAACTACCACGCCGGCAACGCCCGCCTGTACACCGACTACAGCCTGCTGACTTCTGACGATGCGCTCACCGAAGACGTCGGCAAGCTGTTCAGCCAGCTGATCGGCATGGGCAAGACCCTGCGCATGAAGAAGCTGCTGCATGCGCCGTTCACCCTGAAAAAGGGCATGCTCGACATGATCGCGCGGGAAACCCAGTTTGCCCTCGAAGGCAAGCCGGCGCACATCATCGCCAAGTTCAACTCGCTGACCGACGCCAAAGTCATCAAGGCGCTGTACAAGGCCAGCCAGTCGGGCGTGAAAATCGACTTGGTGGTGCGTGGCATGTGCTGCCTGCGCCCGGGCATTCCGGGGGTTTCGCACAACATCCAGGTGCGCTCGATCATTGGCCGCTTCCTCGAGCACACGCGGGTGTTCTACTTCCTCAATGGCGGCGAAGAGCAGATCTACCTGTCTAGCGCCGACTGGATGGAGCGCAACCTCGACAAGCGTGTCGAGACCTGCTTCCCGGTGGAAGGCAAGAAACTGTTGCTGCGGGTGAAGAAGGAGCTGGAAGGCTACCTGACCGACAATACCCACGCCTGGACCTTGCAGCCCGACGGGCGCTACGTGCGCAGCACCCCGACCGGCAACCAGAACCCGCGCAGCGTTCAGGCGACCCTGCTGGAGCGCCTGAGCAACCCGGTCCTCAACGTACGCTGAGGACGAAGCCGACCCGGGCCAGCCACTCCGCCTCGTTGGCGAAGTCGGCCTGGGTCAGCTGATTCTGCTCCAGCCAACCTTCAGGGAAGGCTACATCCAGGCTGTTGTCCCCGCCGTGCAGTTCTACTGTTGGCATCTGCTGGGTGCCGCGGATGTGGTGGAACAGGATGGCGAAGCGCAGCAACACGCACAGGCGCAGCAGCTTGACCCCTTCATCACCCAGTTCGGCGTAACGGTCCTTGGGAATGTTGCGGCGGTGGCCACGCACCAGCAGGGCCATCATCTGCTGATCTTCCCGGGAAAAGCCTGCCAGGTCCGAGTGCTCGATCAGATAGGCGCCGTGCTTGTGGTAGTGATAATGGGCAATGTCCAGCCCGATTTCGTGAACTTTAGCGGCCCAGCCCAGTAGATCGCGCCAGTTTCCGTCTTTCAGGTCCCAGGCATCGGCCACCTGGTCGAATGCGTGCAACGCCTTGCGCTCGACGCGCGCAGCCTGGCCCTGGTCCACGTGATAGCGCTCCATCAGCGAGTTCAGGGTGCGTTCGCGCACATCTTCGTGGTGGTGACGGCCGAGCAGATCGAACAGCACACCTTCGCGCAGGGCGCCGTCGCAGTGATCCATACGGTGCAATTCAAGGGCATCGAAGATGGCTTCGAGAATCGCCAAGCCCGCCGGGAAGATAGTGCGGCGGTCCGGCTTGACGCCGTCGAAGTCGATCTTGTCGACTTCGCCCAGCTTGAACAGCTTGCGTTTGACCCAGGCCAGGCCTTCGGCGTTGACCTCGCCATTGCCCAGGCCGCCGGCCTTGATGGCCGCGCCGATGGCGCGAATGGTGCCGGATGAGCCGATGGCCTCATCCCAGGTCAGGCGGTGCAGGGCATTTTCGATGCTCATCAGTTCCAGGCGCGCGGCAGTGTAGGCCTGGGCATAGCGGGCCGGGGTGATCTTGCCGTCGCGGAAATAGCGCTGGGTAAAGCTCACGCAACCCATCTGCAGGCTTTCGCGCAGCAGCGGCTCGAAGCGCTGGCCAATGATGAATTCGGTACTGCCGCCGCCGATGTCGGCCACCAGGCGCTTGCCGGGTGTGTCGGCCAGGGTGTGCGACACGCCCAGGTAGATCAGGCGCGCCTCTTCACGGCCGGAGATGACCTCCACCGGGTGGCCGAGGATGGCTTCGGCGCGCTGGATGAATTCGTTACGGTTGCGCGCTTCGCGCAAGGCGTTGGTGCCGACGATGCGCACGGAGCCTGCCGGCATGCCGTTGATCAGCTGGGAAAAGCGCTTGAGGCAATCCAGGCCTCTTTCCATTGCCTCTTCACTGAGCATGCGCTCTTCGTCGATGCCTGCGGCCAGTTGAACCTTCTCGCCGAGCCGCTCAAGGATGCGGATTTCGGTATGGTGGGCCTTGGCCACGACCATGTGAAAACTGTTGGAGCCAAGGTCGATGGCGGCGATCAGGGACAGGTTCTTCGCGATGGTATGCGGCATGATCTGGTTGTTCTCGGTCGTTAACCTGGCAATCGTGCCACGATAGCAGGCTATCGCCAACGCGTGACACTCAGCCGTTGTACTGGCCTTGATGCAAGGCAATGTGCCATTCGATTCTATGACGGCCATATGACAGTTTCGATTCGCGGCGTCTTGCGCAACTATAGTTACACTCAATCGTCCGTGGCTTCCTGTCCGGCGTAGGTGCGGCTATCATGGGCCACGTTTTTTGCTTACGACCCTGGAGATATCCATGAGCAGCGATCTGATCAAACATGTCACCGACGCCTCCTTCGAAGCCGATGTCCTGAAGGCCGAAGGCGCGGTACTGGTCGACTACTGGGCTGAATGGTGCGGTCCATGCAAGATGATCGCTCCGGTTCTGGACGACATCGCTTCCACCTACGAGGGCAAACTGACCGTCGCCAAGCTGAACATCGACGAGAACCAGGAAACCCCGGCCAAGCACGGTGTGCGTGGTATCCCGACGCTGATGCTGTTCAAGAACGGCAACGTCGAAGCCACCAAGGTTGGTGCACTGTCCAAATCGCAGCTGGCCGCATTCCTCGACGCCCACCTGTGATGTGAAAAGGCCCCGCAAATGCGGGGCTTTTCTTTTTCAGAGCACTAGACGCAGAAAAAAGCAAGTGTTACATTCGGCCTCGCACTGCTTTTCCAGTGCCCTCTACATGCCGTCGCCGAAGCATCCCTAATTCGAATCAGTACGCGATCCTGTCGCCATCCAGCGGCGCGGCCTCATTAAGCCAGAAGCTTAATTCTCCCTTCTTACATGATTACGTCATTCCCCTTATGAACCTGACTGAACTCAAGCAAAAGCCGATTACCGATCTTTTGGAAATGGCCGAACAGATGGGCATCGAAAACATGGCCCGTTCGCGCAAACAGGACGTGATTTTCGCCCTGCTGAAGAAGCATGCGAAAAGCGGCGAAGAGATCTCGGGTGACGGCGTGCTGGAGATTCTCCAGGATGGTTTCGGTTTCCTGCGTTCGGCTGATGCGTCCTACCTGGCCGGCCCAGACGACATCTATGTCTCGCCCAGCCAGATCCGCCGTTTCAACCTGCGTACCGGCGACACCATCGTCGGCAAGATCCGCCCACCGAAGGAAGGGGAGCGTTACTTCGCCCTGCTGAAGGTCGATACCATCAACTTCGACCGCCCGGAAAACGCGAAGAACAAGATCCTGTTCGAAAACCTGACGCCGCTGTTCCCGAACAAGCGCCTGAAGATGGAGGCCGGTAACGGCTCCACCGAAGACTTGACCGGTCGCGTCATCGACCTGTGCGCCCCGATCGGCAAAGGCCAGCGCGGCCTGATCGTTGCCCCGCCGAAAGCCGGTAAGACGATCATGCTGCAGAACATTGCGGCCAATATTACCCGCAACAACCCCGAGTGCCACCTGATCGTCCTGCTGATCGACGAGCGCCCGGAAGAAGTGACCGAAATGCAGCGCACCGTGCGTGGCGAAGTGGTTGCTTCCACCTTCGACGAGCCGCCAACCCGCCACGTGCAGGTTGCCGAGATGGTGATCGAGAAGGCCAAGCGCCTGGTCGAGCACAAGAAAGATGTGGTTATCCTGCTGGACTCGATCACTCGACTGGCACGTGCCTACAACACCGTGATCCCGAGCTCCGGCAAGGTGCTGACCGGTGGTGTCGACGCCCACGCCCTCGAGAAGCCCAAGCGCTTCTTCGGTGCTGCGCGTAACATCGAGGAAGGCGGTTCGCTGACCATTATCGCCACTGCGCTGGTTGAAACCGGCTCGAAGATGGACGAAGTGATCTACGAAGAGTTCAAGGGCACCGGCAACATGGAGCTGCCGTTGGACCGCCGCATTGCTGAGAAGCGTGTGTTCCCGGCCATCAACATCAACCGCTCCGGCACCCGCCGCGAAGAGTTGCTGACCGCTGACGACGAGCTGCAGCGTATGTGGATTCTGCGCAAGCTGCTGCACCCGATGGACGAAATCGCTGCCATCGAGTTCCTGGTCGACAAGCTCAAGCAGACCAAGACCAACGATGAGTTCTTCCTGTCGATGAAGCGCAAGTAAGCGAGCGTTTCAGGCTGGATTGATTGGGGCCGCCTTGCGGCCCTTCGCGGGCAAGCCCGCTCCTGCACAGGTCATTGCGGCCCTTGTAGGAGCGGGCTTGCCCGCGAAGGGATGCATAGCGGCCCCAATGCATTTTCACCCCCAAACAAGGCCCGAACGGCGCTACACTCTGCACCCCGACCGATACGGCCAACACGAGGCTCCTGCATGCAGTATCGCGACTTGCGCGACTTCATCCGTGGCCTGGAACAGCGCGGCGAGCTCAAGCGCATCCAGGTACCGATCTCCCCCGTCCTGGAAATGACCGAGGTCTGCGACCGCACCCTGCGCGCCAAGGGCCCGGCATTGCTGTTCGAAAAGCCCACCGGCTTCGATATCCCCGTGCTGGGCAACCTGTTCGGTACCCCGGAGCGGGTGGCCATGGGCATGGGCGCCGAGTCGGTCAGCGAACTACGGGAAATCGGCAAGCTGCTGGCCTTCCTCAAGGAGCCCGAGCCGCCCAAGGGCCTGAAGGACGCCTGGTCGAAGCTGCCGATCTTCAAGAAGGTCGTGTCGATGGCGCCAAAAGTGGTCAAGGACGCGGTGTGCCAGGAAGTGGTGGTCGAGGGTGACGATGTCGACCTTGGCACGCTGCCGATTCAGCACTGCTGGCCTGGCGACGTGGCGCCGCTGATTACCTGGGGCCTCACAGTGACCCGGGGCCCGAACAAGGACCGCCAGAACCTGGGCATCTACCGCCAGCAGGTGATCGGCCGCAACAAGGTGATCATGCGCTGGCTCAGCCACCGTGGCGGCGCCCTCGACTACCGAGAGTGGTGCGAGAAGAACCCCGGCCAGCCGTTTCCGGTCGCCGTGGCCCTGGGCGCTGACCCGGCGACCATTCTCGGCGCCGTGACCCCGGTCCCGGACACCCTCTCCGAGTACGCCTTCGCCGGCCTGCTGCGGGGCAATCGCACCGAGCTGGTCAAGTGCCGTGGCAGCAACCTGCAGGTACCGGCAACCGCCGAGATCATTCTGGAAGGGGTGATCCACCCGGGCGAAATGGCCCCGGAAGGCCCGTACGGCGATCACACGGGCTACTACAACGAAGTGGACAGTTTCCCGGTGTTCACTGTCGAGCGCATCACCCACCGGCAAAAACCGATCTACCACAGCACCTACACCGGCCGGCCGCCAGATGAGCCGGCCATTCTCGGCGTGGCGCTGAACGAAGTCTTCGTGCCGATCCTGCAGAAGCAGTTCCCGGAAATCACCGACTTCTACCTGCCGCCGGAAGGCTGCTCGTACCGCATGGCGGTGGTGACCATGAAGAAACAGTACCCCGGCCACGCCAAGCGCGTAATGCTGGGTGTGTGGTCGTTCCTGCGACAGTTCATGTACACCAAGTTCGTTATTGTCACCGATGACGATATCAACGCTCGTGACTGGAACGATGTGATCTGGGCCATTACCACGCGCATGGACCCCAAGCGTGATACGGTAATGATTGACAACACTCCGATCGACTACCTGGACTTTGCGTCACCGGTGTCGGGGCTGGGTTCGAAGATGGGCCTGGACGCTACTCACAAGTGGCCGGGCGAGACTACACGCGAATGGGGCCGGGTCATCGTCAAGGATGAGGCCGTCACCCGCCGTATCGATGAGCTGTGGGATCAGTTGGGAATAGATTGATGCAGGTAACGTTGCAGCCGTCCGGGGCGGTGCTGGCGCTTGAACCCGGGGAAAGGATCCTGGATGGAGCACGGCGGCTGGGCTATGACTGCCCAAACAGCTGCCGCAATGGCAATTGCCATGTTTGCGCCGCGTTGTTGGTTGAAGGGCGGGTTCGCCAGGATGGCGAAGTCCGCGACCATGGCGAGTTGTTCACCTGCATTGCCGAACCGCTGGAGGACTGCGTGTTGCTCTGGGACGGTGTGCTTGCCTTGGGCGAACTGCCAGTGCGCAAGCTGGCGTGCAGCGTCAGTGAGTGCGTCGACGTCGGCGGCGACGTCTGGCGGGTGCGCCTGCGTGCGCCTGCCGGCAAGCCTCTGCGCTACCACGCGGGGCAATACCTGATGATCGAACGTGAGGGCGGCAAGCAGGCAGCCTTCTCGCTGGCGTCCGCGCCACATGCCGGGCGTGAACTGGAGCTGCATGTGCTGGCGCGTGAGCCCAGTGCGGTGCAACTGATCGACCAGCTCAGGCGAAATGGCCTGGCGCGCATCGAAATGCCGTTTGGCGACACCCATCTGGCCGAGCTGCCTGACGGGCCGCTGGTGCTGATTGCCGCTGGCACCGGCATGGGCCAGATGCACAGCCTGGTCGAGCACTGCCGGGCTCAGGGCTTCAAGCACCCGGTACACCTGTACTGGGGGGTGCGCCGGCCGGAGGATTTCTATCAGATCGAACACTGGGACGAATGGCAGCGCCTGCCTAACCTGTTCCTGCATCAAGTGGTCAGCGACCTGTGCGGCTGGGAAGGTCGCTGCGGCATGCTGCATGAAGCGGTCTGCGAAGACATTGCCGACCTCAATAGCGTGCATGTGTATGCCAGCGGCTCACCGAACATGATCTATGCCACGCTCGACGCCCTGGTCGAAGCCGGTATGGATGCGCACCGCATGCGTGCCGATGTGTTTGCCTACGCGCCGCGCGGTTAATAACCGAAGTTTGAAAGTGTCGGTATAAGGCGGTAATTGTTACCGCCTTGGCCAATAACTTTCACCGCTGCTGAAACAGTACTTCCCAATCGTCGGAGCCGCGTATGAAACGCGTGCTCAAAGGCTTGAGTATTCCTGCAATTCTGGCCTATGGTTACTGCAAGCGCCCTTGGTACAGCGGTCTGGGGCCGCAGCGTAATCGAATCTCGCTACATCCGTAGTTCACAGGAATAATGGCGGCAGCTTATGTCGGCACTTGAAAGTATGTCTTGGGAAGTTTCATACCCTCCGGCACTCGATTTCGGTCAGCAACATACTCGCGAACAGTTGTTCAGCTCCATGAAAACAACCATGTCCAGGCACCAGGGCGGGCCGGTGTGGCTGTTTGCCTATGGCTCGTTGATCTGGCGCCCGGAGTGCAATTCGGTGGAGCGCCAGCGCGCGCGGGTACATGGCTATCACCGTGGCTTGTACCTGTGGTCGCATGAACATCGCGGTACCCCGGAAACGCCCGGCCTGGTGTTTGGCCTGGACCGCGGTGGTTCCTGCAGCGGCTTTGCCTACCGGCTGGATGAACGCAACCTTGACGACTCACTGATGGCCTTGTGGCAACGCGAGATGCCCTATCCGGCCTACCGGCCGCACTGGCTCAACTGCCGCCTGGGCGATGGTAGCAAGGTGCAGGCCTTGGGCTTTGTACTGGAGCGGCATCTGCCGTGCTATGCCGGCAACTTGCCGGATACCTTGCTCAGCCAGATCCTGGCCAGTGCCAAGGGGCGTTATGGCACCACGCGGGACTATGTCGAGCAGACCTTGAATGCACTGCGCAGTCACCAGATGCCCGATCGCAACCTGGAAGCGCGATTCAGGCGTTGCCACAATCTGCGCGAAGTCTGAGCAACCTGTTCCGGCCTCTTCGCGGGTAAACCCTGTAGGAGCGGGTTTACCCGCGAATACGGTGTTGGCGACAACGGTGAACGGCGGGTGGAATTGGCCGGCAGGCCCGCCCCTTTCGCGGGTAAACCCGCTCCTACAGGCGACCGCGCAGAGGCCCGTACTGCCTTACCTGGCCAGCACCACCAACTTACCCACAGCCTGCCGTTGCCCCAGCTTCTCGATAGCAGCCCCGGCTTCTGCCAGTGGATAAGTCCGCGACACCAGCGGCTTCAACTTGCCCTCGGCATGCCAGGCAAACAGCTGGTGGAAGTTGGCTGCGTTGTCCTCCGGCTGGCGCTGGGCAAATGCCCCCCAGAACACGCCCAGTACCGCCGCGCCCTTGAGCAGCACCAGGTTGGCCGCCAGTTGTGGAATGCTGCCGCTGGCAAAACCCACCACCAAGAGCCTGCCATTCCAGGCCAGCCCGCGCACCGCTTGTTCGAACAGCTCGCCACCGACCGGGTCATAGATCACGTCCACGCCCTGGCCGCCGGTCAGGCGTTTGATTTCTTCGCGCAGGTTGGCCTGGCTGTAGTCGATCAGCTCATCCGCCCCGGCAGCCTTGGCCACGGCCAGTTTCTCGGCACTGCTGGCCGCCGCGATCACCCGCGCGCCCATGGCCTTGCCGATCTCCACCGCCGCCAGGCCCACCCCGCCGGAAGCGCCCAGTACCAGCAGGGTCTCGCCGGCTTGCAACTGGCCACGCTGGCGCAGGGCGTGCATCGAGGTACCGTAGGTCATGCCGAAGGCCGCAGCGGTGGTGAAGTCCATGCTTACCGGGATCGGCAGAACGTTATAGAACGGCACCGCCACTTGCTCGGCGAACGCACCCCAGCCGGTGAGCGCCATGACCCGGTCACCTACCTTGAACGCGCCGGCCTTTTCGCCGACGGCGGCCACCACGCCCGCTGCCTCGCCACCTGGAGAGAACGGCAGCGGTGGCTGGAACTGGTACTTGCCTTCGATGATCAAGGTGTCGGGAAAGTTGACCCCGGCAGCCTGCACGTCCAGCAGGATCTCGTTCTTCTTCGGCAGTGGGCTGGCCACTTCTTCCAGCACTAGGTTACGCGCCGGACCCAGGGTTTTGCACAACACAGCTTTCATCGGGGCTATTCCTTTGCGGGTAGTGGCCGATAAGTGTAGGAGGGCCGCTTGGCAGGTCAACGAGCATGGCCCGCCCTGATGGGCCGGCATAAGCCCGGGCTTGGGTTTGAGCGGTGTGCTGGGTAAGCTGGCGCCAACTGTATTGAGGAGCGAATTCGTGAAAGCGTGGATCATGATGGTGCTGGCGCTGCTGCTGCCGGCTGCGGCCATGGCCGAGGAAGCCAAGGAAGGGGTGCCCAAGGTCGCCTACATCAGTCTGAGCCCGCCCTTCGTTGGCAACTATGCGCTCGACGGCAGCCCGCGGCTGCGCGTGTACAAGGCTGACGTGGCCCTGCGCGTGACGGGCGACGAAGCGGCCAAGACGGTGAAGCACCACGAACCGCTGATCCGTAACCAGCTGGTGGCACTGTTCACCCAGCAGACGGTGGACAGCATGAGCAACGTCGAGGCCAAGGAGCATCTTCGCCAAGAGGCGCTGAAACAGGTGCAGCAGGTGCTGGAGGCGGAAGAGGGCAAGCCGATCGTTGAAGACTTGCTGTTCAACAACCTGATTGTGCAGTGACCTGAAACAGTGTGAGGTCCATCACTGGTAAGTCGGATTGAATCCAGGCTTACCCCGTGTGTAGGACCCTTCTGTCTTTCCTGTAAGCCATGCTGGGCCAAGTGCGACATGATCTACACGGTGGCTACCTCCAGATTGGACAGATGTCGGGTCAAATCGCGGCAAGGAAGTGGTCGGGAATACATGACCTTTAAAATGCGGCCAGAGCATTTCGCCGCCGTGAGGGCTGCAGTTGGCTTTACGCTGGGTTTCACACATCCAGCAACAGAGCGGTCTGTTGTCAATGTTACGCTCGATGCGTGATAATCAGCCTGTTCCCGCAAGGGGCTTGTAAGACTCTGAGGATCCTGGTTCGACCAGCAATTACAGAGCCGGGCAGGTATATGGCGATGACAAGTCGACCTGTCTGTGAGTAGGGCGCCGAAAGGCGCCCTTTGTCTTTGTGCAAGTTTTCCAATTTTCGGCGGACGCTCGCGCATGCTTTCAAGACGCCAGGCTCCGACGAAACCGCACCAGCGCCACGCTGAAGAACACCAGGCCGATCAGGCCCAGCGCCAGGATATCCGGCCATACCACCGTCCACCCGGCATCCCGGAACAGGATCGCGGCACTCAGGCTGACAAAGTGCGTTGATGGTGACCCTTGCATCACCCACTGCAGCCACTGCGGCATGCTGTCCAGTGGCGTGCTGCCGCCGGACAGCAACAGCATCGGGATGATCACCGGGATCGCCAGCAGGCCGAACTGCGGCGTCGAGCGCGCCAGGGTGGCGAGGAAAATGCCCAGCGATGTACTGGCGAACAGGTACAGCGCGGTCACGGCCAGGAACAGCCCCATCGAGCCAGACAGCGGCACGCCCAGTGCACCTTTGACGACTACCACCAACGAAATCCAGGTGCAGATCACCACCACCAGCGCGTTGCTGCCGATCTTGGCCAGCATGATCTCCAGCGCGGTCAGCGGCAGCACCAGCAGGTGGTCGAGGGTGCCATGCTCACGCTCGCGCAGCAGCGCGGTGCCAGTGAGGATGATCGCCAGGATGGTGATGTTGTTGACGATCTGGATCACGGCCAGAAACCAGCCCCCCTCCAGGTTGGGGTTGAACAGCGCCTTGGGGTTGATCAGTACCGGGCTTTGCTCGTTACCACGCTGGCTGTAGTCGAGCAGCTCACGCTCGAAGATGCGGCCGATGTAGCCGGCGCCCATGAACGCTTGGCTCATGGCCGTAGCATCGACATTGATCTGCAGTTCCGGCGAGCGCCCGGCCAGCAGGTCGCTCTGGAAGTTCACCGGCACGTTGATGACGAAGGTGTATTGGCCGCTGTCCATGGCCTGGTCCAGGCGCTGCGGAGGTAGCGGCACGGCTGGCTGGAACTCGGGCGGTTGCAGGGCTTCGCTGAGCTTGCGCGAGAGCAGGCTATGGTCTTCATCCACCACCGCCACGCTGGCGTTGTGTACGCCGATCACCGAGCCGGCTGCCGGCATGTAGATCGCCACGCTGAAGGCATATAGCAGGAACAGCAGCAGGACGCTGTCATGGCGCAGGCTGGTCAGTTCTTTCAGGCCCAGGCGCAGGGTGTGGTTCAGGCGCGACATGTCAGGCCTCCTGCTTTTTCAGCATTGCCAGGCTCAGGCCGGTGAACGCGGCAAAGAAGCTCAGCAGAATCAGGCACTGCGGCCACAATTCGCGCAGGCCTAACGCCTTGGTGAAGGTGCCGACTGCGATGTCGAGGAAGTAGCCCGCCGGGAACAACTGGCCCATCACCGCTGCCGCGCCGTCCAGCGACGAGCGTGGCACGATCAGCCCGGAAAACTGGATGGTCGGCAGGCTGGTAATGATCATGGTGCCAAGAATGGCGGCGATCTGGGTGCGGGTGAATGCCGAAATCAGCAGGCCCAGGCTGGTGGTTGCCAGCAGGTAGGCCACGCCGCCACATGCCAAAGCCAGTACGCTGCCCTTGAGCGGTACGGCGAACAGCCAGCGGTTCATCGCCACCAGCAGCGCCAGGTTGACCAGGCTCACAGCCAGGTAGGGCATCTGCTTGCCAAGCAGGAATTCCAGGCGGGTGAGGGGTGTGGCGTAGAAGTTGGTGATGGAGCCGAGCTCCTTCTCGCGCACGATGCCCAGTGCCGTGAGCATGGCCGGAATGAAGGCCAGTATCAGTGCCATCACGCCCGGACCGATGGCGTTCACGCTGACCACATCCTGGTTGTAGCGGAAACGCGTTTCCAGGCGCACCGGGTCCTGGCGTGGCTGCGGTTGTGGGCTGACCTTTGCCAGTTGCTCCAGGTTGGCCTGGTGCACGGCTTCCACGTAGTTGCGGCTGGTTTCTGCGCGGAACGGCATGCCACCGTCGAGCCAGGCAGCCACCACCGGCTGGCGCCCTGCGTACAGGTCGCGGCCAAAGCCGGGCGGAATCTCCAGTGCCAGTTTGATTTCCGAGCGTTGCAGGCGCTGGTGCAGCTCGCTGCTGTCGCGGATCGGCGCCTGTTCGGCAAAGTAGCGTGAGCCACGGAAGGCTTCGAGGTAGGCACGACTTTGCGGGCTCTGGTCCTGATCGTGCACGGCAAAGGCGAGGTTTTCCACATCCAGTGAAATGCCGTAGCCGAAGATCACCATCATGAACACTGCACCCAGTAAGGCGAAGGCCAGGCGCACCTTGTCGCGCAGCAGCTCCTTGCCCTCACGGCCGGCCACTGCCAGCAGGCGGCGCAGGCTGAAGCCCTGGCGTAGCGGTAGGGTGGGGGTGGACGCCTGTTCCAGCACGCTGCTGTCGGTGGCGGTTGGCGCCAGTTCCTGGGCCTGTTCCAGGCAGCGGACGAACGCGTCCTCCAGTGTGTCGCCCTGGTACTGGTGCTGCAGGGCATCGGGCGTGTCGCAGGCCAGCACCCGCCCGGCGTGCATCAGGGAAATACGATCGCAGCGCTGGGCTTCGTTCATGAAGTGGGTGGAGAGGAAAATGGTCACGCCCTGCTCGCGGGACAGCTCTACCAGCAGGCGCCAGAAGTCGTCGCGGGCGGCCGGGTCGACGCCGGAGGTCGGTTCGTCGAGGATCAACACTTCCGGACGATGTAGAACCGCCACTGCCAGCGACAGGCGCTGGCGCAAACCAAGGGGCAGGGCGCCAGACGGTTGGTCGGCGATAGCTGCAAGGTCGAAGCGCTCGATCAGCTCATCGATGCGCTGGGCGCTCTCGGCTTTGGGCAAGTCGAACAGGCGGGCATGCAGGGCCAGGTTCTGCCGGGTGCTGAGCTCGCCATACAGAGAGAAACTCTGCGACATGAAGCCGACCCGCTTGCGTGTGGCCAGGTCGCTGGCGTCCACCGGGCGACCCAGCAGGCTGGCGCTGCCCTCGCTGGCCGGCATCAGGCCGGTAAGCACTTTCATGGTGGTGGTCTTGCCGCAACCGTTGGACCCCAGGAAGCCGAAGATCTCCCCGCGACCAATGGCGAAACTGACCTTGTTCACCGCTGTGAAGTCGCCAAAACGCAGGGTCAGGTCGTGTGCCTCGATGGCGACCGGGCCGTCCGTGGCTTGGCGCGGCGGGATTGCCAGTGGTTGATGCTGCGCCTTGCCCGCGCCCTGGTAATGGGTAAAGGCGTCATCCAGTTTGCCGCTCGGGGTGACTGCAGCCAGTTCGTGGCTAGGGCCGGCGGCCAGCAGCCGGCCGCCATCGAGCATCAGGCAATGCTCGAACTGTTCGGCTTCTTCCATGTAGGCGGTAGCCACCAGCAGGGTCAGTTGCGGGCGTTGTGCGCGAACCTGTTCAACCAGCTCCCAGAAGCGCCGCCGCGACAGTGGGTCGACGCCGGTGGTCGGCTCGTCCAGGATAAGCAGGTCTGGCTCGTGGATCAGCGCGCAGCAAAGGCCCAGCTTCTGCTTCATGCCACCCGACAGCTTGCCGGCCGGGCGCTGGGCAAAGCGCTGCAGGTCGGTGGCCTGCAACAGATTGGCCATGCGCTGCTCACTCTCGCGGCGGCCCAGCCCGAACAGGGTGGCGAAAAAGCGGATGTTCTCGCTGATCGACAGTTCCGGGTACAGGTTGTTGCCCAGCCCCTGCGGCATGAACGCCACTTTGGGGTAGAGCGCCGTGCGATGGCGGCGTTGGCGGATCGAGCCGCCCAGCACCTGCAGCTCTCCCTGCTGTAGGCGTTTCACGCCGGCGATCAGCCCCAGCAGTGTCGATTTGCCAGCCCCGTCAGGGCCGATCAGCGCGCAGCGGGTGCCCACAGGCAGGCTGAAGCCTAGAGGGTGGAGGGCTATCAGGTCGCCGTAACGGTGGCTGATGCCTTCGGCCAGCAGTGCCGGGGCGTTCATTGCAGGTTGGCCGGCCAGTCCACCTCAGCCGTGCGTACATAGCCGGCGCCTGGCATGCCTGGTTTGGCTTGCGGCACGGCGCCCGGGTCGCTCAGGCGCAGTTTGACCCGGAACACCAGCTTTTGCCGTTCGTCGCGGGTTTCCACCTGTTTAGGGGTGAACTGGGCCTTGGCTGCGACAAAGGCCACCTTGGCCGGCAGCGCGCGCTCGGGCAGGGCGTCGAGCACGATGCGCGCCTGGTCGCCTACGGTCAGTCGGCCGCTGGTGGACGCCGGCAGGTACAGGTTCATGTACTGGTCGCTGGGGTCGATCAGCATCAGCACACGACCGCCGGCACCCAGCACTTCACCGGGTTCGGCCAGGCGCAGCTGGATGATGCCGTTGATGGGCGCACGCAGGCTGCTGTCGTCGATTTCACTGGTGAGCTGCGCCACTTGAGCTTCGGCGGCGCCAATGGCGGCCTTGATCGCTGCCAGTTGGGCGCGGGCAGCCACTACTGCTGCGTTTGCCGTGTCAAAGCGCGCCTGCTGTTGGTCGAGCAACTGCTGGCTGGCGAACTTGCGCTGGAAGATTTCGCGTACGCGCCTGAGCTCCTGGCTGGCCAACAGCAGTTCACTCTGGCGCAGTTGCACGCTGGCCTGGGCGGCGGCGTAGTTTTCCCGGGCGCGCAGCACTTCGGCTTCGGCCTGGCTGCGCTGGGCTTCCATGGTGCGGGTGTCGATGCGCGCCAGTAGCTGGCCACGGGTCACGTTGTCGCCTTCATCGACCAGTACTTCGGCCAGGCGACCGGGGATCTTGCTGGCGATCTGCACTTCGGTGGCTTCAAGGCGGCCGTTGCCCATGCTCAGGCCTTCGGGCAACTGGTCGTGGAGCGACTTCCAGTACCCCAGCCCGCCGGCTGCAGCGAGCAGTGCGATCAGTGCAGTGGCGAAGATTCTAGGGGCATATCGGTTCATCGTTCTGCATCCTTGCGGTCATGCACGGTACATCATGCCTGGCGGCCATGTGTGGCGTGTTGATATCGGTCAAGCCCTTGACCTTAGCTGCCTATTCAGCGCAATGCGACAATCACCGCCCATTGCTCGGGCGTTACCGGCATGACCGACAGGCGGCTGCCTTTCTGCACCAGCGGCAACTCGACCAGACCGGCCTGCTGTTTCAGTCGCCCCAGTTCCAGCACCCTTGGGAAAGTTTGTACGTGGGCCACATCCACCGCGCTCCACGGGTTCTTGTCGGTCGTGGCCTTGGTGTCGTGATAATGGCTTTCAGGGTCCAGCGCGGTCGGGTCGGGGTAGGCTGCGCGGGTGATTCTGGCAATGCCGGCGATGCCGGGTTGCGGGCAGCTGGAGTGGTAGAAGAAGAATTCGTCACCCACGCTCATGGCCCGCAGAAAATTACGCGCCTGATAGTTGCGCACGCCGTCCCAGCGCGCTTCACCCAAGCGTGCAAGGGCTTCGATGGAGAGCTCGTCGGGCTCGGATTTCATCAGCCAGTAAGCCATGAATGCTGCTCCTGAAAAGGTTTGAAATAACCTGTTGCACGAAACCGACAGCCGGTTGGCGTCAAGGTTTGCGTGCGGACGCATGTTGTCGGAAAATGCGCCCCGTTTAAAGCGCGTGCGCCGGCGGTACCCAGAATATCGCCGAGTACTGAACAGTTTGCCTGGGGGGCAATCTTCGATGAATCAACGTAAAAAGCCGGATCTGCTGTGGATCCTGGTGTTCATTTTTGGCCTGGGTGTGGTCACTACCGGTTATGCGCAAGGCTTCTGGGAGCGCAAGCTGGACAACGCCTATCAGATGCCGGTCGACGCCAGCCAGCCACAACGTTGATACCCCCCCGCTGGCGCCGCTCAACGTGGCGCCAGGTACCAGCCACGGTCCGAGACCGTGCCCTGCAGCGGAACATCCCAACTGGCCTGCGCCAGCCGCTCGACCTTCTGGCATTCATGCGCCAGCCCCAGCAGCAACGGTTTTTTCCAGGTTTGCCGACGCGCCTGGTAGGCCAGGCTGCGATCATAGAAGCCACCGCCCATACCCAGGCGGCCGCCCACTTCGTCAAAACCGACCAGCGGTAGCAGAATCAGGTCCAGCGCCCAGATCGGCCGCTGGCGTTTGCGATCGATAATGGGCTCTGGAATACGAAAGCGGTTGGGCTTGAGCTTCTCACCCTGCTCAAAACGCTGGAACACCATGCGCGTGCGCGGCCAGGCATGCAGCACCGGCAGGTAGATGCACTTGCCGCGACGCTGGGCTTCGCGCATCAGCAGGCGAGGGTCGATTTCACCGTCGTTGGGCAGGTACAGGGCAATGTGGCGGGCGCGGCGGAACAAGGGGTGTTGCGCCAGCTGGCGGTACAGGCCGAGGGTGGCCTGGCGTTGCTGGGCAGGGGTAAGGGCGCGGCGGGCATTGCGAAGCAGGCGACGTAGCTGGGGGCGGGTGAGCGGCACGTTTTCGGTCATGGCACGGGCGATCCCAGATGTGCTGGCTTTAGTACGAACAGTGCCTGCGGGTGAATCGTCGTACAAAGCTTGAATAAAGTCGGCCAAAACGAATTGCCCGCCGGTGGGCGGGCAAGAAAATTCAGGCTCCCCGATAAGACCGCTATCGGTGTAGCCCTTGAACCCGAAAGTTCAAGGTGGAGATTGCAGGGGGCGTTAAGGCTTTCCGTCGGGCGGACATGCACACCGGCCCCAGCGTGCAACCCCCGTGGTTGTGCGTATCGGCTCAGGGACATAACCGACTGGCGCATCCCCCAGGGAGTGGCGCCAGTATACCAATCTCAGCCGATTTTGGTATCCGTGTCGTCGGACAAAGCCTTATCTACCCGATCCAGCAGGTCGCGCACCTGTTCGCGGTTCGTGCCGGTGACTGGCGCGTCGTTGCGGTCTTCCTGGCGGTGCAGCATTTCGTGGGTAATGTTCAACGCTGCCATGACCGCGATGCGGTCGGCACCGATCACCTTGCCGCTGCTGCGAATTTCGCGCATCTTGCCGTCCAGGTAGCGCGCAGCGCTGACCAGGTTGTTGCGCTCTTCCGGCGGGCAGATGATCGAGTATTCCTTGTCGAGGATCTGCACGGTGACGCTATTGCTTGAACTCATGAGTCTTGCTCCAGAGCCTTGAGGCGTAAAATCATCGACTCGACTTTGCGCTTGGCGATCTCGTTCTTTTCGATGAGGTGGGCGCGCTCTTCGCGCCAGGATTTTTCCTGAGCTACTAGGAGTGCATTTTGCCGTTTTAGTTGCTCGACGCGTTCGATCAGCAACTCGAATCGGCTCATCAGTGCCTGCAGGTCGTTCTCTTGCGTGGGTTGCACTCGATTCGCTCCGTCGTTGACTCACCTGGCGATGATGCCTCTCCCTGGGCGGCAACGGCCAGTGCCGATGGTCTTGGCGCGCCTGCCGGTGCTAGGATACAAGGTCTTCATTCTAGACATTGCGCCGTCTGGCGCCTAGCTGCCCATGCCCAATACTCAATCGCCCTACAACGCTTTCGCCATGCTGCTCTCGAGCAATGGCCATCCTGTCACCCCGGCCGAACTGCACGGCCTGCTGATTGGCCGCAGCTGCGCCGGCGCCGGCTTCGATGCCGATGCCTGGTTGGCCGATGCCGCCCAACTGCTGGAAATCGAGCCTGGTGACAGTGTCCGCAATGCCTTGGTCGGCTTGCAGGAAATGGTCAAGGGTGAGCTGACCAGCGACGACATGGCGATTGTCCTGCTGCTGCCTTCCGATGATGCTGCACTGAGCGACCGCGCCACCGCGCTGGGCCAGTGGTGCCAAGGCTTCGTGACCGGTTTCGGCCTGAACGCTGGCGGTAAGGACTTGTCCGACGAGGCCAAGGAAGTGCTGCAGGACCTGGTGGCCATTTCGCAGGTCCAGGAAGCGCTCGAAGAGTCCGAGGACGGTGAGAGCGACTACATGGAAGTCATGGAATACCTGCGCGTGGCGCCCCTGCTGCTGTTCTCCGAGCTGGCCAAGCCGGCCGCACCCGCGCCCAAGCCCTCGCTGCACTGATCAACCAAGGGTAGTCTGCCCATGAGCCACATTCCCAAGGCCGAGTATGCCCGTCGGCGCAAGGCGCTGATGGCGCAGATGGTCCCCAACAGCA
Source organism: Pseudomonas sp. 2,4-D (assembly GCF_030418155.1). Lineage (NCBI taxonomy): Bacteria > Pseudomonadati > Pseudomonadota > Gammaproteobacteria > Pseudomonadales > Pseudomonadaceae > Pseudomonas > Pseudomonas sp. 2,4-D. Next base: position 341,268 of record NZ_JAUHUI010000001.1, read on the forward strand.
TCGCCATTCTGCCCGCCGCTGCGGTTGCCATCCGCAACCGCGACGTCGAGCACGTGTACCGCCAGGACAGCGACTTCCAGTACCTCAGCGGCTTCCCGGAGCCCGAGGCGGTGATTGCTTTGATTCCAGGGCGTGAGCATGGCGAGTACGTGCTGTTCTGCCGTGAACGCAACCCCGAGCGCGAGCTGTGGGACGGCCTGCGGGCCGGCCAGGAAGGGGCGGTGCGCGATTTCGGCGCTGACGATGCCTTCCCCATCACGGATATCGACGAGATCCTGCCTGGCCTGATCGAAGGCCGCGAGCGGGTCTACAGCGCCATGGGCAGCAACCCGGAGTTCGACCGCCGTCTGATGGACTGGATCAACGTGATCCGCTCCAAGGCACGCCTGGGCGCCCAGCCACCGAACGAGTTCGTTGCGCTGGATCATCTGCTGCACGATATGCGCCTGTATAAATCGGCGGCGGAAGTGAAGGTGATGCGTGCTGCTGCAGACATTTCTGCGCGGGCCCATGTGCGGGCCATGCAGGCCTGCCGCGCCGGGCTGCACGAGTACAGCCTGGAAGCCGAGCTGGACTACGAATTTCGCAAGGGCGGGGCGAAGATGCCGGCCTACGGCTCGATCGTTGCGGCCGGGCGCAATGGCTGCATCCTGCACTATCAACAGAACGATGCGCCGCTCAAGGATGGCGACCTGGTGCTGATCGACGCCGGCTGCGAAATCGACTGCTATGCCAGCGACATCACCCGCACCTTCCCGGTCAGTGGGCGGTTTTCGCCAGAGCAGAAGGCCATCTACGAGCTGGTGCTCAAGGCTCAGGCGGCGGCGTTTGCCGAAATAGCCCCCGGCAAGCACTGGAACCACGCCCATGAGGCGACCGTGCGGGTCATCACCGCGGGCCTGGTGGAGCTGGGCTTGCTCGAAGGTGATGTGCAGGCGCTGATCGACAGCGAAGCGTATCGCGCCTTCTACATGCACCGCGCCGGGCACTGGCTGGGCATGGATGTGCACGACGTGGGCGAGTACAAGGTGGGCGGCGAGTGGCGGGTACTGGAACCTGGCATGGCGCTGACCGTGGAGCCGGGTATCTACATTGGCGCCGACAATCAGGCTGTGGCCAAAAAGTGGCGCGGCATTGGGGTAAGGATCGAGGACGACGTGGTAGTGACCAGGCAAGGTTGTGAAATCCTGACTTCGGGCGTGCCGCGTACGGTCGCCGAGATCGAGGCGCTGATGCAGGCTGCCCGCAAGGCCGTGGCATGAGCCGGGTAAACCTGGCGATCATCGGCGGTGGCCTGGTTGGCGCAAGCCTGGCTTTGGCCCTGCAGGCCGGCGCCAAGGCGCGCGGCTGGAAGATCCTGCTGATCGAGCCGTTCGCCCCCGGCGACAGCTACCAGCCCAGCTACGATGCGCGCTCGTCGGCATTGTCCTTCGGCACCCAGCAGATTTATCAGCAACTGGGCCTGTGGCAGGCCATCGGTCGCCGCGCCGAGCCTATTCGCCAGATTCACGTGTCCGACCGTGGTCGCTTTGGCGCCACCCGCCTGGATGCCCTGGAAGAGGGCGTACCGGCGCTGGGTTACGTGGTGGAAAACGCCTGGCTCGGCCAGTGCCTGTGGCAAGGGCTGGACAGCGAGGTGGTGAGCTGGCGCTGCCCGGCCGAAGTGACCTCAATGCAGGCCATCGAGCGCGGTTATCGCCTGCGGCTGAACGATGACACCCAGCTGGAATGTGACCTGGCGGTACTGGCCGATGGTGGCCGCTCTGGCCTGCGTGAGCAGTTGGGTATCCATGTGCGCCACACGCCGTACCAGCAGAGCGCGTTGATCGCCAACATTACCCCGGGTGAGGCCCACGGCGGCCAGGCTTTCGAGCGCTTCACCGAAGAGGGCCCCATGGCCTTGCTGCCGTTGCCGGAAAACCGCTGCGCACTGGTGTGGACCCGCCAGGGCATGGATGCGCGGCGTCTGGCCGACATCGACGAGCGCAGCTTCCTGCGCGAACTGCAGGGTGTGTTCGGATACCGCCTGGGCGCGCTGCGCCAGGTGGGCGCACGGCACCTCTACCCGCTGTCCTTGATCGAGGCCCAGGAGCAGGTGCGGCCGCACCTGGTGGTGCTGGGCAACGCAGCACACAGCCTGCACCCCATCGCGGGCCAGGGTTTCAATCTGTCGTTGCGTGATGTGCAGGCCCTGGCCGAAGCGCTGCTGGCGGGCCCACAGCAGCCTGGCGACCTGACCACGCTGCAGGCCTATCACCAGCGCCAGCGCCTGGACCAGGCAATGACCATCGGCTTCTCCGACCAGGTCACCCGCCTCTTCGGCAGCAATCAGCCGTTGCTGACGGCCGGGCGCAACCTTGGCCTGCTCGGGCTCGACCTGTTGCCACCGGCAAAAAGCTGGTTCGCACGCCAGGCGATGGGCCTGGGCACCCGCCCTGATCCGCGGGGCCAGGCATGAGCAACCCGCGTAAACTGGCGCGTCGGGCGCGCATGCTGCGCTGGATGCTGAACCTCTACCCACCGTACCTGGGTGCCGGTATCCGTGTGCAGCACATCAGCCCGGACCTGCGTAGTGTCAAGGTGGCGATGAAACTGACTCGCTGGAACCGCAATTACGTCGGTACCCAGTTCGGTGGCAGCCTGTATGCCATGGTCGACCCGTTCTACATGCTGTTGCTGATCGAGCAGCTGGGGCGCGACTACATCGTCTGGGACAAGGCCGCCAGCATCGATTTCATCTCGCCGGGCAAAGGCCCGGTTTATGCCGAATTCCACGTCGATGATGCGCTGCTGGACGAAATCCGCCAGCAGGCCGCCACCGGCAAGAAATGCCTGCCGCGTTTGCAGGTCGATATCCGCGATGGCGCCGGCGAGTTGGTGGCGCGGGTCGATAAAACCCTATACGTGCGGCTCAAGCCGCAAGCGAGGCAGGCGTAAGGCATGGAAATGCGCGCAGATCTGTTGATTGTCGGTGCCGGTATGGTCGGCAGCGCCCTGGCCTTGGCGTTGCGCCACAGTGGCCTGCAAATTCTGTTGCTCGATGGTGGCCCGCTGACGGTCGTACCCTTCGATGCCCAGGCTCCGTTCGAACCGCGTGTCAGCGCGCTATCGGCGGCCAGCCAGCGCATCCTCGAGCGCCTCGGCGCCTGGGACGGCATTGCCCAGCGGCGCGCCACGCCGTATTCCGACATGCATGTTTGGGATGGCAGCGGCACCGGTCAGATTCACTTCTCGGCGGCCAGTGTGCATGCCCAGGTGCTCGGCCATATCGTCGAGAACCGGGTGGTGCAGGACGGCCTGCTGGAGCGCCTGCACGACAGCGACATCGGCCTGCTGGCCAATGCGCGGCTGGAGCAATTACGTCGCTCCGGCGATGAGTGGCTGCTGACCCTGGCGGATGGCCGGCAACTGCGGGCACCGTTGGTGATCGCTGCCGACGGTGCCAATTCGGCGGTGCGGCGTCTGGCCGGCTGCGAAACCCGCGAATGGGATTACCTGCACCATGCCATTGTCACCAGCGTGCGTTGCAGCGCCGGGCACCAGGCCACGGCCTGGCAGCGCTTCACTGACGAAGGTCCGCTGGCGTTCCTGCCGTTGACCCGCGATGGTCAGCAGGACTGGTGCTCGATCGTCTGGTCGACCACCCCGGAGCATGCCGAGCAGCTGATGGCGATGGATGAAGCGGCCTTCCTGCAGGCCCTGGAGCGGGCCTTCGAAGGGCGTCTGGGGGAGGTGCTGCAGGCCGACCCACGGGTGTGCGTGCCGCTGCGCCAGCGTCACGCCAAGCGCTACGTAGATGAAGGCCTGGCCTTGATCGGTGATGCTGCACACACCATTCACCCGCTGGCCGGGCAGGGTGTGAACCTGGGCTTTCTCGACGCGGCGGTGCTGGCTGAGGTGCTGGTCAATGCTTGCGAGCGCGGCGAGAGACTGGCCGATGTGAAGGTGCTGAGCCGTTACGAGCGCCGGCGCATGCCACACAACCTGGCGTTGATGGCGGCGATGGAGGGCTTCGAGAGATTGTTCCAGGCTGATCCGCTGCCGTTGCGCTGGTTGCGCAACAGCGGGTTGAAACTGGTTGAGCAGATGCCGGAGGCCAAGGCGCTGTTTGTGCGCCAGGCGTTGGGTTTGAGTGGTGACCTGCCAGATCTGGCCAAGGCTTGAGAGTGGCGGGGCTGCGTAGCAGTCCTTTGCAACATCCGGTAACGCCTAGGTAGGTGAGCCAGAAAATGGGATTCACTACCATTCGCACCTCTCATACGATCGAGGAGTGCTTAAAATGTTGCCACGCAAGCCCCTACTGGCCGCCTTGGCCCTGACCCTGTTCGGCGGCACTGCCCAGGCAGCGGACGAAGTGGTGGTGTACTCCTCGCGCATCGACGAGCTGATCAAGCCGGTGTTCGATGCCTATACCGCCAAGACCGGGGTCAAGATCAAGTTCATCACCGACAAGGAAGCCCCGCTGATGCAGCGCATCAAGGCCGAGGGCGACAATGGTGTGGCCGACCTGCTGCTGACCGTCGATGCAGGCAACCTGTGGCAGGCCGAGCAGATGGGCATTCTGCAGCCGATCGAGTCCGACGTCATCGACCAGAACATCCCGGCGCAGTACCGCGCCTCGTCCCATGAGTGGACCGGCCTGAGCCTGCGCGCGCGCACCATCATCTACTCCACCGAGCGGGTCAAACCCGAGGAGTTGAGCACCTACGAAGCCCTGGCTGACAAACAGTGGGAAGGCCGTCTGTGCCTGCGCACGGCCAAGAAGGTGTACAACCAGTCGCTGACCGCCACCCTGATCGAAACCCACGGTGAGGCCAAGACCGAGAAAATCGTCAAAGGGTGGGTCAACAACCTGTCCACCGATGTGTTCTCCGACGACAACGCGGTGATCCAGGCCATCGAGGCCGGGCAGTGTGATGTGGGCGTGGTCAACACCTACTACTACGGCCGTCTGCACAAGCAGAACCCGAACCTGCCGGTGAAGATCTTCTGGCCCAATCAGGGTGACCGTGGCGTGCACGTGAACCTGTCGGGCATCGGCCTGACCAAGCATGCGCCACACCCGGAAGCCGCGAAGAAACTGGTGGAATGGATGACCGGCGAAGAAGCGCAAAAGCTTTTTGCTGATATCAACCAGGAGTTCCCGGCCAACCCGAAGGTGAAACCATCGGAGGAAGTGGCGGCGTGGGGCAGCTTCAAGGCCGATAGCATTCCGGTGGAAATTGCCGGCAAGCGCCAGGCTGAAGCCATTCGCCTGATGGATCGGGCTGGCTACAACTAAGCGCCAGGCTTTATCCTCTTTGGGCCCGTTAGGGCCCTTTCGCGGGTAAACCCGCTCCTACAGGATCTGCACTGCCTTTGAAGGCTGCGCGGTCCCTGTAGGAGCGGGTTTACCCGCGAACGACCGCAAAGCGGTCGCAAATCAGCCACAGAGACATTCAATTTGCCCCACACCCCCCAACGCCGCTGGTACCTCCCGGTCTCCCTGATCGCCGCCTTGGTGCTGCTGCCCCTGAGCGTGCTGCTGTTGTCCTGGCAATCCATCGACCTGCAGATCTGGTCCCACCTGCTCGACACCCAGATGGGGCGCCTGCTCGGCAATACCCTGACCCTGGTGGTGGGCGTGGGCATTGGTGTGACCGTGCTGGGCGTCAGCCTGGCCTGGCTTACCAGCCTCTGCGACTTCCCCGGTCGACGCTGGCTGGACTGGGCGCTGATGTTACCGTTCGCCATCCCGGCCTACGTGCTGGCGTTTGTCTTCGTCGGCCTGCTGGACTTTGCCGGCCCGGTGCAAAGCGCCCTGCGCGAGGTGTTTGGGCCAATGCGCCTGCCTCGGGTGCGTTCCACCGGTGGGGTAATCACCGTCCTGGTGCTGGTCTTCTATCCCTATGTCTACTTGTTGGCGCGCACGGCTTTCCTGGCTCAGGGCAAGGGCCTGATGGAGGCGGCGCGGGTACTTGGGTTATCGCCCCTGCAGGCTTTCTGGCGGGTGGCCTTACCCATGGCTCGGCCGGCGATCGGTGCCGGTATCGCCCTGGCGCTGATGGAAACCCTGGCTGACTTCGGTGCAGTGGCCGTATTCAACTTCGACACCTTCACCACAGCCATCTACAAGACCTGGTACGGCTTTTTCAGCTTGTCCAGTGCGGCCCAGCTGGCCAGCCTGCTGCTGCTGGCGGTGATGCTGGTGCTGTACGGCGAGCGCCGCGCCCGCGGTGCCAGTCGGAGCGGCAACGAACGGCCGCGCGCGCAGGCGCTTTATCACCTGCGTGGTCTCAAGGCACTGTTGGCCAGTGGCTGGTGCCTGCTGGTGTTCGCCTGCGCTTTCGTCATCCCGCTGTTGCAGTTGCTGGTGTGGTTCTGGCAACGCGGTCGGCATGACCTGGATGAGCGTTATGTCGGCCTGGTGCTGCACACCCTGTACCTGGGCAGCATGGCGGCGCTGGTCACGGTATGTGTGGCGCTGCTGCTGGCCTTTGCCCGGCGCCAGGCACCGACGGGCGGTATCCGCGCCGGGGTTGGCCTGGCCAATCTGGGGTATGCCCTGCCCGGTTCGGTGTTGGCGGTATCGATCATGCTGGCCTTCAGTTACCTCGACAACCACCTGGTCATCCCGTTGTCCAGCTGGCTGGGTGGCGCCGGCAAGCCGCTGCTGCTAGGTAGCCTCTCGGCGTTGCTGCTGGCCTACCTGGTGCGCTTCATCGCGGTGGCCTACGGACCGCTGGAGAGCAGCCTGGAGCGCATCCGCCCGTCACTCCCTGAAGCCTCGCGCAGCCTGGGTGTTGGCGGCACAAGATTGTTTTTCAAGGTGTATCTACCGCTGCTGGTGCCGGGGGCACTTAGCGCCGCGCTGCTGGTATTCGTCGATGTGCTCAAGGAAATGCCCGCCACCTTGCTGATGCGGCCGTTCGGCTGGGACACCCTCGCCGTGCGGGTGTTTGAGATGACCAGCGAAGGCGAGTGGGCGCGAGCCTCGCTGCCGGCACTGACCTTGGTATTGGTGGGGCTGCTGCCGGTCATCGGCCTGATTCGCCGTTCGGCACGTCGACCCGGTCACAGTCACTGAGGATGTCAGTTTGCGACCTTGCGGCTACAATGCGCGGCATTCGCGCGGCGGGTGTGAGTAACAAGAAAAGCTGACGACCCAACGTCATCGACCGCCGCCGCTTCGCCACGCCCGGAAGGAGAAACCCATGGGACAGCGCACGCTTTTGTATGACCTGCACCTGGCGTTAGGCGCCAAGACGGTCGATTTCGGTGGCTGGGACATGCCCCTGCACTATGGCTCGCAGGTCGAGGAGCACCACCAGGTGCGCAGCGATTGCGGCGTCTTCGATGTCTCCCATATGACCGTGATCGATGTTGACGGCACTGATGCCACTGTTTGGCTGCAGCACTTGCTGGCCAACGACGTGGCCCGCCTCGACGACACCGGCAAGGCGCTGTATAGCCCACTGCTGAACGAACAGGGCGGGGTGATCGATGATCTGATCGTCTACCGCACTGAAACCGGCTATCGCCTGGTCACCAACGCCGCCACCCGTGCCAAGGTGCTCGATTGGCTGCAATCGCAGCGTGCCGGTTTTTCCGTGGACTTCCAGGTTCGCCCTGATTTGGCCATCCTTGCCATCCAGGGGCCGCGGGCCCGCGAAAAGGTCGCGGCCCTGCTCAGCCCCGCGCGCGCTGCACTCATCCGCGAACTGCGCCCGTTCGAGGGCGTTGCCGACGGCGACTGGTTCATTGCCCGCACCGGCTATACCGGCGAGGACGGCCTGGAGATCATCTTCCCGGGCGATCAGGCGGTGGCCTTCTTCAACGACCTGGTCGGCGCCGGTATCGCCCCAAGCGGCCTGGGCGCCCGCGATACCCTGCGCCTGGAAGCCGGCATGAACCTGTACGGCCAGGACATCGACGAAAACCACACCCCGCTCACCTCCAACCTGGGCTGGAGCATCGCCTGGGAACCGGCCGAGCGCAACTTCATCGGCCGTGTCGGCCTGCTTGCGGAAATCGAGCACGGCGTGCAGGAAAAACTGGTGGGTCTGGTGCTGGAAGAGCGTGGTGTACTGCGCGCCCATCAGGTCGTGCGTGTAGCCGGCATTGGCGAAGGGGAGATCACCAGTGGTAGTTTCTCGCCTACGCTGAGCAAGTCCATTGCGTTGGCGCGCGTGCCTATGGCTACCGGTGATCGGGCCGAGGTGGAAATTCGCGGCAAGTGGTACCCGGTGCGGGTGGTCAAACCGACCTTCGTGCGCCACGGCAAGATCCTGATCTGAACAATTTATAACCGGCGGGCGTACCGCTGAGCCAATCGAGGAATTCAAGACATGAGCAATATCCCCGCCGAACTGCGTTTTGCCGAAAGCCATGAGTGGGCTCGCCTGGAAGCCGACGGCAGTGTGACCGTGGGTATCAGCGATCACGCCCAGCAAGCCTTGGGTGATGTGGTGTTCGTCGAATTGGCGGAAGTCGGCAAAGTGTTTGGCGCTGGCGACCCTGCGGGTGTAGTTGAGTCGGTCAAGGCCGCTTCGGACATCTACGCCCCGGTCGGTGGCGAAGTGATTGCGGTCAACGAAGAGTTGGCTGAGAACCCGGAACTGCTCAACGAAGAGCCTTACGATTCGTGGATCTTCAAATTGAAGCCAAGCAACCCGGCCGAGCTGGACAACTTGCTGGATGCGGCTGGCTACCAGGCGCTGATTGGCGAGTAAGACCGCGTCGCCTGCTTCGCGGCTAAAGCCGCTCCTACACAGGTGCAGCGCTGCACTCGAGACGGGTGCAGCCCCTGTAGGAGCGGCTTTAGCCACGAAGAGGCCGGGCCTGCAAACAAGTTTCCCCGCACAATCGGCAATCCCTTCCTAGACTTGTAAGTCTCCATGAGACCTGGTCTAGGAAGAGAGCGTCGTCATGTCCCAGTCGCCATCCCTGCATCAACTGCAAGAGCTCAACCCATTTCTGCGTCGCCACCTGGGCCCCGATGCCACAGAGCAGCAGGCCATGCTCAACGCGCTGGGTATCGCCAGCCGCAAGGAGCTGATCGAGCAGACCGTTCCGCCAGACATCCGCCTCAATCGCCCCCTCGACCTCCCAGCGGCACTGGACGAGCAAGCCGCCCTGGCCAAGCTCGCCGGTTATGCCGAACAGAACCAGGTTTGGACCAGTCTCATCGGCATGGGCTACCACGGCACCATCACCCCCACGGTCATCCTGCGCAACGTGCTGGAAAACCCCGGTTGGTATACCGCCTACACGCCCTATCAACCCGAAATTGCCCAAGGCCGGCTGGAGGCGCTGCTGAACTTCCAGCAAATGGTCATCGACCTCACCGGCCTGCCTCTGGCCAATGCCTCGCTGCTCGATGAAGCCACCGCTGCCGCCGAAGCCATGGCCCTGGCCAAGCGGGTGGCACGCAACAAGAGCAACGCCTTCTTTGCCGACGAGCACTGCCATCCGCAGACCCTATCGGTACTCAAGACCCGCGCCGAAGGCTTCGGCTTCGAGCTGATCGTCGATTCTGTGGATAACCTTGCCAAACACTCGGTGTTCGGCGCTTTGCTGCAGTACCCCGACACCCACGGCGAAGTGCGCGATTTGCGCCCGCTGATTGACCAGTTGCACAGCCAGCAGGCCTTGGCCTGCGTAGCCGCTGACCTGCTGAGCCTGGTGGTGCTGGCACCGCCCGGAGAGCTGGGCGCCGATGTGGTGCTGGGCTCGACCCAGCGCTTTGGTGTGCCGATGGGCTACGGCGGGCCTCACGCGGCCTATTTCGCCTGTCGCGACGACTACAAGCGGGCCATGCCGGGGCGCATCATCGGCGTGTCGCGCGATGCCCGTGGCAACACCGCGTTACGGATGGCCCTGCAGACCCGCGAGCAGCATATTCGCCGCGAAAAGGCCAACTCCAACATCTGCACGGCCCAGGTGCTGCTGGCCAACATTGCTGGCTTCTACGCGGTGTACCACGGCCCGGAAGGCCTGCAACGCATCGCTCAGCGTGTGCACCGGCTGACCTTCATCCTGGCTGCCGGCCTTGAGGCCAAAGGCATCAAACGCCTCAATCAGCACTTCTTCGACACCCTTACCCTGAATGTTGGCGGTGCCCAGGCGGCCATCATTGAAAGCGCCGAGGCCGCGCACATCAATTTGCGCATCCTCGGTCGCGGGCACCTGGGCGTGAGCCTGGACGAAACCTGCAACGAACAGACGGTGCTGCGCCTGCTCGACATCTTCCTGGGGGTGGATCATGGCCTGGAAATCACCGCCCTCGACCAGTTGGCCCTGCCTGAAGGCATACCCGCCAGCCTGGTGCGACGCACGTCATTCCTCGGCCACCCGGTGTTCAACCTGCATCACAGCGAAACAGAGATGCTGCGCTACCTCAAGCAGCTAGAGAACAAGGACCTGGCGCTGAATCAGTCGATGATCCCGCTGGGCTCGTGCACCATGAAACTCAACGCCACCAGTGAGATGATCCCCATCACCTGGCCCGGTTTTGCCCAGCTGCACCCGTTCGCCCCGGCGGCCCAGGCGGCAGGCTACAAGGCGATGATCGACGAACTGGAAAGCTGGCTGTGCGCGATCACCGGCTTCGATGCGATCTGCATGCAGCCCAACTCCGGTGCTCAGGGTGAATACGCCGGCCTGATGGCCATTACGCGCTATCACTGCAGCCGCCACCAGCCGATGCGCACGTTGTGCCTGATCCCGTCGTCGGCCCACGGCACCAACCCGGCATCGGCACAGATGGCCGGCATGGAAGTGGTGATCGTTGATTGCGACAACGATGGCAACGTCGACCTGGCTGACCTCAAAGCCAAGGCACGCGCGGCCGGGGAGCGTCTGTCGTGCCTGATGATTACCTACCCCTCGACCCACGGCGTGTACGAGGAGGGGATACGCGAAATCTGCGATGTGGTGCACCAGCACGGCGGCCAGGTTTACATGGACGGTGCCAACCTCAACGCCCAGGTGGGCCTGGCGCGCCCCGCAGACATTGGGGCCGATGTTTCACACATGAACTTGCACAAGACGTTCTGCATTCCCCACGGCGGCGGCGGCCCGGGTATGGGGCCGATCGGTATCCGCGCGCACCTCAAGCCGTTCGTCGCCAGCCATCCGGTGGTGCCGGTGCCTGGGTTGGACCCGAACAACAGCGCGGTCAGCGCCGCGCCCTGGGGCAGCGCAAGCATCTTGCCGATCAGCTGGATGTACATCGCCATGATGGGCCCGCAGCTGGCCGACGCCAGCGAGGTGGCTATCCTTTCGGCCAACTACCTGGCCAGCCAGTTGGGCGCGGCGTTCCCGGTGCTCTACCGTGGGCGCAACCAGCGCGTGGCGCATGAATGCATCCTCGACCTGCGGCCGTTGAAGGCACTGACAGGCATAAGCGAAGAGGACGTGGCCAAGCGCCTGATGGACTATGGCTTCCACGCACCGACCATGTCGTTCCCGGTGCCGGGTACGTTGATGGTGGAGCCGACCGAGAGTGAATCGAAGGCCGAGCTGGACCGGTTCGTCGAGGCGATGCTGGCGATACGGGCGGAAATTGACGAAGTACAGCAGGACAACTGGCCAGCGGAGAACAACCCGCTGAAACATGCACCGCATACCTTGGCTGATGTGTTGGGGGTATGGGACAGGCCGTATAGCCTGGAGCAGGCGGTGGCCCCCAGTGCTCACGTGCGCCAGCACAAATACTGGCCGGCGGTGAACCGGGTAGACAACGTGTATGGGGACAGGAACCTGTTCTGTGCGTGTGTGCCGGTGGAGGCTTATCGCTAAGGTTGGTGTTGGATGCTTCGCGGGTGCCTGTAGAGCGGGTTTACCCGCGAAGCAGGCGACGCGGTTACTCGGCTACTGCATTTTTGGCCAGGATGGCATTGGCCAACTCCATGTCGGAAGCCTGCATCCCTGGGTTCTCTGCCCGTGCCTCGCGCATGGCCGCTTCCAGGAACGGCCCGCGGATCGCGCCTTCGCTGGCGACGAAGCTGCTGGCGTCATCCTGCGCGGCCACTACCAGCTTGTGATCCCGCGAGGTCAGGTAGCTCGATGCCGTGGTAGCACCGGAAGTCATCACGTTACGCCAGAAGGTATCGGCCATGGCCGAGCCAATAGGCAGCGAAAGCAAGGTAGCGGCGGCAATGGCGGTTTTGAGACGCATGTTGAAACACCTCGAAGGGTGATGGTTGAAGATGCGCGCTTGGATCTTTTCGGACAAGGCAAGTTCCTTGAATACAAAGGACTTTTCGTCAGTTGCAGACGCGCAGCACTTCCTCGGCACGGGTCTGCCCAGCGGCTACTTTGGCCTCGCCGCAATGGCGCAGGTCAACCAGGCCATCGGCCAGCGCCTGGCGCCGCAAACAGGTCAGGTCGGCATCAGGGCCGATCAATGCGCGCAAGGTATCGCTGGGCTCGAGCAGTTCGAATAATCCCGTGCGCCCCTGAAAACCGGTGCCGCGGCAGGCTCGGCAGGTGGCTGATGAACCTGTCTGGCAGTCGGTGCAGACGGTTCGCACCAGGCGCTGGGCCATCACCCCGATAAGCGTCGCCTTGATCAGGTAGTCGGCCACACCCAGCTCTTGCAAACGGGTGATTGCTGCGCAGGCGTCGTTGGTATGCAGGGTCGATAGCACCAGGTGCCCGGTCAGCGCTGCCTGCACCGCCACCAGAGCGGTTTCGCGGTCGCGGATTTCGCCGATCATGATGATGTCGGGGTCTTGGCGCAGCATGGCCCTGACCGCGTTGGCAAACCCCAGGTCCAGCGCGGGCTGTACCTGCAGCTGGTTGAAGGCTGGCTCCAGGCGCTCGATCGGGTCTTCGATGGTGCACAGGTTGACCTGTGGGGTGGCCAGCAGTTTGAGGCTGGTGTACAGCGTGCTGGTTTTGCCGGAGCCGGTGGGGCCGGTGACCAGGATGATGCCTTGGCGCTGACGAAGCAGGCGCTGCCATTGGGCCAGTTGCTGGCCGTGCAGGCCAAGGCGGTCGAAGCCCTCTTGCAACTGTTGCGGGTCGAACAGGCGCAGCACCAGTTTCTCGCCAAACGGGGTGGGCAGGGTCGAAAGCCGCAGCTCCACTTCGCCACCCCCGGGTAGGCGACTTTGCAGCCGGCCGTCCTGCGGCCGGCGCTTCTCGGCAACGTCCATGCGGCCCAGGTGTTTCAGGCGGCTGACGAGGGCCAGGGTGACCCCGGCGGGGAAGGCATAGACGGTGTGCAGCAGGCCATCGATACGGTAGCGCAGCTGGCCCTGTTCGCGGCGTGGTTCCAGGTGGATATCACTGGCGCGTTGCTCGATGGCGTATTGCAACAGCCAGTCGACGATATGCACGATATGCGCGTCGTCTGCGCTGGCCTCGGCCTGGCGTTTGCCCAGCTCAAGCAATTGCTCAAGTTCCCCCAGGCTGGCCGACTGCTGGTATTGCGCGCCTTTTACCGACTGGGCCAGGCGGTGGAACGACTGCGCTGACTGACGGATCTGCTGCGGGCTGGCCAGTACGCGACGGATCGACCGGCCGAGGCTGCGGGCCAGGTCGGCCTGCCAGTCATCCTGGAAAGGCTGGGCGCTGGCGACGGTGACGCTGCAGGCATCAGCCGCGACGATGAGGATGCCGTGGCGCTGGGCGAAGGCTGGGGAGATCAGGCCGGTGACCTGGGGCAGGTCGAGTTGCATGGGGTCGATGCGCAGGTAGGGTTGGCCGACCTTGTCGGCCAGCCACTGGCAAAGGTGCTCCAGGTCCAGGGGCTGGCCGGGGTGCTGGCGGCTTTCCAGGCTGCAGGCGGCGATGCGTTCCAGCGGGTGGCTAGCGGGGTGGGCGGCGGCGTGTTCGAGTACTTGCAGGGTATCGCTGGCGTGCAGGTGCTGGTCAGCGAGCAGGGCCTGGAGCACGCGCTTGAGGTCGAGTGCCAGGTTGTCGGGGGTGTGCATGGTTGGCGTCCGTGCCTGATCGGGTAGTGTTGATCAAGGCTAGCCGGGCGGCGGGTGGCTATCGGAGGTGAAAGGTTTCGGGATTTTGCTGCGCCTGTCCCGGACGCTTCGCGGGTGAACCCGCTCCTACAGGGATCGCACGGGCCTTGAGTGCCATGCGGTACCGGCCCGGCAGAGAGGGTGGTTCAGACCACTGCCAACGCCACTCGCTGCAAGTTGGTCAGGCTCACCTCACCCACACACACCAGGTTACGCAGCTTCTGTGCAATGACCTCGGCCCGGTGCCAGCTCAACCCGCCAATGCCAATTTCGATATCCAGCCAGTCATCCTGCTGGCTGACCTCCACGCTATGCGGGGTCAGGAACTGCAAGGCGAACAGGTTGAGCACCCGGCACAGGCTATCGGGCTCGGCCTCGGCCTGCAGGCGATAGTGCACGGTGCTGTGGGCGTTGGTGGCGGCCCAGGCGTCGGTACGGGGCTGTGCGTTCATGCTGGTCTCCGCAAATGAGGGAGAAATTCTTGCACGTTGCTGGCGGTATTTTTTCGCTATGATTGGGGGATTTCGCCCTATTTGTGAATTCTTTTATCCAAAAATATCTAAGATGGAGCATAAATAATGCACAGCGAGCTGGACACCTACGACCGTCGCATCCTCGAGCTGCTGCAGGAGGACGCTTCGCTGTCCAGTGCACAGATCGCCGAGCGCGTCGGGCTGTCGCAATCGCCGTGCTGGCGGCGCATTCAGCGCTTGAAGGAAGAGGGGGTGATTCGTGGGCAGGTGACCTTGCTGGACCGCAAGAAGGTCGGCCTGAACACGCAGATTTTCGCCGAAGTGAAACTGAACGCCCATGGGCGCTCCAACTTTACCGAGTTCACCGAGGCGATCCGCGGGTTCCCTGAGGTGCTGGAGTGTTATGTGCTGATGGGGGCCGTGGACTTTCTGCTGCGAATCGTCACGTCGGACATCGAGGCCTACGAGCGGTTCTTCTTCGAAAAATTGTCGAACGTGCCGGGGATTCAGGAGGTGAACTCGATTGTGGCGCTTTCCGAGATCAAGTCCACCACTAGCCTGCCGCTATCGCGTTAAGGATATTCGCGGGTAAACCCGCTCCTACACCGGTGAGGCCATTCGCGGGTAAACCCGCGCCTACACCGGCCTCACGCCTGACGCGAACCTTTGTAGGAGCGGGTTTACCCGCGAAGCAGGCGACGCGGTATCACGCCTTGAGCAGGTGCTTCCAGCCGCGGCTCTGGTCCACCGCTCGAGCCTGTTCGATACGCGCTTCCAGCACTTCATCGCTGATGGGCTGCTCGGCCAGCTCGTGCAGCTTTTTCAGGTCGCCGTACAAGCGGTCCATCTGCGGCGCTTCCAGCACCTGGCGGGCGTGGTGCAGCCAGGCCAGAAGCTGCTCGATACGTGGCAGCTGCTCGGCCAGGTCTTCCGGGCGCTGGGTGTACAGCGGCAGCTTCAGCGCGCGGCCTTCCTCGCCCAGCAGGTGCCCCAGCCAGCTGGCCAGTTGCGCCTTGCCCTGGCGTTCGCCGCGGCCCTTGCGCTCTGCGGTCCAGGTCCGGGCCATCAGCCAGCGTGAGGTTTCCAGCGAGAACTGGCCCCAGCGTACGTCTTCCAGTTCTTCGGCAAACTGCTCGGGCGCGGCGCGACGGATGTCTTCGTCATCGTTGCCGGCCTGAACCAGCGGGCGCCAGTCTTCAAGCAAGGCATCAAGGCTGGCGCGCAGGTCGCGGGTGGTGGCGCGCGGTGCCGCCTGGCCCAGGCTGGCGGTGAGTGCGCGCAGCTCGCTCAGGCACTCGACCCAGTCCTGGAGCAGGCGCCAGTGGCCGTTGTGGCGGTACTGCTCGGCCAGGCGCTGGCTGCTGCCCAGCAGTTGCCAGGCGAGGGCGGCATAGGCGTCGTCCAAGGCCATTTCGGCTTCCAGCGCGGTATGCGGCAGGTCCAGCTCGTAGCTGTCCGGTTCCAGCAGGCGGTAACCGCGCTCAGCCTTGCTGATGTCGCACGGCATCAGTGGCAGGCTGGCGGCCAGTTCTGCGGCCAGTTCCAGCAGGGCTTGCGGTTCACCTTCACGCAGTTCCAGTTCCAGCTCGCAGATCTCTTCCTTGCGCTTGCCGGCGATCACGAAGCCTTGGTCCAGCGCGGCCTCGATCACCACCTTGCTCTTGCCACGGCCCCAGGCGATTTCAGCGTATTCACGGCTGAAGTCGGTGGTGAACAGCGGCTTGATGGTTTTCTTGTCCAGGTTGGCCAGTTGCTCGGGCCAGCAGGTGGCGTCCAGCTTCTTCAGGTCGAGCTTGACCTTGTCCAGGTTCCATTCGTACTCGTTGCGCTCGGACAGGCCAGCCACGCTCTGGCCGCGGCACTTGAGGGTTTGGATGACAGCGTCGCCATCGCGGCGCAGGCGCAGGGCGACACGGGCGGCGGACAGCTCACGCTCGGGGGTGTCGAAGTACTGGTTGAGCAGTTCACGGGTCTGCCAGCCGGACTTGTTGCGCTTTTTCAGCAGAGGGTGCTCGCGCAGTGCGGCAAGGGTCTCGCGGCTGGCGCGGAGCTTCAGTTCGGTTTCTTTGTGCATCACAGACTCGAAAGAGGGGGCGTGGTTGGCAGAGAGTCTACAGCAGTCAGCCCTCAACGGTTTATTCCAGACAGCGGATAGTCCTATGATGGGCAACGTTTCCGAGGAGTACGGGCATGCCGTTGCCGACGCTGAAAGACCAGTTTGCCGCCTTGATCGCCGCGCCTTCGGTCAGCTGTACCCAACCTGCGCTGGACCAGTCCAACCGCCAGGTTATCGACCTGCTGGCCGGTTGGCTGAGCGACCTGGGTTTCAAGTGCGATATCCAGCAGGTCACTCCCGGCAAGTTCAACCTGCTGGCCAGTCGTGGCACCGGCCCGGGAGGGCTGGTGCTGGCCGGGCACAGCGATACCGTGCCCTATGACGAGCAACTGTGGGCCAGCGACCCGCTGAAGCTGACCGAGACCGATGGCCGTTGGGTCGGCCTGGGCAGCTGCGACATGAAGGGCTTCTTTGCCCTGGTCATCGAAGCGGTCATCCCCCTGCTGGAGCACGACTTCAAGGAGCCGCTGCTGATCCTTGCCACCTGCGACGAGGAAAGCTCCATGTCCGGCGCCCGTGCCCTGGCCGAGGCCGGCCAGCCACTGGGCCGTGCAGCGATAATCGGTGAGCCTACCGGGCTGCGGCCGATCCGCATGCACAAGGGCATCCTCATGGACCGTATCGACATCCTCGGTCGCAGCGGCCATTCGTCGGACCCAAGCCTGGGCCGCAGCGCCATGGAGGCCATGCATGCGGTCATGGGCGAGCTGATGGGCCTGCGCCAGCAGTGGCAACAAACCTATAGCAACCCGCAATTCACCGTGCCGACCCCGACCATGAACTTCGGCTGCATCCATGGCGGCGACAACCCCAACCGTATCTGCGGCCAGTGCGCCCTGGAGTTCGACCTGCGGCCGCTGCCGGGCATGGACGTGGACCAGCTGCGCGCGGCCATTCGCGAAAAGCTGGTACCCGTGGCCGAGCGCCATGAGGTGCGCATCGACTATGCGCCGCTGTTCCCGGAGGTGCCGCCGTTCGAGCAGGCTGCCGATGTCGAACTGGTACAGGTCGCGGAGCGCCTGACCGGCCATCGCGCTGAAGCGGTGGCGTTCGGCACCGAAGCACCTTATCTTCAGCAACTGGGCTGCCAGACCATCGTGCTGGGCCCTGGCGACATCGCCTGCGCCCACCAGCCCGGCGAATACCTTGAAATGTCACGAATCGAGCCTACCGTGCGTCTATTGCGTGACCTGATCCGGCACTATTGCCTGCACTAAACGTCAATCGAACTGATTCGTTCCTGCCTAGAGGAGACCGCGCGTGACCGCAAGCCTGTTCCGACGATGATCCTGAACGCCCCCTGCATCGCCGTTCTCCGTCCACTTATCCACAGGCCCTGTCATGCCCGATTACGTCAACTGGCTGCGTCATGCATCCCCCTATATCAATGCCCATCGCGACTGCACCTTCGTGGTCATGCTCCCTGGCGATGGGGTGGAACACCCTAATTTCGGCAACATCGTCCACGACCTGGTGCTGCTGCACAGTCTGGGCGTGCGGCTGGTGCTGGTGCATGGCTCGCGCCCGCAGATCGAAAGCCGGCTGGCCGATCGCGGCCTGACCCCGCACTATCACCGGGGCATGCGTATTACTGATGCGGCTACCCTGGATTGCGTGATCGATGCCGTCGGCGCCCTGCGCCTGGCCATTGAAGCGCGGCTGTCGATGGACATCGCCGCTTCGCCGATGCAGGGCTCGCGCCTGCGCGTGGCCTCCGGCAACCTGGTCACCGCGCGGCCGATCGGCGTGCTCGAAGGCGTGGACTACCACCACACTGGCGAAGTGCGGCGGGTCGACCGCAAGGGCATCAGCCGCCTCCTCGACGAGCGCTCCATCGTGCTGTTGTCGCCCTTGGGCTACTCGCCTACCGGGGAAATCTTCAACCTGGCCTGCGAAGACGTGGCTACCCGTGCGGCCATCGAACTGGGCGCCGACAAGTTGCTGCTGTTCGGCGCCGAGCCGGGCCTGTTGGACGCTGACGGTAGGCTGGTGCGTGAACTGCGCCCGCAGCAGGTTGCTCCGCATTTGCAGCGTCTAGGCAGCGATTACCAAGGCGAACTGCTGGATGCTGCGGCCGAGGCTTGCAAAGGCGGTGTGGCGCGCAGCCATATCGTCAGCTATGCCGAGGACGGCGCGCTGCTCACCGAGCTGTTCACCCGGGGCGGTGGCGGTACGCTGGTGTCGCAGGAGCAGTTCGAAGTGGTGCGCGAGGCGACCATTGAGGACGTCGGTGGCCTGCTGGAGTTGATCAGCCCGCTGGAAGAGCAGGGCATCCTGGTGCGCCGTTCGCGCGAAGTGCTGGAGCGAGAGATCGAGCAGTTCAGCGTGGTCGAGCGCGAGGGCATGATCATCGCCTGTGCGGCGCTGTACCCGATTGCCGATTCCGAAGCCGGGGAGCTGGCTTGCCTGGCGGTGAACCCGGAGTACCGCCATGGCGGGCGTGGCGATGAGCTGCTGGAACGCATCGAGAGTCGGGCACGGCAGATGGGCTTGAGTACTTTGTTCGTGCTGACTACGCGCACTGCGCACTGGTTCCGCGAGCGCGGCTTTGCGCCGAGTGGTGTGGAGCGGCTGCCGGCGGCGCGGGCTTCGCTGTACAACTACCAGCGCAATTCGAAGATTTTCGAGAAGCCCCTGTAAGCCTGGGCCGCCCTCTTCGCGGGCACGCCCGCTCCCACAGGTAAGCCACAGGCTTCAGCCCTCGAAATTACCCTGTGGGAGCGGGCGAGCCCGCGAAGAGGGCGACACCGGTCTTAAACAAAAACGACGCCCTTGAGGGGCGGCGTTTTTGTTTACACGGTATGCAGGTACCAGTTGTACTCGAGGTCGGAGATCGAGTGCTCGAACTCTTCCAGCTCGCTTTCCTTGCACGCGACAAAGATGTCGATGTACTTCGGATCGATGTACTTGTTGAGGATCTCGCTGTCGTCCAGCTCGCGCAGGGCATCGCGCAGGTTGTTCGGCAGGCTCTGCTCCAGCTGCTCGTACGAGTTGCCTTCGATCGGCGCGCCTGGCTCGATCTTGTTGGTCAGGCCATGGTGCACGCCAGCCAGTACAGCAGCCATCATCAGGTACGGGTTGGCGTCGGCACCGGCGACGCGGTGCTCGATGCGCACTGCATCGGCCGAGCCGGTCGGTACGCGCAGCGCTACGGTGCGGTTGTCCAGGCCCCAGCTTGGCGCGTTCGGCACGTAGAACTGCGCGCCAAAGCGGCGGTACGAGTTGACGTTCGGGCAAAGGAATGCCATGGACGCGGGCAGGGTCTCGAGCACACCGCCGACAGCGTGACGTAGCGCGGCGTTCTGCTCGGGATCCTCGCTGGTGAAGATGTTGTTGCCATCTTTGTCCAGCACGGAAATGTGCACGTGCAGGCCGTTGCCTGCCTGGCCCGGGTAGGGCTTGGCCATGAAGGTGGTGTCCATTTCATGGTCGTAGGCGATGTTCTTGATCAACCGCTTGAGCAGTACCGCGTAGTCGCAGGCCTTGAGCGGGTCCGCCACGTGGTGCAGGTTGACTTCGAATTGCGCCGGGGCGCTTTCCTTGACGATGGCGTCGGCCGGGATGCCTTGTTCTTTCGCGCCTTCGAGGATGTCCTGCAGGCAGTCGGCATACTCGTCGAGGTCGTCGATCAGGTACACCTGGGTCGACTGTGGGCGTTTGCCCGAAATTGGCGAGCGCGGCGGCTGCGGGCGGCCATTCACGTTCTCCTGATCGATCAGGTAGAACTCCAGCTCGAATGCGGCGCAGATGGTCAGGCCCATATCGGTGAACTTGCTCACCACTTGGCGCAGCACTTCACGCGGGTCGGCGAAGAACGGCTCGCCTTCCAGCTCGTGCATGGTCATCAGCAGCTGGGCGGTAGGGCGTTTTTGCCACGGCTCATTACAGAGCGTGTCGGGGATTGGATAGCAGATGCGGTCAGCATCGCCGATGTCCAGGCCCAGCCCGGTGCTTTCGACGGTGGAACCGTTGATGTCCAGGGCAAAGAGGGAGGCCGGCAGGTTGATGCCTTTCTCGTAAACCTTGTGGAGGCTGGTGCGCTCTATGCGCTTGCCACGCACCACACCATTCATATCTGCAATCAGAAGGTCAACGTAGAGAACCTCAGGATGTTCCTTAAGGAACGCGTTCGCTTCGTTAAGCTGAACGGCACGCGGGGGTACCGACATGATGCAACACCTTTGTTGTTAAAAATATCAATCAAGGGGGGCTTGCAAGACCAGTCAATCGAAAAGAGATACTGATGTCAAGCCAACCCCATGATGCCCTGAAATGGCACATCTACGGCAGATTTGCTGCATATCGGGGCAATCCATTATCCGCTATTTCCCGCGTAAAGGGCTATCTCCGGTGCGCCGTGTTTTATTTTTTACGGAGGTGTTGTGTAAAAAAATGAACAAGGCTAAGCTCGGTTTCAACCCAGAACACAATAATACGAGGGTCACATGGTCCGCTTGCCGCGACCTGAAAGCATTGCCTGCGCAGTGCCATCGGGTACATCCGTCGTTTTTGCAAGCTTCGTCTATGGCGTGGTCGCCCTGGCCGCAATAATTGACGTTTCGCGTTCCCGGACCGGTCCTCGCAGCGGCTTGCCGCCTTTCGCTTCGCCTTCCTGCCTTTTGAACTCATTACGGACACAGCTGATTTCAGTGTATCCACTGTGGCTCTGCGCGTGGGTTTTTGCTTTAGCAATCGACTCCATCCAGAATCAAGTCGCGGACCACCTTACCTCCTGAGGTATTTATGAGTAACAACCTCGACCAGCTCACCGATTGGTTGAAAGAGCACAAGATCACCGAAGTCGAATGCATGATCAGCGACCTGACCGGCATCACGCGCGGCAAGATTTCGCCAACCAACAAATTCATCGCTGAAAAAGGCATGCGGCTGCCCGAGAGCGTGCTGCTGCAGACCGTGACCGGCGATTACGTCGACGACGACATCTATTACGAACTGCTCGACCCTGCAGACATCGACATGATCTGCCGCCCTGACGAGAACGCCGTGTTCCTCGTGCCGTGGGCCATCGAGCCGACCGCACAAGTCATCCACGACACCTACGACAAGAAGGGCAACCCGGTCGAACTGTCGCCGCGCAACGTGCTGAAGAAAGTGCTCAAGCTATATGCTGACAAGGGCTGGCAGCCGATCGTCGCACCGGAGATGGAGTTCTACCTGACCAAGCGCAGCGAAGACCCGGACTTCCCGCTGCAGCCCCCGGTAGGCCGTTCCGGTCGCCCGGAAACCGGCCGTCAGTCGTTCTCGATCGAAGCTGCCAACGAATTCGACCCGCTTTTCGAAGACGTCTACGACTGGTGCGAGCTGCAGCAACTGGACCTCGACACGCTGATCCACGAGGACGGCACGGCGCAGATGGAAATCAACTTCCGTCACGGCGACGCCCTGCACCTGGCCGACCAGATCCTGGTGTTCAAGCGCACCATGCGCGAGGCGGCGCTCAAACACAACGTGGCTGCCACCTTCATGGCCAAACCGATGACCGGCGAGCCGGGCAGTGCCATGCACCTGCACCAGAGTGTGGTCGACGTGGCCACCGGCAAGAACATCTTCAGCAATGAAGACGGCAGCATGAGTGAGCTGTTCCTCAACCACATTGGCGGCCTGCAGAAGTTCATCCCCGAGGCGCTGCCGCTGTTCGCGCCCAACGTCAACTCGTTCCGCCGCTTCCTGCCCGACACCTCGGCGCCGGTAAACGTGGAGTGGGGCGAAGAAAACCGCACCGTCGGCCTGCGTGTACCGGATGCCGGCCCACAAAGCCGGCGCGTCGAAAACCGCCTGCCGGGCGCCGACGCCAACCCATACCTGGCCATCGCCGCCAGCCTGCTGTGTGGCTACATCGGCATGGTCGAAGGCATTGAGGCCAGCGCGCCAGTGCAGGGCCGTGGTTACGAACGCCGCAACCTGCGCCTGCCCCTGACCATCGAAGACGCCTTGGAGCGCATGGAAAACAGCCGTGCGCTGGTGCAGTACCTGGGCAAGAAATTCATCACCGGGTATGTCGCTACCAAGCGCGCCGAGCATGAAAACTTCAAGCGCGTCATCAGTTCCTGGGAGCGTGAGTTCCTGCTGTTCGCTGTCTGATCAACCCTGGTGCCGCAGAAGCGCGGCGGTCCAATAACGGAGAAGCACATGAGCGTCAACAACCCGCAAACCCGTGAATGGCAAACCCTGAGCGGGGAGCATCACCTCGCACCTTTCAGTGACTACAAGCAGCTGAAGGAGAAGGGGCCGCGCATCATCACCAAGGCCCAGGGTGTGCATTTGTGGGATAGCGAGGGGCACAAGATCCTCGACGGCATGGCCGGTCTGTGGTGCGTGGCGGTCGGCTACGGCCGTGAGGAGCTGGTGCAGGCGGCAGAGAAACAGATGCGTGAGCTGCCGTACTACAACCTGTTCTTCCAGACCGCTCACCCGCCTGCGCTCGAGCTGGCCAAGGCGATCACCGACGTGGCGCCGAAAGGTATGACCCATGTGTTCTTCACCGGCTCCGGCTCCGAAGGCAACGACACTGTACTGCGCATGGTGCGTCACTACTGGGCGCTGAAGGGAAAACCGCACAAGCAGACCATCATCGGCCGCATCAACGGTTACCACGGCTCCACCTTCGCCGGTGCATGCCTGGGCGGCATGAGCGGCATGCACGAGCAGGGTGGCCTGCCGATCCCGGGCATCGTCCACATCCCTCAGCCGTACTGGTTCGGCGAGGGTGGCGACATGACCCCTGACGAATTCGGTGTCTGGGCCGCCGAGCAGTTGGAGAAGAAGATCCTCGAAGTCGGCGAGGACAACGTCGCTGCCTTCATCGCCGAGCCGATCCAGGGCGCTGGCGGTGTGATCATCCCGCCGGAAACCTACTGGCCGAAGGTGAAGGAGATCCTCGCCAGGTACGACATTCTGTTCGTCGCCGACGAGGTGATCTGCGGCTTCGGCCGTACCGGCGAGTGGTTTGGCTCTGACTACTACGACCTCAAGCCCGACCTGATGACCATCGCGAAAGGCCTGACCTCCGGTTACATCCCCATGGGCGGTGTGATCGTGCGTGACACCGTGGCCAAGGTGATCAGCGAAGGCGGCGACTTCAACCACGGTTTCACCTACTCCGGCCACCCGGTGGCGGCCGCGGTGGGCCTGGAAAACCTGCGCATTCTGCGTGACGAGAAAATTGTCGAGAAGGCGCACACGGAAGCGGCACCGTATTTGCAAAAGCGTTTGCGCGAGCTGCAAGACCATCCACTGGTGGGTGAAGTGCGCGGCCTGGGCATGCTGGGTGCGATCGAGCTGGTCAAGGACAAGGCCACCCGCAGCCGTTACGAGGGCAAGGGCGTTGGCATGATCTGTCGCACCTTCTGCTTCGAGAACGGCCTGATCATGCGTGCGGTGGGTGACACCATGATCATCGCGCCGCCGCTGGTAATCAGCCATGCGGAGATCGACGAACTGGTGGAAAAGGCGCGCAAGTGCCTGGACCTGACCCTTGAGGCGATTCGATAAGCGTTTGCTAGGCTAGCGTTGTGACATTAAGTCGTTACATGGCCCTGCTTTCCTTGATACAGGGCCTTGTAACTTGCCAGACTAGCGACTGTTTCAGTCGCCGCGCGCTCTGCACCGTGGGTTCTGGCTGCTGGACAGTTGCTAAATAAAAATTCTGGAGCATTACGCATGAATAAAATGGGCAAGACGTTGCTGGCCGCCGCCCTGATGGGTGCCATGGCCTCCGCTGTTCAGGCTGAAGACAAAGTGTTGAACGTCTATAACTGGTCGGACTACATCGCTCCGGACACCATCGCCAAGTTCGAAAAGCAGACGGGGATCAAGGTCAAGTACGACGTCTTCGACAGCAACGAAACCCTGGAAGCCAAGCTGCTGGCAGGCAAGTCGGGCTATGACATCGTCGTGCCTTCGAACAATTTCCTGGCCAAGCAGATCAAGGCGGGCGTGTACGAGGAGCTGGACCGTTCCAAGCTGCCGAACTGGAAGAACCTCGACCCCGACCTGCTCAAGGCCGTTGGCGATGCCAGCGACAAGGACAACAAGCATGCCTTCCCTTATATGTGGGGCTCGATCGGCATCGGCTACAACCCGGAGAAGGTCAAGGCTGCGCTGGGCGTGGACAAGATCGATTCGTGGGACGTGGTGTTCAAGCCTGAGAACATCGCCAAGCTCAAGAGCTGCGGCGTGAGCTTCCTCGACGCCCCGACCGAAATGCTCCCGGCTGCGCTGCACTACCTCGGCAAGCCGACCGACAGCACCAAGAAAGAAGACCTGAAGGCCGCCGAGGACCTGTTCCTCAAGATCCGTCCTTCGATCACCTACTTCCACTCGTCCAAGTACATTGGCGACATGGCCAACGGCAACATCTGTGTAGCCGTCGGTTACTCGGGTGACCTGGAGCAGTCCAAGGCCCGTGCCCATGAAGCGGGCGACAAGGTCAAAGTGGACTACGTCATTCCGAAGGAAGGTGCCGGTACTTTCTACGACATGGTCGCCATCCCGAAAGATGCCGAACATAAAGACGCTGCCTACCAGTTCATGAACTTCCTGATGCAGCCGGAAATCATGGCTGAAATCACCAACGCCGTGCGCTTCCCGAACGGTAACGCTGCTGCCACCCCGTTCGTGGACAAAGACATCACCAGCGACCCAAGCATCTACCCGCCTGCCGAAGTGAAGAAGCAGCTGTACGCGATCGCTGCGCCTGACGCTTCTGTGCAGCGAGTGATCACCCGCAGCTGGACGAAGATCAAGTCGGGCAAGTAAGCCCGATGCGACAGCTCTGGGCCGCGTTTTTCGGCCCAGAGCCATTGAAAGGTAATTGATGATTGCGGCATCGAAGCTGCGAAGTTAAGTTGCGCGCCGGTTTTGCGTGTGCGGCAGCATTGTCGCTACCCAGGCACTGATTGTGAGGACCCCCACTTGTCTATTTCTGTATTCCGCAAGGCCTTGATGGCCGGCGCGGGCCTGACGCTGGCATGCAGCGTCCAAGCGGCGCCGACGGTGCACTTCTATAACTGGTCCGACTACATCGGCCCGACCACACTCGCGGATTTCGAGAAAGCTACGGGCATCAAGCCTGTGCAAGACGTGTTCGACTCCAACGAAACCCTGGAAGGCAAGCTACTGGCCGGCAACACCGGCTATGACGTGGTGGTGCCGTCCAACCATTTCCTCGGCAAGCAGATCAAGGCGGGCGCCTTCCAGAAGCTCGACAAGAACCTGCTGCCCAACTATTCCAACCTCGACCCGGCGTTGATGAAGCGCCTGGAAAAGAACGACCCGGGCAACGAGTACGCGGTGCCTTACCTGTGGGGTACCAACGGCATCGGTTACAACGTCGATAAGGTCAAGGCCGCGCTGGGCGTGGACACCATCGACTCCTGGGCCGTGCTGTTCGAACCCGAAAACATGAAGAAGCTCTCCAAGTGCGGTGTGGCTTTCCTCGACTCGGCGGACGAAATGCTGCCAGCGGTGCTCAACTACATGGGCCTCAACCCCAACAGCACCGACCCCAAGGATTACGCCAAGGCCGAGCAGAAGCTGCTGGCGGTGCGCCCGTACGTGACCTACTTCCACTCGTCCAAGTACATCACCGACCTGGCCAATGGCGACATCTGCGTCGCGGCAGGTTTCTCGGGTGATGTGTTCCAGGCCAAGGCCCGCGCTGAAGAAGCGAAGAAGGGTGTGAACCTTGCCTACGCCATTCCCAAGGAAGGCGGCAACCTCTGGTTCGACGTGCTGGCGATCCCCAAGGACGCCAAGAACGTCAAAGAGGCGCATGCCTTCATCAACTATTTGCTGAAACCTGAGGTTATCGCCCAGGTCAGTGATTACGTCGGTTACGCCAACCCGAACCCCAAGGCTGGCGCCCTGATGGACCAGGCCGTAAGGACTGACGCCGCGGTTTACCCACCGCAGGAAGTGCTGGACAAGATGTTCGTGAACTCAGAGTTGCCACCCAAGGTGCAACGGCTGATGACCCGCAGCTGGACCAAGGTCAAGTCGGGCAAGTAAAAATCCAGACCCGCGACGGCACAGTAGAACAGGCCACGCGGGCACAAAAATCTTGTTGGGAGTTTCACTCATGGCAGTTGCCTCCGGTGCCTATAAAAAAGCCCTCGAGGGTGGCCAGCAACCCAAGCAGGTGCTGGTCAAGATCGACCGGGTCACGAAAAAGTTCGACGAAACGGTAGCCGTGGACGATGTGTCCCTGGAAATCCGCAAGGGCGAGATCTTCGCCCTGCTGGGCGGCTCCGGTTCTGGCAAGTCCACCTTGCTGCGCATGCTGGCCGGCTTCGAGCGCCCGTCCGAAGGGCGGATCTTCCTTGATGGCGTCGACATCACCGACATGCCGCCCTACGAGCGGCCGATCAACATGATGTTCCAGTCCTACGCACTGTTCCCGCACATGACCGTGGCGCAGAACATCGCCTTCGGCCTGCAGCAGGACAAGATGCCCAAGGCAGAGATCGATGCCCGCGTGGCCGAGATGCTCAAGCTGGTGCACATGACCCAGTACGCCAAGCGCAAGCCGCACCAGTTGTCGGGCGGCCAGCGTCAGCGTGTGGCGTTGGCCCGCTCGCTGGCCAAGCGCCCCAAACTGCTGCTGCTCGACGAGCCGATGGGTGCACTGGACAAGAAACTGCGTTCGCAGATGCAGTTGGAGCTGGTCGAGATCATCGAGCGCGTGGGTGTAACCTGCGTGATGGTGACCCACGACCAGGAAGAGGCCATGACCATGGCCCAGCGCATCGCCATCATGCACCTGGGCTGGATCGCCCAGATCGGCTCGCCAGTGGACATCTACGAGACACCTACCAGCCGCCTGGTGTGCGAGTTCATCGGTAACGTCAACCTGTTCGAAGGTGACGTGGTCGACGACGCCGAAGGCTACGCGATCATTGCCAGCCCGGAGCTGGAGCGCAAGATCTACGTGGGCCACGGCATCACCACCTCGGTGGAAGACAAGCACATCACCTACGCCCTGCGCCCGGAAAAGATGCTGGTCACCACCCAGCAGCCAACCTGCGAGCACAACTGGTCGCGCGGCAAGATCCACGACATCGCCTACCTGGGCGGCCACTCGGTGTTCTATGTGGAGCTGCCGAGCGGCAAGGTCGTCCAGTCGTTCGTCGCCAACGCCGAGCGCCAAGGTACCCGTCCTACCTGGGGCGATGAAGTGTACGTATGGTGGGAAGACGACAGCGGCGTGGTACTGCGGTCATGAAACTGCGCAAGCTCAAGCGAGCCTTCCAGCGTCTGGTCCCGGAGGGGCGGCACCTGGTGATCGGCGTGCCGTTCATCTGGCTGTTCCTGTTCTTCATGCTGCCGTTCTTCATCGTCCTGAAGATCAGTTTTGCCGAAGCTGACGTGGCAATCCCGCCGTATACCGAGATCTACACCTACGTCGAAGACAAGATCCAGCTGGTCCTCAACCTGGCCAACTACGGGCTGTTGACCGAGGATGAGCTGTACCTCTCGGCCTACCTGGGTTCGTTGAAGATGGCGTTCTTCAGCACCCTGCTGTGCCTGCTGATCGGCTTCCCGATGGCCTACGCCATTGCCAACGCCAAGAAGGAGACCCAGACGGTCCTGCTGTTGCTGATCATGATGCCAACCTGGACCGCGATCCTGATCCGCGTCTATGCCTGGATGGGTATCCTCAGCAACAACGGCCTGCTCAACGGTTTCCTCCTGTGGACCGGGTTGATCGACCAGCCGTTGCAGATCCTCAACACCAACCTGGCGGTGTATATCGGCGTGGTCTATTCGTACCTGCCGTTCATGATCCTGCCGCTGTTCGCCAACCTGGTGAAGCATGATCCGAGCCTGCTCGAAGCTGCCTCCGACCTGGGTTCGAGCACCCTCAACAGCTTCTGGAAGATCACGGTACCGTTGTCGAAAAACGGCATCATCGCCGGCTGCATGCTGGTGTTCATCCCCGTGGTGGGCGAGTTCGTGATCCCGGAACTGCTCGGCGGCCCGGAAACCCTGATGATCGGTAAAGTGCTGTGGCAGGAGTTCTTCAACAACCGTGACTGGCCGGTGGCATCCGCCCTGGCGGTGGTGATGCTGGCGATCCTGATCGTGCCGATCCTGCTGTTCAACCGTAGCCAGGCCAAAGAGATGGAGGGCCGCGCATGAAACGCTTCAGTTTCTCCAAGCTGATGCTGGTGCTCGGCTTGCTGTTCATCTACCTGCCGATGCTGATCCTGGTGATCTACTCGTTCAACGCCTCCAAGCTGGTGACGGTGTGGGGCGGCTGGTCGATCAAATGGTACGTCGGCCTGCTCGACAACTCCCAGCTGATGGGGTCGGTGATGCGCTCGCTGGAAATCGCTTGCTACACGGCGGTGGCAGCGGTGGCGCTGGGTACCCTGGCGGCCTTCGTGCTGACCCGCGTCACCCGCTTCAAGGGCCGCACGCTGTTCGGTGGCCTGGTCACAGCGCCGCTGGTGATGCCCGAAGTGATCACCGGTCTGTCGCTGTTGCTGCTGTTCGTGGCCATGGCGCAGATGATCGGCTGGCCGCAGGAGCGGGGTATCGTCACTATCTGGATCGCCCATACAACGTTCTGTGCGGCGTATGTGGCGGTGGTGGTGTCGGCACGCCTGCGTGAGCTGGACCTGTCGATCGAGGAAGCGGCGATGGACCTGGGTGCCAAGCCGTGGAAGGTGTTCTTCCTGATCACCATCCCGATGATCGCGCCATCGCTGGCGGCGGGCGGCATGATGTCGTTCGCCCTGTCGCTGGACGACCTGGTATTGGCCAGCTTCGTCTCCGGGCCTGGCTCGACCACCTTGCCGATGGAAGTGTTCTCGGCGGTTCGTCTGGGCGTGAAGCCTGAGATCAACGCCGTGGCCAGCCTGATCTTGCTGTCGGTATCGCTGGTGACCTTCTTCGTCTGGTACTTCAGCCGCCAGGCCGAAGAGCGTCGTCGCAAGGCGATTCAGCAGGCGATCGAAGAGGGTGCTGCAGCCAACGCTTCGCAGCCGCAGGTCAAGCGCCCGTCGCAGGTGGCTGCGTCGGCCTGACCGGGCCCTTTCGCGGGCACGCCCGCTCCCACAGGGACCTCACAGCCTTCAGGGTTGTGCTGAGCCCTGTGGGGTAGGTGCATCACGATCTTCAGGGTTGTGCTGAGCTCTGTGGGGTAGGGGTATCAGAGCTTTCAGGGTTGTGGTGAGCCGTGTGGGGTAGGGGTGTCATAGCTTTCAGGGTTGTGGTGAGCCCTGTGGGAGCGGGCATGCCCGCGAAGGCTCCTGCACCGATTCAAAGCCATACCGCATCCCAATGTGGATAGTCCCTGATACTTCTGACCAATCCGGCCCTCAAGGGATTGGCAACAATGTACCGGGCTACATGAACCACACACTCTTCCCGCCGCAGCGCATGGTCCTGGTAACCCGATTGCCATATCGGCTTGTGCCCGACACCGGCCTTGCGCAAGGCAATCGCTGTGCGTGATTTGAACTTGCGCATCAACGTTCCCAATGTCACTTCTTTCAGCTCAATTAGCCAATGCAGATGGTCCGGCATCACTACCCAGGCCAACGATTGGCAGTCCTGAATGTCATCTGAGAGCCGAAGGTGTTTGACCACCAGACGGGCATGGTGGAAGTCGCGGAACAGTGGTTTGCGTTGATGCGTGATGGTGGTCAGCATGTAGAGCCTGCCGGGCTCGGAGAAGCGCCCACGGCGCAGTCGGTGGGATTCGGCTAACGGCATTTTGATCTTCCTTGAATGTGAACCTCCCTGTGAAAGGTAGCGGTTGGAGCGGGGATGGCAGATGACTGATGGTTTCTGGATATGGCAGATACTGATACATGGCTGTGGAGGCCTCTTCGTGGACTCGCCCGCTCACACAGGTACCGCGCAAGTCTCAAATAGTGCGCTCTCTCTGTGGGAGCGGGCGTGCCCGCGAAGAGGCCCTGAAGGTGTACGACTTTCATGAACTCACGTCGCTGCGTTGCGAGTACTGGCGACGAGATACTACTTTCCTTTAGCCGCAGGGCTATCTTTGAGTACGCTTCACAGCCTGACGCGAAGAACGGCAGACAGCAATTCATGTTCAAATTCATCGAGAGTGGAATGGACGATTTCTTTCAAGGCAGTGCGTAGGCGCCTGGCTTCACCGAAATTTTGAATGAAATCCTTCACTATTGGCGAATCTGGAGGAAGGTGCCGAACGTTCTGAGCTTTGAAGTCATTGTGCTGATTTGCAGTGCGAATATAACTTTTTAAATAAATGCGAGTGCTGTCAGGAAGCCTAGCGATTGCTTGAGGGGCTACGTTAATGAATTCGGGAGCTCGTCGTGAGGGTGGTATGCTATCTGAAGATTCATGGAGTTGTTGTTTGGATGCTGGCGTAGCTGATAGCGTAGCAGGGCTCTCATCTGAATTGAAAATTTTAGCGCTCGAGTTTCCCCAGCGAAACTGTTTTTGTACATAATCAGGCCTGGATTTCAATGTCCAGTTTGTATCGATTGTTATTGTCTTGGAGCGGGGTAGTAGGGGTGAGCGGCCTGTTGGGTCGGATAGGTTTATGGGGTCATTAAAGCAATAGGTATATGAGTTTATACCGCCAAGCGAAAAAGGACTCAAGCTATCGCTGGAGTGGAAACGAAAAATTCTGGGGTTGTATGTTCGGGCGCCAAGACCAAGAAAGTATAAGCCCGCTGTGCTGTGTAGAAGTTCGCCGTGAAACTGTAAAGAGTTGGTAGGGTTACAGGGCGTCTTTGAGTGCCCGTAGGGGGTAAATGTATGGTTTCGATTGGTGTTGCTTAGCTTCGCCATTTTTAGGTCCTCCTTTCCAGGTTGACTATCTACTTTTCTGGCCGTTTGGCAACTATTAGAAATATCAGGTCTCAGCGAGTGCTTTTGTGAGTTAGCTGCGCTTTTCCTGCTGCTTGGATGCAGCTAAAAGCATGCAGGTCAATGACGTTCAATGAACACTGATCTACGCTTTCCCTCGCATCCCACGATTCATTTGTGCGAGGTTCGCACCGGCTGTGAAAATGTCGGGATGATCCCCGCCAGTGATGTTTATCGAACCCTGAACTACGCTCACAGTCGCATCCCACAAATCATTTGTGCACAAGCAAGGAGCCAGCATGGCGTTGATGCGTCCGCTGTCGGTCGTCTGCCTGGGGCTGTTGTACATGCTCACCGGCTGTAGCAAGGAAGAGGTCCCCGAGACACTGCCTCGGGTGGGTGTGCAGCAGGTACAACCCACCGATTTCGCTGCCAGGGTCACTTTGACCGGTGACGTGCAGGCGCGGGTGCAGACCGATTTGTCATTCCGCGTCGGCGGCAAGATCATTTCGCGTAGCGTCGACGTGGGTGATCACGTCAAGGCCAACCAGGTGCTCGCCCGGCTCGACCCGAAAGACCTGCAGAACAATGTCGACTCGGCCAAGGCCGAGGTATTTGCCGCGCAGGCGCGGGTCACCCAGACCAGTGCGGCCTTCGTGCGCCAGCAAAAACTGCTGCCCAAGGGCTACACCAGCCAGAGCGAGTACGATGCTGCCGAGGCCGCGCTACGCAGCAATCAGAGCGCACTCAAGGCCGCCCAGGCCCAACTGGCCAATGCCAACGAGCAACTCAGCTACACCGCACTGGTCTCCGAGGCCGCCGGGGTAATCACCGAGCGCCAGGCCGAGGTTGGCCAGGTGGTGCAGGCGACCATGCCGATCTTCAGCCTGGCCGTCGATGGCGACCGCGATGCGGTGTTCAATGTCTACGAGTCGCTGCTGGTGGCGCCGCCCAGCGATGCCGGGGTAGTCGTGAGCCTGCTGGACGATCCCAAGGTCCAGGCCCATGGCTTCGTACGTGAAATCACCCCCACCGTGTCGGCGCAAAGCGGCACCGTGCAGGTCAAGGTGGGGCTTAAGGACGTGCCGCCCGGGATGCAATTGGGGGCACCGGTTACTGCCACCACCAACGCCCAGGGCCGGCCCAGCATCGAGCTGCCATGGTCGGCGCTGACCAAGGCCTTGCATGAGCCTGCCGTGTGGGTGGTGGGCGAGGGCGACAAGGTGGAACTGCGCAAGGTCGAAATCCGCCGTTACCTCACCGGCAAGATCGTGGTCGCCAGCGGCCTGAAAGGCGGCGAGACCGTAGTGGTCAACGGCGGCCAGTTGCTGCACCCCGGCATGCAGGTACAGAAGGTCGACGCCAAGGGCCCAGGGGGTGAGCTATGAAGCGTCTGTTGCTGATGCTCTCGGCCGCTGTGCTGCTGGTCGGTTGCAGTAGCGAAGAAGAGGCACCAGAGGCGATCCGGCCCGTGCTGTCGGTCAAGGTCGAACCTCAGGTGCAGTCGCAGCTGGGCCGCTTCGCCGGCAGTATCCAGGCGCGCTTCGAAAGCACCTTGGGCTTCCGGGTTTCCGGGCGCATTGCCCGGCGCTGGCTGGACGTGGGCGCCCAGGTGAAGCCGGGCGACACCTTGGCCACCCTGGACCCGACCGACCAGCAGAACCAGTTGCGCGCCGCCGAAGGCGATCTGGCCAAGGTGCAGGCACAGTGGATCAACGCCCAGGCCGATGCCCGTCGCCAGCAGCAGTTGTATGATCGTGGGGTAGGCGCCCAGGCACAGCTGGATATTGCCCAGACCAACCTGAAAACCACCAGTGCGGCGTTGGAGCAGGCACGCTCCGCCGTCAGCCAGGCCCGTGACCAGCTCGACTACAGCACCCTGCGTGCAGACCACGCTGCCGTGATTACCGCGTGGCAGGCCGAAGCCGGGCAAACCGTTACCGTCGGGCAAGCCGTGGTGACCCTGGCCCGGCCGGACGTGAAGGAGGCGGTAATCGACCTGCCGATCGGCCTGGCCGAGCAGTTGAGCAAAGGCCTGACCTTCACCGTCGCCTCGCAACTGGACCCGACCATCAACACCACGGCCAGCCTGCGTGAACTGGAGCCCCAGGCCGATGCCACCACCCGTACCCGCCGCGCTCGCCTGACCCTGGCCAGCACACCGGCGGCCTTTCACCTTGGTACCGCCATCAGTGTGACCCTTAGCTCGGAAGTGTCCCCGCGCAGCGAACTGCCCTTGAGTGCCTTGCTCGAGCGCGATGGCAAGACCCAGGTGTGGGTGATCGATACGCAGAACAAGACCGTGGCCACCCGTGACGTGGCGCTGATCGACCGCACCGCTGACAGCATCGTGCTGAGCTCTGGTGTGCAGCCCGGTGAGCGCGTGGTCACCGCCGGCGTCAACAGCCTCAAGCCTGGCCAGAAGGTCACCTTCGACGAGGATGCGCAATGAAAGGAAGCTTCAACCTGTCCGACTGGGCACTCAAGCATCAATCGTTCGTCTGGTACCTGATGTTCGTTAGCCTGTTGATGGGGATTTTTTCCTACTTCAACCTGGGCCGCGAGGAAGACCCGTCGTTCACCATCAAGACCATGGTCATCCAAACCCGCTGGCCGGGTGCGACCCAGGACGAAACCCTGTACCAGGTTACCGACCGCATCGAGAAGAAGCTCGAGGAACTCGACTCGCTCGACTACACCAAAAGCTACACCCGCCCCGGCGAATCCACGGTCTACGTGTACCTTCGCGATACCACCAAGGCCAAGGACATTCCGGATATCTGGTACCAGGTGCGCAAGAAAATCCAGGACATTCGTGGCGAATTTCCCGCCGGTATCCAGGGGCCGGGCTTCAACGACGAATTCGGTGATGTATTCGGCTCGATCTATGCCTTTACCGCCGACGGCCTGACGCTGCGCCAACTGCGGGACTACGTGGAACAGGCACGGGCCGAGGTCCGCGATGTACCCAACATCGGCAAGATCGAGCTGGTCGGCACCCAGGACGAAGTGCTGTACCTGAACTTCTCCACCCGCAAGCTGGCTGCCCTGGGCATTGACCAGCGCCAGGTGATGCAGGCACTTCAAGCGCAGAACGCGGTGACGCCGGCCGGCATGATCGAGGCCGGCCCGGAGCGCATCTCGGTGCGTACGTCCGGGCAGTTTGCCTCGGAAAAAGACCTGCAAACCGTCAACTTGAGGATCAACGACCGCTTCTTCCGCCTGGCCGATATCGCCGACATCGAGCGCGGCTACGTTGACCCGCCTTCGCCAATGTTCCGTTACAACGGCCAGACAGCCATTGGCCTCGCCATCGGCATGAAGGCCGGCGGTAACATCCAGGTGTTCGGCGCGGCGTTGAAAAAGCGCATGGATCAGGTGGTCCAGGACCTGCCGGTGGGTGTTGGTGTACACACCGTTTCTGACCAGGCCGTGGTGGTCGAGCAGGCGGTCGGCGGTTTCACCAGCGCGCTGTTCGAGGCGGTGGTGATCGTGCTGGCCGTGAGCTTTGTCAGTCTTGGCGTGCGCGCCGGGCTGGTGGTGGCCTGCTCGATCCCACTGGTGCTGGCCATGGTGTTCGTGTTCATGGAGTACAGCGGCATCACCATGCAGCGGATTTCGCTGGGTGCGCTGATCATTGCGCTTGGCCTGCTGGTGGACGATGCGATGATTACCGTGGAGGTGATGGTCACGCGGCTGGAAATGGGTGAAAGCAAGGAGCAGGCGGCGACGTTCGCCTACACCTCCACAGCCTTCCCCATGCTTACCGGCACCTTGGTGACCGTGGCCGGGTTCGTGCCTATCGGCCTCAACGCCAGCTCTGCGGGTGAATACACCTTCACCCTGTTCGCGGTGATTGCCGTGGCCCTGATCGTGTCGTGGGTGGTGGCTGTGTTCTTCGCGCCGGTGCTTGGCGTGCATATTCTCAAAGGCGACAAGCTCAAGGCTCACGAGGCTGAGCCTGGCCGGGTCGGGCGGGCATTTGAAGGCGGGTTGCTGTGGTGCATGCGCAACCGCTGGTTGACCATCATCGGCACCGTGGTGCTGTTTGCCCTGTCGATCTTCTGCATGCGTTTTGTGCAGAACCAGTTTTTCCCGTCCTCGGACCGCCCGGAAATTCTCGTCGACCTCAACCTGCCGCAGAACGCCTCGATCGAGGAGACGCGCAAGGTGGTCGACCGCTTCGAGGCACGGATCAAGGACGATCCGGACCTGGTGCACTGGAGTACCTACATCGGCCAGGGCGCGATCCGCTTCTACCTGCCTCTCGATCAGCAGTTGCAGAACCCTTACTACGCGCAGTTGGTGATTGTCAGCAAGGGCTTCGAAGAGCGTCAGGCCATGATGGACCGCCTGCAGAAGATCCTGCACGAAGAGTTCGTCGGCGTCGGCACCAACGTGCAATCGCTGGAGATGGGCCCGCCTGTGGGCCGGCCGATTCAGTATCGGGTCAGCGGTGCCAACATCGACGAGGTACGCAAACACGCCATCGAGCTGGCCACCTTGCTCGACCAGAACGAGAACATCGGCGAGATGATCTACGACTGGAACGAGCCGGGTAAGGTGCTGCGCGTGGAAATTGCCCAGGACAAGGCACGCCAGCTGGGGCTGTCGTCCGAAGATGTTGCCAATGTGATGAACAGCATCGTCAGTGGCGTGCAGATCACCCAGGTCAACGACAACATCTATCTGGTCGATGTGGTCGCGCGCGCCGAAGACAGCGAGCGTGGCTCACCTGATACCCTGCAGAACCTGCAAATTCTTACCCCTAACGGCACGTCGATCCCACTGCTGTCGTTCGCCACCGTGCGCTACGAACTGGAACAGCCGCTGGTGTGGCGCCGCGACCGCAAGCCGACCATCACCATCAAGGCCTCGGTCAATGGCGAGATCCAGCCCACGGACCTGGTGGCCCAGCTGAAGCCGAATATCGACGAATTCGCCAGCAAGTTGCCGGTAGGCTTCGAAGTGGCTACCGGCGGTACGGTGGAGGAGAGTGCCAAGGCACAAGGGCCGATCCGCAAGGTTATCCCGCTGATGCTGTTCCTGATGGCGACCTTCCTGATGATCCAGCTGCACAGCGTGCAGAAGCTGTTTCTGGTGGTCAGCGTGGCGCCGCTGGGGCTGATCGGCGTGGTGCTGGCGCTGGTGCCTACGGGTACGCCGATGGGCTTCGTGGCGATCCTCGGCATCCTCGCGCTGGCGGGCATCATCATTCGTAACTCGGTGATTCTGGTGACCCAGATAGACGAGTTCGAAGCCCAGGGCTTGTCGCCGTGGGATGCGGTGGTGGAGGCTACCAACCACCGGCGCCGGCCGATCCTGCTGACTGCGGCGGCGGCGAGCCTGGGCATGATCCCGATTGCACGCGAGGTGTTCTGGGGCCCCATGGCCTACGCCATGATTGGCGGGATCATCGTGGCGACCTTGCTGACGCTGCTGTTCCTGCCGGCGCTGTACGTGGCCTGGTACAAGATCCGCGAGCCGCAGAAACACTCCTGAAGGCCTGTATGGCCCCTTGTAGGAGCGGGTTTACCCGCGAGTGCGATGGTGCATCGACCACCGTATTCGCGGGTAAACCCGCTCCTACAAGGGGGCGTGTGCTTTTAAAAAAAGGTTATATAAAAATTCTTAAACAGTATTTTTAAGAATAATCCCGCCTCACTACTATTGCCCTCAAGCCAGGCGCAAACCCCCTTCAAACCTCTGCCCGGCGCCCTCACTCCAAGGAGAACGAGCATGAGTGCATCTCTGCGTAGCATCGACGGTCAGGACGAAGCCACCATCTTGCGTGAAATCCAGAGCGCCTTGCGCGACCTGCGGTTCGGTGCGGTGGAGATCACCGTGCACAACGCTCAGGTGGTACAGATCGAGCGCAAGGAGAAGTTCCGCCTGCAACAGCCCGGCAACAAGCCCGGCTGATCGGCGCCACAACATCCAAAACTAGAAAAAATGCCAATCGGGAGCTTCACCATGTCCATCCGCCGTTATGCGCTCGCCGCCCTGGCCAGTGCTGTTTTTGCCGGTTCCGCCATCGCCAAGGACTACGAACTGCTCAACGTGTCCTACGACCCGACCCGTGAGCTGTACCAGCAGTACAACGCCGAGTTCATCAAACACTGGCAACAGGCCCACCCGGGTGACAAGGTGAAAATCCAGCAATCCCATGGGGGGTCGGGCAAGCAGGCCCGTGCGGTGATCGACGGCCTGCGCGCCGACGTGGTGACCCTCGCCCTGGCCGGCGACATCGACGAAGTGGCCAAGCTTGGCAAGACCCTGCCCGAGAACTGGCAGACCCGCCTGCCTGACGCCAGCACCCCGTACACCTCGACCATCGTGTTCCTGGTGCGCAAGGGCAACCCGAAAGGCATCAAGGACTGGGGCGACCTGATCAAGAAGGACGTGTCGGTCATCACTCCGAACCCGAAAACCTCCGGCGGTGCACGCTGGAACTTCCTCGCAGCGTGGGCGTACGGCCTGAAGGCCGGCGGTAGCGAAGAGAAGGCCAAGGCCTATGTGCAGGAGCTGTTCAAGCATGTACCGGTGCTGGATACCGGCGCCCGTGGTTCGACCATCACCTTCGTCAACAATGGCCAGGGCGACGTGTTGCTGGCCTGGGAAAACGAAGCCTTCCTGGCCCTGAAGGAAGACGGTGGTGCCGACAAGTTCGACATCGTCGTGCCGTCGCTGTCGATCCTGGCCGAGCCGCCAGTGGCCGTGGTCGACAAGAACGCCGAGAAGAAGGGCAATACCGAGATTGCCACCGAATACCTCAAGCACCTGTACAGCCCGGCCGGGCAGAAGATTGCCGCCGAGAACTTCTACCGCCCGCGTGACGAGAAAGTCGCTGCGGAGTTTGGCAAGCAGTTCCCGAAACTGGACCTGGTGACCATCGACAAGGACTTTGGTGGGTGGAAGACTGCACAACCGAAATTCTTCAATGATGGCGGTGTGTTCGACCAGATCTATCAGGCACAGTAAGGGCCAAAGGAAATCGGGGCCGCGTTGCGGGCCATTCGCGGCACAAGGCCGCTCCCACAAGGAACCATGATCCCCTGTGGGAGCGGCCTTGTGTCGCGAATGGGCTGCCAAGCAGCCCCAGGATTCAAAAGCTTGCACCGGCCCGGGATTGTTTCCGGGCTGAGTGCGTTCAACCAGGGATATTTATGTCGCGTCGTATCTCCCCCGTCATACCCGGCTTCGGGCTGACGCTGGGCTACACCTTGGTGTACCTCAGCCTGATCGTGCTGATACCGC
This sequence comes from Pseudomonas sp. 2,4-D, assembly GCF_030418155.1. NCBI lineage: Bacteria > Pseudomonadati > Pseudomonadota > Gammaproteobacteria > Pseudomonadales > Pseudomonadaceae > Pseudomonas > Pseudomonas sp. 2,4-D. Next base: position 379,901 of record NZ_JAUHUI010000001.1, read on the forward strand.
TGGCGGCCATGTTCATCCATGCCTCGCAGCTGACCTTCGAGCAGTTCTGGACCATCATCAGTGCGCCGCGGGTGATCGCTGCGCTCAAGCTGAGCTTCGGCACCGCCCTGTTCGCCGCCATCATCAACGGTGTGATCGGTACCCTGCTGGCCTGGGTGCTGGTGCGTTACACCTTCCCCGGGCGCAAGATCATCGATGCGATGATCGACCTGCCGTTCGCCTTGCCCACCGCGGTTGCCGGTATCGCCCTGACTGCCCTGTACGCGCCGCAGGGCTGGGTCGGCCAGTTCGCCACCGACCTGGGCTTCAAGATCGCCTACACCCCGCTGGGCATCACCCTGGCACTGACCTTCGTGACCCTGCCGTTCGTGGTGCGCACGGTGCAGCCGGTACTGGCCGACATCCCGCGCGAAGTGGAAGAGGCCGCAGCCTGCCTGGGCGCCAAGCCACTGCAGGTGTTCCGCCACATCCTGGCGCCGGCCCTGCTGCCGGCATGGCTCACCGGCTTTGCCTTGGCCTTCGCCCGTGGCGTGGGCGAGTATGGTTCGGTGATCTTCATTGCCGGCAACATGCCGATGAAGACCGAGATCCTGCCGCTGCTGATCATGGTCAAGCTCGACCAGTACGACTACACCGGCGCGACCGCCATCGGCGTGTTGATGCTGGTGGTTTCCTTCATCCTGCTGCTGCTGATCAACCTGCTGCAGCGCCGCATCGAAACCCCTTGAAGGAGGCCGGCATGTCCAGTTCATCCCTGAGTGCAAGTGCCGCAGCCAACGCCGCCCGCCGTGGCAGCGCCACGTCACGGCGTATCCTGATCGGCCTTGGCTGGCTGGTGTTCGCCCTGTTCCTGCTGCTGCCGCTGGTGATCGTGGTATCGCAGGCGCTGAAGAACGGTTTTGGCACCTTCTTCGAGGCGATATTCGAACCCGATGCGTTGTCGGCGCTGAAGCTGACCCTGCTCGCCGTGGTTATCTCGGTGCCGCTCAACCTGGTATTTGGCGTAAGCGCCGCCTGGTGCGTCAGCAAGTACACCTTCCGTGGCAAGAGCATCCTGGTCACCCTGATCGACCTGCCGTTCTCGGTGTCCCCCGTGATCGCCGGCCTGGTCTACGTGCTGATGTTTGGCGCGCAAGGCCTGCTCGGGCCGTGGCTGCAGGACCACGATATCCAGATCGTGTTCGCCCTGCCGGGCATTGTCCTGGCGACCATTTTCGTTACCGTACCGTTCGTGGCCCGTGAGCTGATCCCGCTGATGCAGGAGCAAGGCACGCAAGAGGAGGAGGCTGCACGGCTGCTCGGTGCCAACGGCTGGCAGATGTTCTGGCACGTGACCCTGCCGAACATCAAATGGGGCCTGATTTACGGCGTGGTGCTGTGTACCGCGCGGGCCATGGGCGAGTTCGGCGCGGTGTCGGTGGTTTCGGGCCACATCCGTGGCGTGACCAACACCTTGCCGCTGCATGTGGAGATCCTCTACAACGAGTACAACCACGTCGCGGCCTTCAGCGTGGCCAGCTTGTTGCTGATCCTGGCGCTCTTCATCCTGCTGCTCAAGCAGTGGAGCGAGAACCGTATTAACCGCCTGCGCCACAGCGCCGCGGAGGAATGATTCATGTCGATCGAAGTTCGTAACGTCAGCAAGCGCTTCAACAGCTTCCAGGCCCTGAACGCTATCAACCTGGACATCAACAGCGGCGAGCTGGTGGCTTTGCTCGGCCCGTCCGGCTGCGGCAAGACCACCCTGCTGCGCATCATTGCCGGCCTGGAAACCCCGGACCAGGGCAACATCGTGTTCCATGGCGAGGACGTTTCCGGCCACGATGTGCGTGACCGTAATGTCGGGTTCGTGTTCCAGCACTACGCGCTATTCCGCCACATGAGCGTGTTCGACAACGTTGCCTTCGGCCTGCGCATGAAGCCCAAGGGCGAGCGCCCGAGCGAGAGCAAGATTGCCGAGAAGGTGCATGAGCTGCTGAATATGGTGCAACTGGACTGGCTGTCCGACCGCTACCCCGAGCAGCTTTCCGGTGGCCAGCGTCAGCGTATCGCCCTGGCCCGCGCCCTGGCGGTGGAGCCGAAGGTGCTGCTGCTGGACGAGCCATTCGGTGCGCTGGATGCCAAGGTGCGCAAGGAGCTGCGTCGCTGGCTGGCGCGGCTGCACGAGGATATCAACCTGACGTCGGTGTTCGTTACCCACGACCAGGAAGAAGCCATGGAAGTAGCCGACCGCATCGTGGTGATGAACAAGGGCGTGATCGAGCAGATCGGCTCGCCGGGTGAGGTGTACGATCAGCCGGCCAACGATTTCGTCTACCACTTCCTTGGTGACTCCAACCGCCTGGCCTTGAGCGAAGGGCATCACGTGCTGTTTCGCCCGCACGAGGTGTCGCTGTCGCGGCACGAGACCGAAGGGCACCATGCGGCCGAGGTGCGCGACATTCGGCCGTTGGGCGCGACCACGCGGGTGACCTTGAAGGTGGAAGGGCAGAGCGAGCTGATCGAGGCCGAGGTGGTGAAAGACCATGACAGCCTGACCGGGTTGGCGCGGGGAGAGACGTTGTTCTTCCGACCGAAGGTTTGGCAGAAGGTGGCGGATATCTGAGTCGCACAAGGAAAAGAGAGCCCGGGCATGGTCCCGGGTTTTTCTTGCCTGAACGTTTGACAGGGCAGCTTTACAGCCTTTTACAAGCGAGTGGCGGTAGCGCACTTGTTATTCCCTATGGATATTAATAAATATCTTCTTATTCCTTTACGAATATTTCGCCCTCCCTATACTTGTCTCCAAGCACGCAAACTTACTGGAGGCGTCCCCATGCGCAATGAGTCGATTCGCTACCTGATTGTGCCGGGTTGGCAAGGATCGCCAGACAACCATTGGCAGAGTCACTGGCAGCGCACCCTGCCCAACAGTGCACGGGTCGAACAGCGAGACTGGCTCACCCCGCAGCGGCAGGACTGGGTGCACGCGCTGGAGCAGGCGATTGCCGCCGAGCGCTCGCCGGTGATCCTGATTGCCCACAGCCTCGGTTGCATCACTGTCGCCCATTGGGCAGCGCAGGCAAGCCCGGCCTTGCTGCGGCAGGTGCGTGGTGCACTGCTGGTGGCGCCGGCAGATGTCGAACGGCCCACTTGCGCACCCGTGCTGCGCAACTTTGCGCCGATCCCTACCGAGGTGCTGCCATTCCCTAGCCAGGTCGTCAGCTCGGACAACGACCCGGCCGTGAACGTGCCACGGGCGCTGTACCTGGCCCAGGCATGGGGCGCCGAAGCGGGTTTGCTGAGCAATGCCGGGCACATCAACGTCAAGTCCGGGCATGAGCGCTGGGAACAAGGCTTCGCCTACCTGTATCGCTTGCAGAGCCGGATCGAGCAGCGCGCACTGCGCCGCGCCTGATCGCCCTTACTGTTCACCCTTTGCCTGACGCCTGGCCATTACGGGCCTGGGGCGGGAGTTCGTCATGACGTTTCAAAACCCGTTCGGCCAGCCGCTGCTGACCTTCCCCGAGCTGGACAAGAGCCCGCTTAGCATTCGTGCCAAGGCGCTGGTGTTCATCGACCCGCGCTCGCAGCAGCTGCGCGAGGACCTTGAGCGCCTGGCGCCACAACCTTTGCCGGTGCTGATCCGTGGCGAAACCGGCACCGGCAAGGAGCTGCTGGCCCGGCAGATCCACCGTACCAGCGACCGTGGAGGGTTGTTCGTGTCCGTCAACTGCGCGGCCATCAGCCCCACCTACGCCGATGCCGAGCTGTTTGGCTATAGCGCCGGCAGCCATGGCGGTACGGCCAGCAGCCGCGCCGGCTGGTTCGGTTCGGCCAGCGGCGGCACCTTGTACCTGGACGAGATTGCCGACTTGCCACTGGCGATCCAGGGCAAGCTGCTGGCGGCCCTGGAAAACCGCGAGGTCACTCGGGTGGGCGCGCAGCAGCCCCAGCCGGTGGATGTGCGTCTGGTAGCCGCCACCAGCATCGACCTGGCCCGTGTGGTGCGTGCAGGGCGCTTCAACGAGCGCCTGTACCAGTATTTGCGCGAGGGGGCGCTGGAGCTGCCGCCGCTGCGCGAGCGGCCGGGCGATATCCTGCCGCTGGCCGAGTACTTCGCGGGCATCTACAGCGTGCGCCTGCAGCGGCCTGTGCCCTTGGTGAGCGAGGCGGCGCAGCGGGTTCTGGAGGGGCATTTCTGGCCCGGCAATACCCGCGAACTGGAGAACGTCATCCACTTTGCCTTGCTGGTCAATGACGGCGAAGAGATCCTGCCAGAAGACCTCGACCTGCCTGACCCCGCGCGTTAGACATCGCTCTTGGGTAAAGAGGCTGATGCCATTCTGTTTTTGGAATAAGCAACTAAGTAAAAGATATTGTTGCGGAATAAAAAATCTGGGTATCGTCCGCCTCACGCCCACTGGTGAACCGGTTGGGCACCCGATTCGCCATCGCCGATGGCCCAGATTCAGAACAAGGACCACCATGAAGAAGACCCTGCTGACCACTGCCCTGGCTGCTGCCCTGTCGTTCTCCGGCCTGGCCGCTGCTGCCGAGAAACTGGTGGTTGCCGCTACCCCGGTACCGCACGCCGAAATCCTCGAATTGATCAAGCCGACCCTGGCAAAAGAAGGCGTGGACCTTCAGATCAAGGTCTTCACCGATTACGTGCAGCCGAACGTGCAGGTGGACCAGAAGCGTCTGGACGCCAACTACTTCCAGACCCTGCCGTACCTGCAAAACTTCAACGAAGGCAAGGGCACCCACCTGGAAACCGTGGTGGGTGTGCACGTAGAGCCCTTCGGTGGCTACTCCAAGAAGGTCAATGCCTTGAGCGAGCTGAAAGAAGGCGCAACCGTTGCCATCCCTAACGAGGGCAGCAACAGCGGCCGTGCGCTGCTGCTGCTGCAGAAGGCCGGCCTGATTACCCTGAAAGACCCAAAGAATGCCCTGGCCACCCCCAAGGACATCGCCGAGAACCCGAAGAAGCTTAAGTTCCGCGAGCTTGAGTCGGCGATGTTGCCCCGTGTGCTGGACCAGGTCGACCTGGACATGATCAACACCAACTATGCCCTGGAAGCTGGCCTGAACCCGGCTAAAGATGCACTGGTGATCGAAGGTGCCGACTCGCCCTACGTGAACTTCCTGGTGGCCCGCCCGGACAACAAGGACAGTGAGGCCATCCAGAAACTGGCCAAGGCCCTGACCAGCCCTGAAGTGAAGGAATTCATTGCCAAGAAGTACCAGGGTGCGGTGCTGCCGGCGTTCTGATGCGCTTGCTTCACCTTGCATGACCCAACGCCGACACCTTTGTGTCGGCGTTTTCATTGCTGGGATCTCTGAAAGCTGGCGCGATCCCTGTGGGAGCGGGTTTACCCGCGAAGAATCCAACGCGGTGCATGGCACCGGCTGCGCCGGTGTTCGCGGCTAAAGCCCCACAGTGCTCGCGCAAACTTTTGGGTTTTGAGCAAGGCAGCCCCTTACGGCCCTGGCACCAATCGCAAGGTACTCTGCGCCGGTATTACCCCCATCTGTGCCTTCTGATACTGCCCCTGCACATACCCTTCGGCCTGGTCCGCGTAATGGCGGTCATACGGCACGCCACTCTGCCCAACCGGGTTGCTGGTCAGCGCCTGCCCGGCATCGACAAAGTCGATCAGCCGCCGCGTCGACGGCCCGTACGTCACCGGCCATGGCGCCGGGCCGATCTTCGCCGAAAGGTTGTTCGGTACTTCATGAGTACCCGGTGCGGCAAACGGCCCAACGTTGAACAGCAGGTTCAGCGGCTTTTTCACCCCAAGCGGATGGTTGTGGGTCAGGGTATGGGCCTTGCCCCATAGCCAGCTGGCTGGGTCCTTGCCGAAGGTGTCGCGCAAGTGGCCAAGGCTCTTCTGCCAGGCTTCGCGCACGATCGAGCTGCGGTCAGTGCGCTGGTTGGCGCCGCGGGTGTTCCACCAGGGCGACTCGGCATCGGCGGCAAGGCGCGGCAGCGCGGCATCGATGGCACGGGTGCTGATCAGCACCGGGAACCAGGTACCGCCCAATTCGTCATGCAACGCGGCATAGGCCAGCTCGTAGAGGAACTGGTTGAACAGCGTGGCACTGGTTGAGTCCAGTGGATAGTCGCCGCGCCAGGCAGCCAGCTGCTCGACCAGTTCCTTTTCCTCGTCACCCTGGGCGATCTGACGCAACGTCGCTAGCAGCGGTGCCAAGGTGCGCGGGCCGTAATCGCTGGCCGTATCGAGTTGCAGCGCCTGGCTGTTCTGCATGTCCCATTTCACCTCCGGGTTGGCCAGCTGGCGATCAAGCTGGCGGCCGCGGTCGGCGAGGTTGTAGTAGCCGGGTATCGGCACCACTGCGGGTGGCTGGTAGTTGGCCGAGACGATATAACCGCTGGCCGGATTCTCCTGTTGCGGGTTGACGCTGAAGGGGTAAAAGCCGGGTTTGTCGGCCTGGCTGCTGGCGCCGTCGAGGATGAACGCCGGGTTCACACCGTCCGGGCGAATCGGCAGTTTCGCCGCCGCCCACCAGCCGATATCGCCACGGGCATTGGCCCAGACGAAGTTCAGCCCCGGCGCCTGCACCTTGGCAGCCGCTTCGCGCATCTTGCCCAGGGTGTCGGCGCGATTGAGCTGGTAGAAGCCTTCGAGGATCGGGTTCTCGGTTTCGAGGAACGCCCACCACATGGCAATCGGCGTGGCCCCTGCCGTGGCGCCGAGGACTTCGTTGACGATTGGCCCGTGGGGTGAGCGGCGCAGGTTGATGGTGACCGGTTGCTCGCCTTTGATTGCAATCTGCTGCTCGGTCTTTTCCAGTGTGCGCCACTGGCCATCGACCATGACCTGGTCAGCGTTGGCAGGGTTGGTCTTTTCTGCGATCAGGTCGACGTCGTCGTTCTGGAACATGGTCAGGCTCCAGCCGAAGTCACGGTTGTGGCCGAGCAGAGCGAACGGGTTAAGTGCCTGAAAATAGCCGTAGAGGTTGAAGCCGGGCGCTGACAGCTCGGCCTCGTACCACACCGCAGGTACGGCAAAGCTGATGTGCGGGTCGCCAGCCAGCAACGGCTTGCCACTGCGGGTGCGGCTACCCGCGACCGCCCAGGCGTTGCTGCCTTCGAACTGCGGGATGCCGGCATCGCCCAGCGCCTCATCGCTTAAGCGCGCAAGTGTTTCCAGGCTTTGCCAGTCGGCAGCGGCCAGTGGCGTGCCCAGAGCGCCCTCGGGTTGCCAGCCAAGGTCGAATATTTTCAGGTAGTCAGGCCCTAGCTGGTCGCGGATGTAGGTCAGAGCAGGCTCGGTGCGGAACGCGGCGGCAAAACTGTAGGCCAGGTAGCCGGCGATGCTCAGCGTGTCCTCGGCGGTGAACGGTCGCGGGGTGATGCCGAGCAGGTCGAATTCCGTGGGCTTGGGGTGGCTGGCCTGCCAACTGTTGACCCCGTCGAGGTAGGCTTGCAGGGCCTGCCATGCCGGCGCCTGCGGATCCTGCCGCTTGGCCATCAGCGCGGCCTGCTCGCGTATGCGCAGGCTACGGAACAGGGTATCGGTGGGCAGTAGCTTGTCGCCGAGCACTTCGGCCAGCTCGCCACGGGCCAGGCGGCGCATGATTTCCATCTGGAACAATCGGTCCTGGGCATGCACGTAGCCCAGTGCGCGGTAAAGGTCCGGCTCGCTCTGTGCCTGCAGGTGTGGCACGCCGCGTGCGTCGTAGCGCACGCTTACCGGCGCTTGCAGGCCGGCAACGGCGACCTCGCCCTCGCGCTGCGGCAGCTTGCCCTGAACGTACCAGTACCCGGAGGCGCCAGCGGCCACGGTGACTACCACCGCCAGCAGAGTCAGGCTGCGCTTCATTCAGACTCCTTGTGCATTCAAACGAAAAATGTGGTCCGATCATCGGCGGATTCGCGAACAGAGCATAGCCCCAGGAAGGAGTTTCCATGTCCCTCAGCGAAAAACACAAAATGCTCACCGGCCAGCTCTACCACGCTGGCTGCCCTGAACTGCAGGCCGAGCAGATCGCCAACAAGCACTGGATGCATCGCTACAACAACAGTGTCGAACTGCTCAACGACGCACGCCACGGGCTGCTTGTGGAGCACTTTGGCCAGGTTGGCGAAGGCGCGGTGATTCGCCCGCCGTTCTATTGCGACTACGGCTACAACATCAGCGTTGGCCGTAATACTTTCATGAACTTCAACTGCGTGATCCTCGACGTCGTGCCGGTGCGTATCGGCGACGACTGCCAGATCGGCCCCAACGTGCAGATCTATACCGCCGACCATCCGCTCGATCCTGAAGTGCGGCGCAGCGGGCTGGAGAGCGGGCGGCCGGTGACCATCGGCAACAACGTGTGGATTGGTGGCGCGGCGATTATCCTGCCGGGGGTGACCATCGGTGATAATGCCATCGTCGGCGCCGGCAGTGTGGTGACCCGGGATGTGCCCGCGGGCGCGACGGTGGTGGGTAACCCGGCGCGGGTGCGAGGGTGATATGAAAAGCCCTGCGGTGTTGGCCGCAGGGCTTAGGTCAGGCGGGTTTGAAGCCGGGTTTGCCGTTGGCGGCGCGCCAGGCTTTTACGCGGTTGACGACGCCTTGGGGAGAGTCATCGGCATCATCACCTGGATAGTAAATGAGATCAGATCCTAGGGGATTTTCGATGATTTCTTCAAATTTGAGTGCCAAGTCGTCCAAGTGTTGTCCAAGGGCTGCCCCCTTCAAGCCTGAGCGATTTTCAAAAAATTCGCCTACAAAGGCCAGAAACTCGCTCTCTGTGAAGTCTTCGATATGATTCTTGCTGATCATTCGCTTCCCCTCTTGTTGTGGTGGTCGATATGTCGGCGGGGTGTCATTACAACAATATTGTCCAAGTCATAGACAGCGCCGCCTTTGGCTATCTCTTCAACATGGTGCAGCTCGAATGTCGCTCGTTTTCCCACGCGCTCTTGGGCGGGAACACGGGGCGCGATACCTTCGGCCATTCTGAGCCGGTTACTTAATGTGAAGTACTGCCTAAGCTCCGGGTCTGCGGCTACTTCAATCCACAATGCCTCCCGAAGCTTATCAAAGCTGGTAAATCGCCGTCCTGTGAGTCTCTGCGCAATGCGCGAAGGAATAGGCGCCGCCCCATGCTGTGAGAATGCATCCTCCAGGAATTTGTCCTGTGTGAGTTGACCGTTTCCACTGGCAACCCCCGGCAAATTCCGTGGGTTGCGCAGCATCACATAGATCGGCGCCAGTCCCGAGTCTGCCGGGAAGACGATGACGTAGTCATCAATGTGCAGGTCGGGCAACCCGGGGAATGTGCGGATATCCGGCTCCGGAGGAGCGATGATGTTGCCCGGCAGGTGCGTCTGCAGGTCCTCGACAATGGTCGCGCCCGGGATGTAGGTGCCCCTCTCGTCGTCGTACTGGCCCAAGGTCGAGGGCGGCGTTGCGGGGTGCCAAAGCAGCGTGGCACCACCGGGCCTTCCGCGGTAAAGCGATAGGCGCCGTGAGTGGCATCCCACTGAGCCTGGCGCACACGTACGTCACGCAGCACGCCGCTGCCATCAGTGGCTGCCAGGTACAGCTCGGTCTGGTTGCCTTGCGGGACGGCGTTCATCCGCAGCGGCAGCTCAAGGTTCTGGCCGACCTTGCGGTTTGCCTCCAGGGTCAGGTCCGCACCGGGCGTCATCATGGCCAGCGGGACGGTGACGCCCATGCGCTCGCCATCGCCCAGGCGCGTGGCGTAGAGCATCAGTGACGCATACCGAATGGCCGTCAGTGCAGCGCCCGTCAGCAGGCGCTGTGCAGTCTTGCCAATTGACTCGGCGAGGCTCTCCCAGATCAACTCGAATTCGGCCGTGCCACCGCGCGAGGAACTCAATATCACCGGGTGGCGAGTGCTTGCAGTCCAGGCGTTGAAGGTAATCGGGGTATTGCTGGGTGTGTGACCCGAGAGCGCCGCGAGTACTGCCTGCTCGTCGAAAGCCGCTTGCAGGGCGATGTCCGCCTGGTCTCGCAGCTGCCTGGCAGTCGTTGCATCGGTAGATGACGTACTTGCATGCTCGGCTGCTTGAGCTTGCACCTGAGCTTGCAGGGCGAGCAACTCTGGCCGTCGATCTGCAGAGGTGCGAACTGCTATGACTCGCAGGGCGAAATCGATGCGGTGAGCTTCGACCTCTAACAGGCTATGAAGCCTGCTCCAGGTAGAGTAGGCCTGCACCAGCCGCGCTCGCGCCCTGAGCATGCCGGAGGTTTCCTGTACCAGTTCGCGGCTGTGTTCCAGTGCCGCTTCCTCGGCAATGTCCTCATGCAGGTGGCGAGTGAAGGCAGTGAGCAAGTCCTGCAGTGCACTGCGCGCTATTTGGAACTCATGGGTGGCAGCAAGGATGCGGACCAGTGCTTGCTCGGCCTGATAGAGCGTTTGATCGATCTTCCGGTTGTTACTTTCTTTTAATCTGGCTGCGGACAACGCACTTCGAAGTCGATGCTGGCGCTGTATCAACTCGCTGCTTTGCTGCTCTAGCAACTTGGCCTCGAACGCGGCCCGGTAGGATGCGAGCCACGCGGTGCGTGGATCTGCTGGCCCGTTGGGGGCGCGGGTGACAGCCAGGAACTCCTGAAAGGAGCGATGCTCCGGGGCTTTGCCATAGAAGCTGTTGGCTTGTTGGCGGGCAGCTTCCAGGCGTGGCCCAAGCTGCGTCTGAAGCTGGCTGATCGCCGCGATTCTTCGCTCGATTGCCTGGACTTCGCTCAGGCCGGCCAGCGAGCCGGCTTGAGCGAGAATGGCCTGGTCGAGATCCTGGTCAAGTGCGGCCTGGCGCTGCTCATGGGCTTGCTTGACCTGCCGCTTGTCGTTTTCGATCTGTGGAATCAGATCGATGACGAGGCTGCCTGGACGGAAGCTGGATACCAGCTGATAAGGTATGCGGTTGTGGCCCCAGAAAACGCCAGGGACGAAGATCGGGCGCGTGCCGTGGACATGGCTATCGGGCAGCTCGGTGAAGCCTTGTGGTGACATACAGTTTCTCCATTGATCTGTATGTCGCTACGGTAAAAATCCTCCCATGGGTCGAAGCTGTAGATATCTATGGGGTACCCACTATCTACCAAGGGCAGTAGCACCCTATTGCCAAGGTATTGGTTGCCTGCACCGGACGGCCTTCAAGCAAGGCCTTGATGATAGGCTCCACGAAACTGTTGCTGGCGTTGCACACCGCACCTTCGCTGTAGGGGCCGAAGTAGGCCAGGTTGCCTTGCCGGTCCCAGATGGCCACGGCCGGAGAGGCAGGCAGGTGCTCGCTGCCGGGCAGGTGGGTGATGGGTTGCAAGCTGCCGATATTGGCCGGTAGCTGGCCGTGGCTGCCGGGCTTTTGCAGCACGTGGAAGGTAACGTCGTGGCCTGCAAACTGGCTGATAAGGTCGCCCAGGTGCTGTTGGTTGCCGACGTTGCATGGGCAGGCCGGGTCCCAGAAATGCACCACGCGGATCGGGCCAGTACCGGCCAGCTCGGCAGGTAGCTGTAACTGGCTGCCGTCGAACAGCGTGGCCTGGTTGTCGAACGGGCGCAGGTAGCGAGCCTGAAAGGCGCTGTAGGCCTGCCAGAGGATTACGGCGCCGACCAACAAGGCGATGACCGTGCACAGCGGTTTGATGATTCGGCTATTCATGAAGAGTCGGTGGCCCTTGTGGAAGCAACTGTCTTGCTCAATTTCTAAAAGCTGGCGCGATCCCCGTGGGAGCGGCCTTGCGTCGCGAAAGGGCCGCGCAGCGGCCCCAGGTCTCGGCATCATGCATAGATCGCTGGGGCCGCTTTGCGGCCCTTTCGCGACACAAGGCCGCTCCCACAATTAGTTCGATGCTGGTTGTTCGAGGTGAGCAAGCTTGCCATGGCGCCGGCCAGAGCTGAAGATTCCAGATCAATACTTGCATCAATGTGGATGTACCCGATGCCCCCTGCCTTTCACCCCGACCGCCTGCGCACAAGCCTGGCGCCGTTCACCACTCGCCAGCCACTGTCGGCACAAGCGCAGGACTACCAGCGCTTCTATGGCCTGGACCTGCCGGCACACAGCTGGCTGGGCGGCTTCCAGGCGGCGGGGTTCGACCTGGTCGGGCAGGCCTGGCTACCCGACCAGCCCAGCGCGACGTTGTTCCTGCTGCACGGCTATTACGACCACATGGGCCTCTACCAGCATGTGATTGCGTGGGCACTCAAGCAAGGTTTTGCGGTGATCAGTTGCGACCTGCCCGGCCACGGCCTGTCCAGCGGCGAGCGGGCCAGCATCAATGACTTTGCGGTGTACCAGCAGGTGCTGGAGGCCTTGTTCGAACAGGCGCACACGCTGCAACTGCCGCACCCGTGGCATCTTTGTGGGCAGAGCACGGGGGGGGCGATTGCCGTGGACCATCTGCTGCACCAGGGCGCACGCAGCCCCGTCGATGGCCAGGTCATCCTGCTGGCCCCGCTGGTGCGGCCAAGTTCCTGGCGTTGGTCGAAGTTCAGTTATTGCGTGCTGCGCCACTTCGTCAATGGCATCGAACGGCGCTTCAGTGAGAACACCAACGACCCGGCCTTCCTGCCGTTCCTGGAGGCCGACCCGCTGCAACCGCGTCGCCTGCCAACGGCCTGGGTGGGCGCACTGATTGCCTGGGTCAAACGCATCGAGGCTGCGCCGCGTAGTGCGCGTCGGCCATTGATCGTGCAGGGGGAGGCGGATGGCACGGTGGACTGGCCCCACAACCTCGAAGTGCTCAAGGCCAAGTTTGCCGAGCCACAGATCCTGATGCTGCCCGAAGCCCGTCACCACCTGGCCAACGAGTTGCCGGGCATCCGCCAGCGCTACTTCGACTTCATCGACCAGCGCCTGGGCTGATCACTTCAGGTCGTTGGTGCTCTGGCCAACCGCCAGGCCGGCACGTACAGCGGCCAGGGCCGCCTGGTAGTAAGCCTTGCCCTCGGGCGACTCGGCAAAGGTGGCGAACGCTTCCAGCTCGGCATCGGACAGGTCGCGGTAGACGTACAACAGGGTGTTGTTCAGGTCTTCGCCAATCTGCCCCATCAACCGCTGGCGCTGGCCATCCAGCAGGCTCTGGGCCTGGCCGCCGCTGAACAGGCCGGGGATCATCGAGCTGAGGCTGTCGGCGGCTACACCGGCAATGGCAAGGCTGACTTCGGCGCCGGCTTCCCGCGCAGGCAGGGCTTGGGCCAGGTGGCCGATGATCAGCAGACGATCGTCGCTGGCCTGGATCTTGGGCAGGCCTTTGGCGTTCTTGGCCAGTTCGTCCTTGCGGGTGGCCTTGAGCTCGGCCGCCACCACTTTGCGCCCCAGCGGCGACTGGAAGAAGGCCAGGGCTGGTGCCGGGTCGGCCAGGGTGGCGCGCAGCTTTGCCTGGGCGCGACGGTCCACCGCCTGGGCCTGGAAGCGCTGGTTGCTGTTGTTGACCAGCGCCTGGTACACGGCGGGTGGCAAACTGTTGCGGTAGCGCTCCTGGGCAGCGGTCAGGGCATCGTTGAAGTGGGCGCGCTGGTCGGGCCAGCCGGCAGCCTTGTACAGTTGATTCAGGTTGTCTGCCCAGACAGGCATGGTGCAGATCATCAGCAGAATCAGGGAAAACAGACGGCGCATTCAGGACTCCTGTCGGCAGGTGGCTATTGTCCTTGGCCCGGCGCCGGTTTGTCGAGATATCCGCGTGTTTCTCGGCCAAGTGGCGCTGTGCGGCGACAGGGCGAATGGATATGATGCGCGCCATGCACATATCCCCTGAACACCCGATGCTTGCGGCCGTCGTCGACGATCTGGCCACCCATGGCTGGTCCCAGCAGGCGCAATTTCTGCCTGCCGACCTGGTGCGCGCACTTGCAGCCGAGTGCCGGCGCCGTGATGCCGAAGGCGAACTCAACCCCGCAGGGGTTGGGCGGGGAGCTGCCCAGGAGGTGCGCGAAACCATTCGCGGTGACCAGATCCAGTGGGTCGACCCGGGGCAGGCCGAGGCCTGCGACCAGTACCTGGCGGCCATGGATCAGCTGCGCCTGGCAATCAACCAAGGCCTTTTCCTGGGCCTGGAAGACTTTGAATGCCACTTTGCCCTGTATCCATCGGGGGCGTTCTATCGCCGGCACCTGGACCGCTTCCGCGACGATGACCGGCGCATGGTCTCGGCGGTGCTTTACCTCAATGAAGGCTGGCAACCGCATGACGGTGGCCAGTTGCGCATGTTCCTGGCCAACGGTGTCGAGCACGATGTCGAGCCAGTGGCCGGTTGCCTGGTGGTATTCCTGTCGGGCGAAGTGCCTCACGAAGTACTGCCGGCCGGGCGTGAGCGGCTGTCATTGACCGGCTGGTTCAGGCGGCGTGGCAATGACCCGTTCTGATAGGCCCAAGGTGCTGGTGAGCGCCTGCCTGTTGGGGCAGCCAGTTCGCTATGACGGCCGGGCCAGCGGCCATCCCGATTTGTTGCAGCAGTGGCAGGCCGAAGGGCGCGTGGTGCCGTTGTGCCCCGAGGTAGCAGGCGGCTTGCCGACACCGCGGCCGCCAGCGGAGATACCGGGCGGGCAGGGTAGCGCAGTGCTCGATGGCGACACGCAGGTGCTGACAGTGACGGGCGAAGATGTCAGTGCCGAGTTTCTGGCCGGGGCGCGGCTGGCGCTGGAGCTGGTGCGCCGGCATGGCATCCGCGTGGCGGTGCTGAAGTCTGGCAGCCCTTCGTGTGGCAACCGGTTGACCTATGACGGCACCTTCAGTGGTGTGAAAGTGGCGGGGGAAGGGGTAACCACGGCGCTGCTGCGGCGGGCGGGGGTGCAGGTGTTCAGCGAGCTGGAACTGGACCAGGCGCAGCGGGCTTTGGCTGATATATCTGTTTGAACCTGTACCGGCCCTTTCGCGGGTGAACCCGCTCCTACAGGGACCGCACTGTACCCAAGGCCTGTAGGAGCGGGTTTACCCGCGAAGAGGCCGGTACAGGTTGCAAAGAAGACCTCACTGCGCAGCAGTCTCCTGCACACCCTTGAACCACTTCTGCTCAAGCTCGGCAGTCCGGCCACTGTCTTTCAAACGCTGCAACGCATTGTTTACGGCACTTTCAAAAGCCGGGTTATCCTTCTGAAACGGGATCACCAGCTTCTTCTCGCCAATCGGCAGGCTCACATCGAGCGGGCCGTCGCCTGTGAGCGATTCACTCGACGGAGCGAATGCGATGTCGTACTTGCCACTCTCGACACCCGCCAGCACTTCGGTCGCCGGGGCTTCGACGAACTCGGCGCGCAAGTCCAGTTCCTTGGCCAGGGCCTGGCCAAATTCGATGTCGAAACCTGTCAGGTGGTCGTCTTGTTTGAAGGCGTATGGCGAGTTCTCGGCCTGTACGGCAATGCGCAGTTCGCCCCGGTCGGCGATTTCGTCGATCAGCTCCGCCTGAGCCAATGGACTGATCAGTACTGCCAGCAGTACCCCTATGGTCGAACGCATGTATGCCCCTTTTCTTTTAGCAGTTTGAAATCGATCGCCACGGCTTTCTTCCTCGCCGTGATCGAGCGCAGCCTATGACCTTCAAGCCTCGGCATTGTTTAACCCTGACGGAAATATTTCTGTCAGGCAATGTGAACACCTTGGCGGTTATTTCAACTAAGGTGAACTACCGCCGCTTTTGGATGACAGGCTGCGGTCAATAAGTGAACCACAGGAGAAGTGAATGAACAGCCTATTTTCGCGTGCTGCCGTTGCCGGTCTGCTGATGGGGGCGTCGGTGTTCGCCAGTGCCGCAGACGCCCTGAAGAGCCAGGAGCCGCCCAAGGAGGCGAAGGTCTTCATCGTTTCCCCCGCCGATGGTGCCACGGTCGACAAGACCTTCACCGTCAAGTTCGGTATCGAGGGTATGGGCCTCAAACCTGCGGGTGACCAAACCCCGCACACCGGGCACCACCATCTGCTGGTGGATGTCGACAAAGAGCCGGTTGCTGACATGCCACTGCCAACCAGCCTGATGCCAGAGGCCGGCGTCGCACTGCCGGCGGGGCCGCAAGTACTGCACTTCGGCAAGGCACAGACCGAAACCAGCATTACCCTGACCCCGGGCAAGCACACCCTGCAACTGATTCTGGGTGACCAGTATCATGTGCCGTTCAAGCCTAGCGTCGAGTCGAAGAAGATCACGGTTGAAGTGAAATAAAAAAGGGAGGCCACCAGGGCCTCCCTTTTTCATACCGCCAGCGACCTTAGAACAGGACGCGCGAACGGATGGTGCCTTTGACCTGTTGCAGTTTTTCCTGCGCCAGGTCCGAGTACTCGGCGTCAACGTCGATTACCACGTAACCGACTTTCTCGTTGGTCTGCAGGAACTGACCGGAGATGTTGATACCGTTCTCAGCGAAGACCTTGTTGATCTCGCTGAGCACGCCCGGGATGTTTTCGTGAATGTGCAGCAGACGGTGTTTGCCTGGGTGTGCTGGCAGGGCCACTTCCGGGAAGTTGACCGAGGACACCGAAGTACCGTTGTCGCTGTACTTGACCAGTTTCTCGGCCACTTCCAGGCCGATGTTGGCCTGGGCTTCGGCGGTGGAACCACCAATGTGCGGCGTCAGGATCACGTTGTCGAGGCCGCGCAGCGGGCTTTCGAACTCTTCGTCGTTGGAGCGTGGCTCGACCGGGAACACGTCGATGGCGGCGCCGATCAGGTGCTTGTCCTTGATGGCAGCGGCCAGGTGGTCCAGCTCGACCACGGTGCCACGGGCGGCGTTGATCAGGATCGCGCCCTTCTTCATCGAGCGGATTTCCTTCTCGCCGATCATCCACTGGGTGGATGGCAGCTCAGGCACGTGCAGCGAGACGATGTCAGCCAGGCCCAGCAGCTCGTTCAGGCTGGTGACCTGCACGGCGTTGCCCAGTGGCAGCTTGGTCAGCGGGTCGAAGAAGTACACCTGCATGCCCATGTTCTCAGCCAGTACCGAAAGCTGGGTACCAATCGAGCCGTAGCCGACGATGCCCAGTTTCTTGCCGCGGATTTCGAACGAGTTGGCCGCGCTCTTGATCCAGCCGCCACGGTGGCAGGAGGCGTTCTTCTCAGGGATGCCGCGCAGCAGCAGGATGGCTTCGGCCAGTACCAGCTCGGCGACCGAGCGGGTGTTGGAGTATGGCGCGTTGAACACGGCGATACCGCGCTCGCGGGCAGCTTCCAGGTCAACCTGGTTGGTACCGATGCAGAAGCAGCCAACAGCGACCAGTTTCTTGGCGCAGTCGAAGATCTCTTCGGTGAGCTGGGTACGCGAACGGATGCCGATGAAGTGGGCATCGGCGATCTTTTCCTTCAGCTCGGCTTCCGGCAACGAACCAGTGAGGTATTCGATGTTGGTGTAGCCGGCGGCCTTGAGGGTATCGACCGCGTTCTGGTGCACACCTTCAAGAAGAAGGAACCGGATCTTGCTCTTGTCGAGAGAAGTCTTGCTCATCTGCGTAAACCTGTATCCCGGAGATAAATTGGCGAGGGGTGATGCCAGGCGCGAGGGCAGCCTTAGCATGAACAGCGGGAGGGCTATGCTAGCATACGCGACACAATCTGAGCTTATCCCGACAGGTGAAGAGTGCTCAGGGTGACCATGAATAAGTCGAGAGTTCCAGCGATGACCCATCCCGCTGTTATTGAAGAACTGATGACCCTTGTCGACCCTGGCAAGGTCCTGACTGACCCGGTTTCCCTCGAAGCGTATGGCAAGGACTGGACCAAGCATTACCCGCCTGCGCCCAGCGCCATCGTCTTTCCCAAAACGGTAGAACAGGTGCAAGCCATTGTGCACTGGGCCAATGCGCACAAGGTGGCGCTGGTGCCCTCTGGCGGGCGCACCGGGCTTTCTGCCGGCGCCGTGGCGGCCAATGGCGAGGTTGTCGTCGCCTTCGACTACATGAACCAGATCCTTGGCTTCAATGCTTTCGACCGTACTGTGGTTTGCCAGCCAGGGGTCGTCACCCGCCAGCTGCAAACCTACGCCGAAGAGCAAGGCCTTTATTACCCGGTGGACTTCGCTTCCAGCGGTTCCAGCCAGATTGGCGGCAATATCGGTACCAATGCCGGCGGGATCAAGGTGATTCGTTACGGTATGACCCGCAACTGGGTGGCCGGACTGAAAGTGATCACCGGCAAGGGCGAGTTGCTGGAGCTGAACAAAGACCTGATCAAGAACGCCACCGGCTACGACCTGCGCCAGCTGTTCATCGGTGCCGAGGGCACGCTGGGCTTCGTGGTCGAGGCCACCATGCGCCTGGACCGCGCACCGCGCAACCTCACCGCCATGGTGCTGGGCACACCGGACTTCGACTCGATCATGCCGGTGCTGCACGCCTTCCAGGGCAAACTGGACCTGACCGCTTTCGAGTTCTTCTCCGACAAGGGGTTGGCCAAGATCCTCGCCCGCGGCGATGTGCCTGCGCCCTTCGCGACGGATTGCCCGTTCTATGCGCTGCTGGAGTTCGAGGCCAGCACTGAAGACGTGGCCAACGAAGCATTGGCTACCTTCGAGCATTGCGTCGAGCAGGGTTGGGTGCTGGATGGGGTGATGAGCCAGAGCGAAACCCAGCTGAAAAACCTGTGGAAGCTGCGCGAGTACCTGTCGGAAACCATCTCGCACTGGACACCGTACAAGAACGACATTTCCGTCACCGTCTCGAAAGTGCCTGCGTTCCTGCGCGACATCGACGCCATCGTCTCAGCGCATTACCCGGACTATGAAGTGGTGTGGTACGGCCATATTGGTGACGGCAACCTGCACCTGAACATCCTCAAGCCTGAGCATATGAGCAAGGACGACTTCTTCGCTTCGTGTGCCAAGGTCAACAAGTGGGTGTTCGAGATCGTCGAGCGTTACAACGGGTCGATTTCTGCCGAGCATGGCGTGGGCATGACCAAGCGTGACTACCTGGGCTACAGCCGCTCCCCCGAAGAAATCGCCTGCATGAAGGCAATAAAGGCCGTGTTCGACCCTAACGGCATCATGAATCCGGGTAAGATCTTCGCACCTGAATAAAAAGCAGTATCCAGAAGGAGTCGGCCATGAGTTACCAGCACCAGTACGTAGACGGCACGCGCATTCACTTCCCCTTGGGCAAGGTGGTGTGCATCGGCCGTAACTATGCCGAGCATGCCAAGGAACTGGACAACCCGATCCCCACCGAGCCGCTGCTGTTCATCAAGCCAGGCAGCTGCGTGGTGCCGGCCGAAGGTGGCTTCAAGATCCCGGCCGAGCGTGGGTCGGTGCACTATGAGGTTGAAATTGCCGTGCTGCTGGGCAAGCCGCTGTCGACCCACCCGAGCGAGGAAGAGGTGCTGGATGCCATTTCCGGTTACGCACCGGCGCTGGACCTGACCCTGCGCGACGTGCAGGCCAAACTGAAGGAAAAGGGCCTGCCCTGGGAGCTGGCCAAGTGCTTTGACGGCGCTTGCGTGCTGCCACCGTTCGTCTCGGCCGCCAGCTTCGAGGACGTGACAGACATCCCGGTGCGCCTGACCGTGAACGGCGAAGTGCGCCAGGATGGTAACAGCGCGATGATGCTGAACCCGATCGTGCCGATGATTCAGTACATGGCAGCGCATTTCTCGCTACAAGCGGGGGATGTGATCCTCACCGGTACCCCGGCGGGTGTTGGGCCGTTCAATGTCGGTGACGAACTGGTGCTGGAACTGCCGGGTGTGAGCCGCTTCGAAAGCCGGGTGCTTTAACTCGAAACCGCGTCGCCTTCTTTGCGGGTAGACGCGTTCCTGCAGGGATTGCACAGGCCTTGAATACTGTGCAGCACCTTGGGCGCGGGTTTACCGGCGAAGAGGCCGGCCCTGTTTACCGATTTTTCACACCTAATCCGGATAATGCGCGCACCTACGCCCATTTCCCCAGGATCACCGCATGCCATTCCCCTCCAGCGCCCCGGTAACCCCCAAGCGTCGCTTCTACCTGCGCTGGCCCTTCGGCCTGGCAGTGGCGGCGGTGATCGGCTATGGCGTGGCCGTGGCCATGCACTGGGATGACCGCGGTGCACTGTGGGTAAAAGAAAGCTTCGAAAGCACCACCGCGCGCAGCGATAGCGTGTGGCTGCCGGATTACCAGGTGGACATCGACGCCAAGCCGCTGCCGGGCATGGACGATGATGAAGCCTCGGATGTGGCCTTCAACCCGCAAACCCGCACCCTGTTCGCGGTCATGGGCAAGAACCCGTTCCTGGTCGAGCTGAGCCTGGAGGGCGATGTACTGCGCAAGATCCCGCTCAACGGCTGGAACAACCCCGAAGGCGTCGCGGTGCTCGAAGACGGCAACCTGGCCATCACCGACGAGCGCCTGCACGATCTGACCGTGGTCAAGGTGGACGCGCAGACCACTGCACTGAATCACGACGACTTCCCGAGCCACGACCTGGGCCCTTCGGCCAAGAGCAACAAGGGCTTCGAGGCCATCGCCTGGGACCCGCTGCGCCAGCGCCTGATCATTGGCGAGGAGCGCCCGCCCAAGCTGTACACCTGGAACACCGATGGCCGCAGCCCGCTCAAGGGTGAGAAGCAGCCGTTGCCTAGCGATGAACTCGACTTGCGCAACCTGTCTGCGCTGGGTGTCGACCCGCGTACTGGCCACTTGCTGGTGCTTTCGGCCGACTCCAACATGCTGCTGGAGCTGGACGAGCAGGGCCAGCAAGTCAGCTTCATGACGCTGCTGGGCGGCTTCAACGGGCTTGAAGGCACCATTCCGCGGGCTGAAGGGGTGGCCATGGACGACAAGGGCACCTTGTACATGGTCAGCGAGCCGGCGCTTTTCTATCGATTCAAAAAGAACTGACAGCATCATCAGAATTGCCTGACGCTTGCATTAAGCTTTGCTTCAGCCATTCATGATTAGATTCGCCATCCTTGTGTCGAGTCTGTCCCTATGCGTCGTTTTGTTCGCCTGTTCCTTGTTCTGGCTGCCCTTGGTCTGCTCCTGCTTGGCTGGGCCGGGCAGGAGTTTCGCCTGTTCGAGCGTGGCTGGTTCAATCTCAAGACCTGGTGGCAGCCTGTTGAGCGCAGCATTGGCCTGGATCGCTACCGGGTGGTGCTGGAGGCGCAACCGATCGAAGGGCTGGATGATGACATCTCGGCGCTGACCTACGACCCCGACCGCAAAAGCCTCTTCACGGTCACCAACGCCCGTTCGGAGCTGATCGAGCTGTCGCTGGATGGCCGTATCCTGCGCCGTGTGCCGCTGACTGGCTTCGGCGACCCGGAGGCTGTGGAGTACGTTGGGCCAAACAGCTATGTGATCACCGACGAGCGTCAGCAACGGCTGATTCGCGTACGGCTGGAAAACGACACGATGTTTCTTGATGCCGGTGATGCCGAACAGCTGACATTGGGTATTGGTCTCAATGGCAACAAAGGCTTCGAGGGCTTGGCCTACGATTCGGCGGGCAAGCGCCTGTTCGTGGCGAAAGAGCGTGACCCGATGCTTATCTATGAGGTGCATGGCTTCCCGCATGACAATCCGGAAAAGCCCTACGCCGTGCATGTGGTACAGGACCGCAAGCGCGATTCACGGTTGTTTGTGCGGGATTTGTCGAGCTTGCAGTTCGATGAACGCAGTGGGCATTTGCTGGCGTTGTCGGACGAGTCGCGGTTGGTGCTGGAGCTGGATGTACAGGGCCAGCCGCTGAGTACCTTGTCGTTGCGCAAAGGCTTCCAGGGGTTGCAGGCGACGGTGCCGCAGGCGGAGGGGATTGCGATGGATGAAGCGGGGACCATTTACCTGGTCAGTGAGCCGAACCTGTTCTATGTGTTCAAGCAGCCGGTTGATTGATCGCCTGTCAGGGCCTATTCGCGGGTAAACCCGCTCCTACAGGGATCGCCACGGTTCCAGGCCTGTGGGGTACCTGTAGGAGCGGGTTTACCCGCGAAGGGTTTTACTCGGCCTTGAGGCTCTTAACGCCTTCAGCGGTACCCAGCAGCAGCAGATCCGCCGGCCGCGCCGCGAACAGGCCGTTGGTCACCACGCCGACGATGGCGTTGATCTGCGCTTCCAGCTCCACCGGGTTGGTGATCTGCAGGTTGTACACATCCAGGATCACGTTGCCGTTGTCGGTGACCACGCCTTCACGGTACACCGGGTCGCCACCCAGCTTCACCAGCTGACGCGCCACGTGGCTGCGGGCCATGGGGATCACTTCGACCGGCAGCGGGAAGGCCCCCAGTACCGGCACCAGCTTGCTGCCGTCGGCGATGCAGATGAAGGTCTTGGCCACGGCCGCGACGATTTTTTCGCGGGTCAGGGCTGCGCCGCCGCCCTTGATCAGGTGCAGGTGTGCGTCGCTCTCGTCAGCACCGTCCACGTAAAACTCAAGCTCGCTGACGCTGTTCAGTTCGTAGACCGGGATGCCATGGCCCTTCAGGCGCTGGGCGGTAGCTTCGGAGCTGGCGACTGCGCCGTCGAACGCGGTCTTGTGTTGAGCCAGGGCATCGATGAAGAAGTTGGCGGTCGAACCGGTACCGACGCCTACGACGCTCTTTTCATCCAGCTTGGGCAGAATGAAGTCGACAGCGGCCTGGGCGACGGCCTGTTTGAGTTGGTCCTGGGTCATGCGGGCTCCGGAAGGGGCAGGGCGGTTTCAAAGATGCCTAGTATAACGGCTCGCACGGCTTTGCTGTGGTCGCCCGACGTAGCGCTGGGGTAGACTCCCAGCCCTCGTCCCGCGGCCCAGTGATGCTTTCCCGATGCTCGAACAGTACGTCAAGAAGATCCTCACCTCGCGCGTCTATGACGTTGCCGTCGAAACCCCGTTGCAGAGCGCCGGGCAGCTGAGCAAGCGCCTGGGCAACCAGATTCTGCTCAAGCGCGAAGACCTGCAGCCAGTATTCTCGTTCAAGATCCGCGGCGCGTATAACAAGCTGGCCCAGCTGAGCCCGGAAGAACTGGCCCGCGGGGTGGTGACCGCCTCTGCCGGCAACCACGCCCAAGGCCTGGCCCTGGCCGCGCGTGAAATGGGCATCAAGGCCACCATCGTGATGCCCAAGACTACCCCGGAGATCAAGGTCGAAGGCGTGCGCTCGCGCGGCGGCAAGGTGGTGCTGCATGGCGACTCGTTCCCTGAGGCACTGGCCTATTCGCTGAAACTGGTCGAGGAAAAGGGCTTCGTCTACGTTCACCCTTACGACGATCCGCACACCATCGCCGGGCAGGGCACCGTCGCCATGGAAATCCTGCGCCAACACCCTGGCCGGCTGGATGCGATCTTCGTGCCGGTGGGCGGTGGCGGCCTGATCGCCGGCATTGCTGCCTACGTGAAGTACCTGCGCCCGGAAATCAAGGTAATCGGTGTCGAGCCGGACGATTCCAACTGCCTGCAGGCGGCTATGGCTGCCGGTGAGCGTGTGGTGCTGCCGCAGGTCGGGCTGTTCGCCGATGGCGTGGCGGTGGCGCAGATTGGCCAGCACACCTTCGATATCTGCCGCCACCATGTGGACGAAGTCGTCACTGTCAGTACCGATGAAATCTGCGCAGCAATCAAGGATATCTACGACGATACCCGCTCGATCACCGAGCCTGCTGGCGCTCTGGGAGTGGCGGGCATCAAGAAGTACGTCGAGCTATACGGCGTCAGCGGCCAGACCCTGGTGGCCATCGACTCCGGTGCCAACGTCAATTTCGATCGCCTGCGCCATGTGGCCGAGCGTGCCGAGCTGGGTGAGAAGCGCGAAGCGATCATCGCCGTGACCATCCCTGAGCGCCCGGGTAGCTTCAAGGCCTTCTGCGAGGCTATCGGCAAACGTCAGATCACCGAGTTCAACTACCGCAAGCACACCTCTGACGAAGCGCATATCTTCGTTGGGGTGCAGACCCACCCGGAAAACGACCCGCGCGCTGCGCTGGTGCAGCAACTGACCGAGCAGGGCTTCCCGGTTACCGATCTGACCGACAACGAACTGGCCAAGCTGCATATTCGTCATATGGTCGGCGGCCACTCGGCCGGTGCCAGCGATGAAATGGTGCTGCGCTTCGAATTCCCCGAGCGGCCAGGGGCGCTGTTCAACTTCCTCAACAAGCTGGGCGGGCGCTGGAACATCTCGATGTTCCACTACCGCAACCATGGCGCGGCTGACGGGCGCGTGGTGGCGGGGCTGCAGGTACCGGAGGACGAACGTCACCTGGTGCCGGCAGCGCTGGCCAAGATCGGTTACCCGTACTGGGACGAGACCGAAAACCCGGCCTACAAACTGTTCCTGGGCTGAGCGGCTAAGCTAGGGCTGATGGCCCTTTCGCGGGCTTGCCCGCTCCCACAGGTACTGCGCAGGCCTAAAGGCCTGAGATACCTTGGCAGGAGCGGGTAAGCCCGCGAAGAAGCGACCGCAAAATGCCCGTTTAAGGACGACCGAGACATGGAACACCTGACCACGCTCAAGACCCTGCACATCATCGCCACCGCGCTACTGCTTCTGGGCGCCCTGGGCCTGGCGATCTGGACCTGGCGCGCCCGCCGTCAGGGCGATGCCGAAGCCTACGCCAAGCTGCTGCGCCGGCCGTTGGTGTTCGTCTGGTTGGTGATGGGCCTGTGCCTGGTGAGCATGCCGTTCACCGGCTGGTGGCTGGTACACCTGGTGGGCTGGCCACTGGGGCAGACCTGGGTGTTGGCATCCAGTGTCATCTATACATTTGGCGCGTTTGCCGTGTGGTGGCTGCTGGTGCGGCTGAACCGGCTGCGCAAGGCCGAGGTGGTAGGGTTGCGGTTTACCCTGGCGCTGGCGGTATTCAGTGGGGTTTGCTTCCTGTCCATTGCCGGGCTGATGGGGGCCAAGCCGGTCTGACAGCCTTGTGCTGTTTGTGCCGGCCTCTTCGCGGGTGAACCCGCTCCTACAACGGGCGGCGCGGTCCTTGTAGGGGCGCGAAAAGGCGGCACAGGAAGCTTCAATCCCGCAGCGAGATCACCGGCCACCCACGCTTATCCGCCTCGGCCCGCAGGTCCGGGGCCGGGTCCACTGCCACTGCATGCGTCACCCGCTGCAACAACGGCAGGTCATTCATCGAGTCGCTATAGAAGTAGCTGTCCTCAAGATCAAAGCCGTTCTCCAGCATCCAGCGCTCCAGCCGCGTCACTTTGCCTTCACGGAAACACGGTATATCGGTACTACGCCCGGTGTAGCGGCCGTCGCGCACCTCGCATTCGGTTGCCAGCAACACCCGCACCCCCAGGCGCCGAGCGATCGGTGCGGTGACGAAGCGGTTGGTGGCGGTGATGATCACCAGTTGGTCACCCGCCTCGCGGTGCTGCTGCAGCAAGGCGAGGGCCTTGGGCAGGACGATGGGCTCGATGCAGTCGCGCATGAAGTCGCGGTGCCATTCGTCGAGCTGGGGCATGGGTGTTGCCGCCAGGATTTCCATGGAAAAGGCCAGGTAGGCCTGCAGGTCCAGGGTGCCGTTGAGGTAATCCTGGTAGAAGCTGTCGTTGCGTTGCTTGTAGGCGACCGGGTCGAGAATGCCGCGCTCGCAAAGATAGTCACCCCAGGCATGGTCGCTGTCGCCACCGAGGAGGGTATTGTCCAGGTCGAATAAAGCCAGGCGCATCGCGGTCACTCGCATCAGCCACAGGGTAGGCCCGCAGAATACGGAGTTTTCACGCTGCTGCACATAAGCTTGGCGGGCGCGTTGCTGCGCTCGCAAGCTTTGTGGAACAATGCGTTGACATGCGTTTGCGAGGTTGCTGCCGTGATCGACCCGGATGGTTTTCGCCCCAATGTCGGGATCATTCTCACGAATGATGCCGGGCAGGTGCTATGGGCTCGACGGATCAACCAGGATGCCTGGCAATTCCCCCAGGGTGGTATCAACCCTGACGAGACGCCGGAAGATGCCCTGTACCGCGAGCTGAACGAAGAAGTTGGCCTTGAACGCGACGATGTGGAAATTCTTGCCTGCACCCGTGGCTGGTTGCGTTATCGTTTACCCCAGCGATTGGTACGTACCCACAGCCAGCCGCTGTGCATCGGCCAGAAGCAGAAGTGGTTCCTGCTGCGCCTGGTGAGCAACGAACAACGGGTGCGGATGGACCTGACCGGCAAGCCGGAATTCGACGGCTGGCGCTGGGTGAGCTATTGGTATCCGCTGGGCCAGGTTGTGACATTCAAGCGCGAGGTGTACCGGCGCGCCCTGAAAGAGCTAGCACCGCGTCTGTTGACGCGCGACTGACGACGGAGTTCGACCCCGAGCCATGCTCAATACGCTGCGCAAGATCGTCCAGGAAGTAAACTCCGCCAAAGATCTCAAGTCGGCGTTGGGGATCATTGTCTTGCGCGTCAAGGAAGCCATGGGCAGCCAGGTCTGCTCGGTCTACCTGCTCGACCCGGAAACCAACCGCTTCGTGCTGATGGCTACCGAAGGCCTGAACAAGCGCTCCATCGGCAAGGTCAGCATGGCCCCCAACGAAGGCCTGGTTGGCCTGGTCGGTACCCGGGAAGAGCCGCTGAACCTGGAAAACGCCGCCGACCACCCGCGTTACCGCTACTTTGCCGAAACCGGCGAAGAGAAATTCGCCTCCTTCCTGGGTGCGCCGATCATCCACCACCGCCGTGTGGTCGGGGTACTGGTCATCCAGCAAAAGGAGCGCCGCCAGTTCGACGAGGGCGAGGAAGCCTTCCTGGTCACCATGAGCGCCCAGCTTGCCGGGGTTATCGCCCACGCCGAGGCTACCGGCTCGATCCGTGGCCTGGGCCGTCAGGGCAAAGGTATTCAGGAAGCGCGCTTCGTGGGTGTGCCAGGTTCGCCTGGTGCCGCGGTGGGGCGTGCGGTGGTGATGTTGCCGCCGGCCGACCTGGAAGTGGTCCCGGACAAGACCGTCGATGACATCGACGCCGAACTCAAGTTGTTCCAGAACGCCCTGGAAGGTGTGCGCGACGACATGCGCAAGCTGTCGGCCAAACTGGCCACCCAGCTGCGCCCGGAAGAGCGTGCGCTGTTCGATGTCTATCTGATGATGCTTGAAGACGCAGCCCTGGGCGGTGAGGTGACCGAGGTCATCAAGACCGGCCAGTGGGCCCAGGGCGCCCTGCGCCAGGTGGTTGGTGAGCACGTCAACCGCTTCGAGCTGATGGACGACGACTACCTGCGTGAGCGTGCCTCCGACGTCAAGGACCTGGGGCGCCGCCTTTTGGCCTACCTGCAGGAAGCGCGCTCGCAGTCGCTGGTGTATGCCGACAACACCATCCTGGTCAGTGAGGAACTGACACCGGCCATGCTCGGTGAAGTGCCGGAAGGCAAGCTGGTCGGCCTGGTCTCGGTACTCGGCTCGGGCAACTCCCACGTCGCCATTCTCGCGCGGGCCATGGGTATCCCCACGGTGATGGGCCTGGTCGACCTGCCATACTCCAAGGTCGACGGTATTGAACTGATCG
This sequence comes from Pseudomonas sp. 2,4-D, assembly GCF_030418155.1. Taxonomy (NCBI): domain Bacteria; kingdom Pseudomonadati; phylum Pseudomonadota; class Gammaproteobacteria; order Pseudomonadales; family Pseudomonadaceae; genus Pseudomonas; species Pseudomonas sp. 2,4-D. Next base: position 407,236 of record NZ_JAUHUI010000001.1, read on the forward strand.
TCGACGGCTACAAGGGCGAGGTGTTCACCAACCCCAGTGAAGTGCTGCGCAAGCAGTACAGCGAAGTGGTCGAGGAGGAACGCCAGCTGGCCCAAGGGCTGGATGCACTGCGCGAACTTCCGTGCGTCACCCCCGACGGTCATCGCATGCCCCTGTGGGTCAACACCGGCCTGCTCGCTGACGTGGCCCGTGCCCAGCAGCGCGGTGCCGAAGGGGTAGGCCTGTACCGCACTGAAGTGCCGTTCATGATCAACCAGCGCTTCCCCAGTGAGAAAGAGCAGCTGGCCATCTACCGTGAGCAGCTGGCGGCCTTCCACCCGCTGCCGGTGACCATGCGTACCCTCGACATCGGTGGTGACAAGTCACTGTCGTACTTCCCCATCAAGGAAGAAAACCCGTTCCTCGGCTGGCGCGGCATCCGCGTCACCCTCGACCACCCGGAAATCTTCCTGGTACAGACCCGCGCCATGCTCAAGGCCAGCGAGGGACTGAACAACCTGCGCATCCTGCTGCCGATGATTTCCGGCATTCACGAACTGGAAGAGGCGCTGCACCTGATCCACCGCGCCTGGGGTGAAGTGCGTGACGAAGGTACCGACGTACCGATGCCGCCAGTGGGTGTGATGGTGGAAATTCCGGCGGCGGTGTACCAGACCAAGGAGCTGGCGCGGCAGGTGGACTTCCTGTCGGTAGGCTCCAACGACCTGACCCAGTACCTGCTGGCGGTGGACCGCAACAACCCGCGGGTCGCCGACCTGTACGATTACCTGCACCCGGCGGTATTGCAGGCGTTGAACACGGTGGTGCGCGACGCCCATGGCGAAGGCAAGCCGGTGAGCATCTGCGGCGAGATGGCCGGTGACCCGGCGGCGGCGGTCCTGTTGATGGCTATGGGCTTCGACAGCCTGTCGATGAACGCCACCAACCTGCCGAAGGTGAAGTGGATGCTGCGCCAGATCAATATGGGCAAGGCCAAGGAACTGCTGGCCGAGGCCTTGAGTCATGACAACCCGCAGGTTATCCACAGCTCGCTGCAACTGGCCCTGAAGAACCTTGGGTTGGCGCGGATGATTGGGCCTGGGGCTAATAAAACCCTGTGAGGGTGATGCTGCCTGTGCCGGCCTCTTCGCGGGTGAACCCGCTCCTACATGGATCGGCGTACATGGATCGGTGTAGGAGCGGGTTTACCCGCGAAGAGGCCCGAACAGACAACACCAAATGCTCAGACCAACAACTCAATTTCCCCCAAATGCCCGCCAAAAGGCCCGAAACTGCGCTCAACCAGCCGCCTTCGCCCCTGTTCATCCACAATCAGCACTGTACTCGCCCGGGTCCCGTAATTCTGGCTGGCGATGAATACGCTCGACAGCAACTTTTCGGTCGCTAACCCCACGCCTGTCTCTGGTAGATCACCATCAGCCGCGGGCTCGTTATCCGCGAGTAAATCCAGCAGCCTGTGCGGCTCCGGCGTGTCCAGCAGGCTCTCCAGTCCGTCACGTGCCTTCACCAGCTTCGGCCACGGTGTATCCAGCCCGGCGTTCGAAAGCCCGTAAACCCCAGCCTTCAGCAGACGCGGCGCGGCCTCACGGGCATGCAGATAACCCAGTCGCTGCCCATCACCCACCAGCAAGTTGAACCCCGAGTACTGCCCGCTACGGCTGGCCACCTGGTCCAGGTAAGCCTCGACCCCTAGCTCGCCTTGCAGAAACGCCGCCACCAGCTCACCCCGCGAGCGAGGCCCCGGCGCCTGGCCCGGGTCGCGGATGTTGGTCAACGCGGCAAAGCGCCCCTGTGGGCCTACGCCCAGCCAGGTACCGCCTGCCTCCAGGTCGCGCCCGGCATGCACCCCAGGTGCATCCTCCCAGGCCGCCAGGGGCTGCGTGGGGCGGGCATAGAATTCGTCGCGGTTGGCCGCCACGATCAGCGGCAGGGCGTGCCCCGGCCGCCAGGCAAATACGATCAGGCACATAGGTTGGCCTCTGTGTTTTTTGGTCACTGTACCCACAGGAACGATGCGGATCCATCCTGACACAGAGTTCACTAGAGCCCCGAGCCCGGCTTCCGTTACCATGCCGGATTGATTTCTAGGGGATGCCGAATGGAATTCGTGCTCTATCTGTTGTTGGGCGCCTGTGCCGGTGTGCTGGCCGGGCTGTTCGGCGTGGGCGGCGGCATCATCATCGTGCCGGTGCTGGTGTTCAGCTTTACCCTGCAGGGTTTTGACGCTTCGGTCCTGACCCACCTGGCCGTAGGCACGTCACTGGCCACCATCGTCTTCACCTCGATCAACGCCGTGCGGGAGCACCACCGCAAGCGCGCGGTGCAATGGCCGATCTTCGTCTGGATGACCTTCGGCATCCTCCTGGGGGCCGGTGTCGGTGCCAAGACCGCTTCTCTGATCCAGGGCCCACTGCTGCAAAAGATCATCGGTGTGTTCGCCCTGGTCATCGCCGCGCAGATGGCCCTTGACCTCAAACCCAAGGCCAGCCGTGGCGTCCCCGGCAAACCTGGGCTGATCGGTGCAGGTGGCGTGATTGGCTGGGCCTCGGCCATTTTCGGCATTGGCGGTGGTTCACTGACGGTGCCGTTCCTCACCTGGCGTAGCCTGCCCATGCAGCAGGCAGTGGCCACGTCATCGGCCTGTGGCCTGCCGATTGCTGTAGCCAGTGCCCTTAGCTTCATGCTGCTGGGTTGGCACGAGGCGCACCTGCCGCCCCACAGCCTGGGTTACGTGTACCTGCCCGCGTTGGTCGGCATTGCCGTGACCAGCATGTTCTTCGCCCGCTTCGGCGCGCGCCTGGCGCACAAGCTGTCGCCCCGTTTGTTGAAACGCCTGTTCGCAGCCCTGCTGTTCTGTGTTGGCCTCAGCTTTTTGATTTGAATCGAGAGGAAGTTCCATGCTGCCTTACCCGCAGATAGACCCCGTGGCCCTGGCCATCGGGCCGCTGAAAATCCATTGGTACGGCCTGATGTACCTGATCGGCATCGGCGGTGCCTGGCTGCTGGCCTCGCGCCGTCTGAACCGTTTCGACCCCACCTGGAACCGCGAGAAGCTGTCCGACCTGGTGTTCTGGCTGTCGATGGGGGTGATTGTCGGCGGTCGCCTGGGCTATGTGCTGTTCTACGACCTGCACGCCTACCTGGCCAACCCGACGCTGATCTTCGAGGTGTGGAAGGGCGGTATGTCGTTCCACGGCGGCTTCATCGGCGTGATGCTGGCGGCCTTGTGGTTCGGCAAGCGCAACAACAAGTCGTTCTTCGAGCTGATGGACTTCGTCGCCCCACTGGTCCCGATCGGCCTGGGTGCCGGGCGTATCGGCAACTTCATCAACGCCGAGCTGTGGGGCAAACCCACCGACGTGCCATGGGCGATGATCTTCCCGCCGTTCAGCGACCCGGCCCAGTTGCCGCGCCACCCGTCGCAGCTCTACCAGTTCGCCCTTGAGGGCGTGGCGCTGTTCGTCATCCTGTGGCTGTTCTCGCGCAAGCCACGGCCGACCATGGCGGTGTCAGGCATGTTCGCGCTGTTCTACGGTATCTTCCGCTTCATCGTCGAATTCGTGCGGGTGCCGGATGCCCAGCTGGGCTACATCGCCTGGGGCTGGCTGACCATGGGTCAGATTCTCTGTGTGCCGATGATCCTGGCTGGCCTCGGTCTGATCTGGTGGGCTTATAATCGCAAGCCCACGGCGAAACCCGCCTGATTAATCCCACGGCAGGGGCGATCCCCCTGCCGTTTTTGCTACAGGTAAGCCATGAAACAGTATCTGGACCTGGTCCGCGACGTCATTGATAACGGCACGTTGCAGGGAAACCGCACCGGCATCCGCACCATCAGCCTGCCGGGCGCAATGCTGCGTTTCGACCTGCAGAAGGGCTTTCCGGCCATTACCACGCGCAAGCTGGCGTTCAAGTCGGCGATCGGTGAAATGGTTGGTTTCCTGCGTGGCGTGAAGAACGCCGGTGAGTTCCGTGAGCTTGGCTGCAAGGTCTGGGACCAGAACGCCAACGAAAACGCCCAGTGGCTGGCCAACCCGTTCCGTCAGGGCCATGACGACCTGGGCGAGATCTATGGCGTGCAATGGCGCCAGTGGCCGGGCTACAAGCGCATCCCGCTGAGCAACCCGGCGGCCATCGAAATGGCCGAGCAAGCCGGCTTCCGCCGTATAGCCCAGGACGAAGAGGACGGCGTCGCGTTCGTCATCCTGTACAAGGCGATCGACCAGGTGCGTCAGTGCCTGGACACCATCGCCAACGACCCGGGTAGCCGCCGCATCCTGTTCCACGGCTGGAACTGCGCGCAACTGGACGAAATGGCACTGCCACCGTGTCACTTGCTGTACCAGTTCCACCCGAATGTCGAGACCAGGGAAATTTCCCTGACCCTCTACATCCGCTCCAACGACCTGGGGCTGGGCACGCCGTTCAACCTCACCGAAGGCGCGGCGCTGCTGTCGCTGTTCGGTCGCCTGACCGGCTATACACCGCGCTGGTTCACCTACTTCATCGGCGATGCCCATGTGTATGAAAATCACCTGGACATGCTCAACGAGCAGCTCAAGCGCGAGCCGCTGGAGGCGCCGAAGCTGGTCATCAGCGACCGTGTGCCGTCGTTTGCCGAGACTGGCAAATACGAGCCGGAGTGGCTGGAGAAGATCGAGCCGAGTGATTTCTGGCTGGAGGGCTATGAGCACCATGCGCCGATGACAGCGCCGATGGCGGTCTGATAGATCTTCATTGTTTGAACTGGCCTCTTCGCGGGTGAACCCGCTCCTACAGGGTACTGCACAGGCCTAAGTCGTGCGCGGTCCCTGTGGGGGCGGGTTCACCCGCGAAGCTTTTGGCTCAATGCCGTGACTTCTCCCCACATGCGAATGCTCGGTATCCGGCACCGATACCGCCCCGTTTGTCTCCAGTTGCTGCAAGATCGCGCATTCACTCCCCTGCGCGTTGCAGCGCCGCCGCAGCTCCACCAGTTGCTCCTGCAATGCCACCAAGCCATCGATCCGCGCCTGAACATGCTCGATATGCTCGTCGATCAGCGCATTGACGCTGCCGCACGCGTCGGCGGGGCTGTCGCGCAGGCGTAGCAGGCTGCGAATTTCGTCCAGGGTCATGTCCAGCGTGCGGCAGTTGCGGATGAAGGTCAGCCGCTCCACATGGGCCTGGGTGTACAGCCGGTAGTTGCCCTCGCTGCGCGCCGGCTCTGGCAGCAGGTTTTCACGCTCGTAGTAGCGGATGGTTTCCACCGCGCAGTCGGTGGCTTTGGCCAGTTCTCCGATCTTCATCACGAAATCTCCAGCAAGTGGCTTGACCCTATAGTGGCTACAGGGTGTTCACTTGGCAACAGGCTCAATTTAAGGATGACCCCATGAACCAGCCTGTCAGCCACGAACACAAGCATCCGCACGATCACGATCACGATCACGCTCATGGCGATGACGACCATGGCCATGCTGCCCACGCTCACACCTGCTGCGGCGCCAAAGCCGTGCCGCCGCTGGTGCAACTGAGCGAAACGGCCAGTGCCCAGGCACAACTCAGTCGTTTCCGCATCGATGCCATGGACTGCCCCACCGAGCAGACCCTGATTCAGGACAAACTGAGCAAGCTGGCCGGTATCGAACAGCTGGAATTCAACCTGATCAACCGCGTACTTGGCGTGCGCCACACCTTGGACGGCACCGCCGATATCGAGCGGGCTATCGACAGCCTGGGCATGAAGGCCGAGCCGATTGCCGCCCAGGACGACGGCAGCGTCAGCGTGCCACAACCGGCCAAGGCCCGCTGGTGGCCACTGGCATTGTCGGGTGTTGCCGCAATCGCCGCCGAAATCGTGCACTTTGCTGCACTCGCCCCGGAATGGATGGTGGCGGGCCTGGCACTGGCAGCGATCCTCGGTTGCGGCCTGGGTACCTACAAGAAGGGCTGGATTGCCCTGAAAAACCGTAACCTCAACATCAATGCGCTGATGAGTATCGCTGTGACGGGTGCGGTACTGATCGGCCAGTGGCCGGAAGCGGCTATGGTGATGGTGCTGTTCACCGTTGCCGAACTGATCGAAGCGCGTTCGCTGGACCGTGCGCGCAATGCCATTGGCGGGTTGATGCAACTGACCCCGGACATGGCCACCGTACAGCAGGCCGATGGCCAGTGGCGCGAGCTGGACGTGCGTGAGGTGGCCGTCGGCGCACTGGTGCGGGTGCGCCCCGGTGAGCGTATCGGCCTGGACGGTGAAGTGACCAGCGGGCAATCCAGCGTCGATCAGGCGCCGATTACCGGCGAAAGCCTGCCTGTGGAGAAGGGGGTGGGCGACAAGCTGTTCGCTGGCACCATCAACCAGGCGGGGGCGCTGGAGTTTCGCGTCACCGCCGCTGCCGGGCAGTCGACCCTGGCGCGGATCATCAAGGCCGTGGAGGAAGCGCAGGGCGCGCGGGCGCCTACCCAACGCTTCGTCGACCGTTTCTCACGTATCTACACCCCGGTGGTGTTCGCCATTGCCCTGGCCGTGGCGCTGATACCACCGCTGTTCATGGCTGGCGCCTGGTTCGATTGGATTTACCGCGCCTTGGTGCTGCTGGTGGTGGCCTGCCCATGCGCGCTGGTGATCTCGACCCCGGTGACCATCGTCAGTGGCCTGGCCGCCGCTGCGCGCAAAGGCATCCTGATCAAGGGTGGCGTGTATCTGGAGGGTGGCCGCCACCTGGATTTCCTGGCCCTGGACAAGACCGGCACCATCACCCATGGCAAGCCGGTGCAGACCGACGCCAAGGTGCTGACGCCGCTGTTCGAAGACCGCGCACAAGCCTTGGCGGCCAGCCTGGGCGAGCGTTCGGACCACCCGGTGTCCCGCGCTATTGCCGAGTTCGGCAAGCAGCAAGGCCTGGCCTTGAGCGAGGTCAGTGACTTCGTTGCGCTGGCCGGGCGTGGCGTGCGTGGTGTCATCGCCGGTGAGGTCTACCACTTGGGCAACCATCGCCTGGTCGAGGAGCTGGGGCTGTGTTCACCAGCGCTGGAGGCCCAACTGGATGCGCTGGAGCGCCAGGGCAAGACCGTGGTCCTGCTGCTTGACCGCTCCGGGCCACTGGCACTGTTCGCTGTGGCCGACACGGTCAAGGACAGCAGCCGTCAGGCGATTGCCGAATTGCATCAGCTGGGTATCAAGACTGTCATGCTGACCGGTGACAATCCGCATACTGCGCAGGCCATTGCCGCCGTGGTGGGGATCGACCGCGCCGAGGGCAACCTGTTGCCGGCCGACAAGCTGAGAACCATTGAGGCGTTGTACGCCCAAGGCCATCGGGTGGGCATGGTCGGTGACGGCATCAACGACGCCCCGGCGCTGGCCCGCGCCGAAATCGGTTTTGCCATGGCTGCTGCCGGCACCGACACCGCCATCGAGACGGCCGATGTGGCGCTGATGGATGATGACTTGCGCAAAATCCCGGCCTTCGTCAGGCTGTCGCGCCAAAGTGCGGCGATCCTTATGCAGAACATCGTGCTGGCGTTGGGCATCAAGGCGATATTTCTGGCGATCACCTTCGCCGGCATGGCCACGATGTGGATGGCGGTGTTCGCTGACATGGGCGTGAGCTTGCTGGTGGTGTTCAACGGCTTGCGCCTTTTGCGCAAATAGAGGACGTACATGCTGAGTTCCGAGCTGAAGGCCTTCTACATGGTGGCCCGTCTGGGCAGCATTACCCAGGCGGCGAAGAAGCTTGGCCTCAGCCAGCCCACGGTGACCACGCAGATCCGCAGCCTGGAAGGCCAGTACGCCGTGGAGCTGTTCTACCGCGGCGGGCGGCGCCTGGTGTTGAGCGAGGAGGGCTTACGCCTGCTGCCGATGGTCAAGGCGCTGCTGCAGCAGGAAGCCGACATCGAGTTCGAGCTGCGCAACAGTGGTCAGGCCCAGGGCAGCCTGCGCATTGCGGCCACTGCGCCTTACTACATTCTCGACCTGGTCAAGATCTATCGCGAACGTTTGCCGCGGGTTGAAGTGGCGGTGGAGATCGGCAACTCGCAGCAAGTGCTGGAAATGCTCGAGGATTACCGGGTGGACATTGCCGCGTCGTCGCAATGGGTGGAGGACGCACGGTTGGTGCGGCGGATACTGGGCACTGACCCTTTGGTGGTGGCGGTGCACCGCAACCACCCGCTGGCCCATCGCCAGTCGGTGTCGATCGAGGTGGTGTCGGGGCATTGCCTGCTGATGCGCGAGAAGGGCTCGACCACACGCAAGCTGACCGAGCAGATGATGCAGGAGGCCGGGGTCAAGGCCAGCGCCATGATGGAAATCGGCAGCCGCGAGTCGATCCGCGAAGCGGTGCTGCGCAATATCGGCATCAGCGTGATTGCCCGCCATGAGGTGCCGCACAATCCCGAACTCCGGGTGCTGGCGCTGGAAAATGCGCCGGTGATGCACGAGTACCTGTATTGCCTGAAGGAACGGCGCCAGGCCAGGTTGCCGGCGGCATTCCTGGGGGTGGCGCAGGAAGTGGCCGGTTCGCAGTTCTAGATTTCTGCTGGCTTCTTCGCGGGTAAACCCGCTCCTACATTTCAGCGTACCCGCGTGCCTGCATTTTCCGCGAACATGCATGCCGTTGTAGGAACGGGTTTACCCGCGAAGAGGCCGGTACAGGCCACTACTAAATCTACCTATACCACTATCATCGGCTTTTGCCTTTAAGCCACAGAACCTTCGCACAGCCTGCCTAGCATGGCCCCATCTCTTCGATGAGGCCATGCCATGAACCACACCACCCCCGGCGCACAGATTAAAGTGCGCAACATCCACAAGTGCTTCGGTGCCTTTACGGCGCTCAACGATGTCTCGCTGGACATCGCTGCGGGCGAACTGGTGTGCCTGCTCGGCCCATCCGGCTGTGGCAAGACCACGCTGCTGCGTTGCATTGCCGGCCTGGAGCGCCAGGATCGCGGTACGCTGTACATCGGCGAACGCGATATCTCCGATCTATCCCCCCAGGCGCGGGACTACGGCATCCTGTTCCAGTCCTACGCGCTGTTTCCCAACCTTACCGTCGAAGCCAATATCGCCTATGGCCTGTCGGGCAGTGGTCGGGAGCAGGCCCGCCAGCGGGTGGCCGAAATGCTCGAACTGGTAGGCCTGTCGGGTAGCGAGAAGAAGTACCCAGGCCAGCTCTCCGGTGGCCAGCAGCAACGTGTGGCCCTGGCCCGCGCGCTGGCACCGTCGCCATCGCTGCTGCTGCTCGATGAACCGATGTCGGCGCTGGACGCCCGGGTGCGCGAGCACTTGTGCACCGAACTGCGTCAGCTGCAGCGCCAACTGGGCATCACCACGTTGATGGTTACCCACAACCAGGACGAGGCCATGTTGATGGCCGACCGCATCGCGGTGATGAACAACGGCCAAGTCGAGCAGTACGCCACCCCGCAGGAAATATACGACCACCCGGCCACGCCGTTCGTGGCCGAGTTCGTCGGCCAGGGCAACTGGCTGCCGTTCCAGCGCAGCAGCGACAGCCATGCCCAGGTCGGCGACATGAACATGCGCCTGGCGCCGGGTTCAGCCCAGGCCAGCAGTGGCCGGCTGTTCTGCCGCCCGGAAGCGATCACGGTCAACCCGGTGGTGCACGAAGAAAACCTGTTCCCGGCCATGGTCCGCGAAATCACCTTCCTCGGTAACCGCTGCCGCATGAGCTTTGAACTCAAGGCCCTGCCAGGCCATGCCCTGCTGGCCGAGCTGGCCCCCGAGGCCATGCCGCGCCTGGGTTCGCAGGACATCTGGGTGGCGTTGCCGCCGCAGAGCCTGCAGGTGTTTGCCTGAGATGGCCGCGCCAATGTCCCTGCCATTGAGCCAGGCCAAGGCCGCGCCGCGTGCTGGCTTCGCCCTGGGTGACCGGCTGTTCGTCGTCGGTGGCAAGAGCCTGCTGCTGATCCTGTTGGTGCTGGCCGTGCTGATGCCGTTGCTGGCGATCTTCTGGCGTGGTTTCAGCGGTGAAGCGGGCCAGGGTGGTGGCCTGCTGGCGGCCCGTGAGCTGTTCGCCAGCGACAACTTCCACTGGTTGCTGGGCAACAGTCTGTCGGTGGCCTTCACCGTCGCGGCCATTGTGGTACCACTGGCCTATCTGTTCGCTTATGCCCTGCAACGCACGCTGATCCCGGTCAAGGGCCTGTGGCGGGGGATTTCGCTGCTGCCGTTACTGGCGCCGTCGATGCTGCCGGCTATCGCCCTGGTCTACCTGTTTGGCAACCAGGGCCTGCTGCGCGGGTTGCTCAGCGACAATATCTACGGTTTCTGGGGCATCGTGCTGGGCGAGGCCATCTATACCTTCCCGCATGCGCTGATGATTCTGCTGTCGGCACTGTCACTGGCCGATGCTCGCCTGTTCGATGCGGCCCACAGTATGGGGGCAGGCTCGTGGCGTGCGTTCACCAGCATCACCTGGCCGGCCTCGCGCCAGGCGGTGTTCGCGGCGTTTTGCCTGGTATTTACGCTGACTATCACAGACTTCGGTGTACCGGTCGTGGTGGGGGGCGACTATCAAGTGCTGGCGCTGGAAGCCTACAAGGCGGTGGTGGGCCAGCAACAGTTCGGCCGTGGCGCGCTGATCGGCATGGTGCTGCTGTTGCCGGCCCTGTTCAGCTTTACCGTCGACGCCTGGCTGCGTAGACGCCAGGGCGAGGCCATGGGCGGCCGTGCCCAGGTGTTCGAACCCAAGCCGTCACGCGGCCGCGATGCCTGCTTCCTGACCATTGTGCTGCTGGTGTGCGCGGCGTTGCTGGTGGTGATCGGTATGGCGGTGTACTCCTCGCTGGTCACTTTCTGGCCCTACAACCTGTCGTTGTCGCTGCGCCACTACATGTTCGAAGACACTGCCGGTGGCGGCTGGCTGGCCTACCGCAATAGCGTGACCATGGCCATTGGCACCGCGCTGATCGGCAGCATCGTGATCTTCACCGGTGCTTACCTTATGGAGAAGACCCAAGGCCAACGTCTGCTCAACCATGCGCTGCGCCTGCTCAGCTTCATCCCCATGGCCGTGCCGGGCCTGGTACTGGGCCTGGGCTACGTATTCTTCTTCAACCTGAACGGCAACCCGCTGCATGTGCTGTACGGCGGCATGGGGTTGCTGGTGGTGTGCACCATTGCCCATTACCTGACCACCGCGCAGATGACCGCGACCACTGCCCTGCGCCAACTCGACGGCGAGTTCGAGGCCGCCGCGCTGTCGCTGAAGGCGCCGTTGTACAGGCACTTCGTGCGGGTGACCGTGCCGATCTGCCTGCCGGCACTGCTGGACATCATCCGCTACCTGTTCGTATCGGCGATGACCACCGTGTCGGCAGCGATCTTTCTGTACAGCCCCGACACCATCCTGGCTGCCGTTGCCGTGCTGAACATGGACGACGCCGGCAACGTTGGCGGTGCCGCCGCCATGTCCACCTTGATCCTGCTGACCAGTGCCGGCGCTTCACTGTTGCTGGCTGCAGCCTCGCGCGGCCTGCTGCGCCGCTCCCAAGCCTGGCGCCAACGCGCCGCGACCGTCTGACCTGTAAGGAACCTACCCATGCACAAGCACCTTGCACTTGCCGTTGCCGTTTCCGCTGTGTTCAGCCTGCAGGCTTCGGCCGCCGATACCCAACTGACGGTCTACACCGCCCTGGAAGCCGAGCAACTGAAAACCTACAAGCAGGCCTTCGAGAAAGCCAACCCGGATATCGAGATCAAGTGGGTGCGTGATTCCACCGGTATCATCACCGCCAAGCTGCTGGCGGAGAAAGAGCGCCCGCAAGCCGACGCTGTGTGGGGGCTGGCGGCATCGAGCCTGGCCATCCTCGACCAGAACGGCATGCTCGAAGCCTATGCGCCAAAGGACCTGGGCAAGATCTCCGGCAATTATCGCGACGCCGCCAACCCGCCAGCCTGGGTCGGCATGGACGTGTGGGCCGCCACCATTTGCTTCAACACCATCGAGGCCGAGAAACAGGGCCTGAGCAAACCGGTGAGCTGGCAGGACCTGACCAAGCCTGAGTACAAAGGCAAGATCGTCATGCCCAACCCGGCCTCGTCCGGCACCGGCTTCCTGGATGTCAGTGCCTGGTTGCAGACCTTTGGCGAGCCGCAGGGCTGGGCCTACATGGATGCGCTGCACCAGAACATCGGCCAGTACGTTCATTCCGGCTCCAAACCGTGCAAGCTGGCGGCGGCGGGCGAGTTTCCGATCGGTATTTCGTTCGAATACCCGGCCGTTCAGCTCAAGCGCCAAGGCGCGCCGCTGGACATCGTGCTGCCAAAGGAGGGCTTGGGCTGGGAGATCGAGGCAACCGCAGTGATCAAAGGCTCGCCCAAGGCGGATGCAGCCAAGCGCCTGGCCGATTTCTCCGCCAGCCCGGCGGCCATGGAACTGTACAAGGAAAACTTCGCCGTACTGGCCGCGCCGGGCATCGCCAAGCCGCAGACCGAGCTACCGGCGGATTATGAGCAGCGGTTGATCAAGAACGACTTTGCCTGGGCCTCGAAAAACCGCGACCAGATTCTGGCCGAATGGCGCAAGCGCTATGACGGCAAGTCGGAGAAGGTGGCCCAGCAGTAACGCTTCACTGTTGCAGGGCTGGCCTCTTCGCGGGTAAACCCGCTCCTACACGGGGACAGTGGAATACAGCCCGTCGTAGGAGCGGGTTCACCCGCGAAAGGGCCGGTCCTGCTGGCCAATCTCCACCCGCCGTTCACCGTTGCCGCCGCCACCGTATTCGCGGGTAAACCCGTTCCTACCACGGTGGTGGACACACATCGGGGGGGCACAGGCCGTTGTAGGAGCGGGTTCACCCGCGAAAGGGCCGGGCCTGCTGGCTCAAATCTGTGAAACCAGCGCCTCCAGCTGTCCCTGCCGCTCAGCCTGATTCAGCTTCGCCCCGGGATTCAGGGTGGACCATTGCGGGTGCGCCCGCGCCTTGACCAGCGCCTCCGGCAACTTGCCCTCGCGCCAGGCCTTTTCATCCAGCTCACCCAGCCTGATGCTGTCCTGCGCCGCATGCCCGCGGTTATCCAGCGCCACCATCAACTGCTGCTGACGCAAGGCCAGCAGACGCAATACCGTGTCGTCCACGGTCAGCTCGCGCTTGCCCTTGAGCTTGCCCATCAACCGTGAGCCATAGTTGCGCGCCGTCTGCAGCGCACCGCCGGCAATCGCCCCGGCCAGCGCCGCCGCGCCGAGGGTAAGGCCACCAACCAGCAAATCGACCCCGGCCCCCGCTGCCGCCCCCGCCGCCACGCCGCTGCCCAGGCGCACGCCCAACAGTTTCAACGTCTCTGGATTGAACAAATCATCGCCCCAGCGGCCGTCCAGCAATGGCAGGTCGCTGGCGTGGGCGTCCTCACGGCGGAAGGCATACAGCTTGAGCAGGGCTTCGACGCAGCGTTGTTCTCGTTGGCGTATGTCCTGGCGCAGCGCCTCAATGGCCCGAGCTTCTGCCGCTGGTTCGGCCTCGACACTGCGCCGGCATGCAGCGCAATCGAGCAGCAGCTCGGCAATCAGGCGCTTGCCGCTGTGCCGGCGTGCCAAACGCTGTGCCTGCTGGTCGTCGATCAGCCGTTGCAGCGCCGGGCGGGCGTTTTCCAGCAGCAGCGCCAGGCTTTCGTACAAACGGCGCTCGCCATCCTCTGGCGGGGCCACGCTGTCGAACCGCACCAATGCGTGAAGCCCAAGCCGGGCAAGGGCTTCACGCCATTCAGGCTCGCGGTGCTGGCTGCTGGCGACGAAGTTGAGCACCGGCAGCAACGGCTTGCCGCAGTTGGCCAGTACTTCCAGTTCGTCGCGGTACTTGGCAAGCACCGGCTCGCGCGCATCGATCACATACAGCCCGGCATTACTGGCCAGCAGTTGGCGCAATACCTTGGCCTCCTGTTCGAAGCGTTGGCGCGCTTCGCTGCCCTGCAGAAAGCGCTCCAGCCGGGCCGGGCCGTCCAGGCGCTCGCCCGGGCGTTCCAGACGTTCAAGGTAGTCGAGCAGGGCGATGGCATCTTCCAGGCCGGGCGTGTCGTACAGCTCCAGCAAGGGTTCACCGTCCACAGACAGCCGCGCACCTTCCACATGGCGGGTGGTGCTGGGGCGGTGGGACACTTCGCCAAAGCCGACGTCGCGGGTCAGGGTGCGCAGTAGCGAGGTTTTACCAACATTGGTATGGCCGACCACGGCCAGTTTCAGTGGCTCAGTCATGGCCATGCTCCAGCCAGGTCAGCGGTGAGGTGTCGGCATGGTGCAGGCCAAGACGGTCAAGGGCTTCGTGCCAATCGCCCAGACGCTGCGCATCGAGGGGCTGGCCGGGTGCAGCCTGCAGTAGCCAGATACGGGTTGCGCCGGCATTGCGCGCCAGTTCGGCGAGCAGCGCCAGGCTGCCGCGGTCAGGCGAACGGCGTGGGTCGCAGGCGATGGCCAGGCGTGCCGGCGGGAAGCGGCTGAGCTGCTCCAACAGCCGGTTGCGTGATTCGCGGCTGTCGAGTACGCCGGCATCGGTCACGCTTTTGGGCAGGGCGGGTGGCCAGGGGCGCTGGTCGTCCAGCTCCAGGCCGACCAGCAGGGCACCGCTGCTGCCGCTTTCCAGCTGCCCGGCGGCAAACTGTGGCAAGGCTTGCGGGGCAGCATCCTGCACGCCGATGCGCTCGCTGCGCGGCATCAGTGCTTCGCGCAGTTGCGCGTAGCCGGGCAGGCCCAGGTCCAGCGTCAGGCGTTCGCGGCCCTGGCGCCAGCGCCACAGGCATAACCCGGCCAGCAGCAGGCGGGGCAGCAGGCCGTATACCAGTACCACGCCAAGCAGCCAGCTGGCCCAGGCCTGGCGTGCCATGTCCAGGGCCGGCAGGCTGTCGCCGCTGGCGCGGATCATGGCTTCGTCGGGCACGGCGAAGCCCAGCAACGAGGGCAGGGCGCCCAGTGCTTGGGTCAGGTGAATGAACGGGTCGGCGGCGAGCAAGGTGGTTTCCCAGACAAAGCCATAGCGCCGGGTTGCCAGCAAGACCAGCAGCATGCCCAGCGCGGTGAGCATCGCCAGCAGCCAAAGGCCGTGTACCAACAGGCCGAGCAGCCACCGGTTGAGGCGTTGACGTTGCAGCAGCACCAGCAGCGCTGGCGCCAGGTGCGCGGCCTTGGCATCGCGGGCAAAGCGTTCGCTCAGCCACAGCCACAAGCGGCCCAACCCTGCGCCATGCTCGCCGCTCAGGGCAAAACCCATGGCCCAGCCCAGCAGCATCAGCAGGTTCAGCCCGAGCAGGCTGCCCAGCGCCCAGAACACATTCACCGGGCGCTGCCCGTCACCGAGGGCGGCCAGCCCCAGGCCTGCGCCACTGAGCACGGCCAGCAGCAGCAGGGCCAGCAGCGCCAGACGCGCGCCCTGCTTCCAATGGCGCAGGGCGCCGGTCATGTCATCGCGCTCGGCCAGGAACAGCGCACGTGTTTCGATGCGCGTGGCCAGGTCGCCACCTAGCTGGCGGGCGTGGCGGTTCGCTTCCTGGTCTTCCAGCGGGCCGGCATGTTCTTCGCGCAGGCGTACCGCTTCGGTGAGCCAGCGCTTGTCCAGTGGCGTGGGTGCAGTCACAAGGTCTTCCATTGCACAGGTCAAGGCAGAAGCATAACCCACACGCCCGGTGCTATCCTCGCCGGCATGAATACATCACTCCCCCTCAGCCTGATCGCGGCTTATGCCGAGAACCGCGTGATCGGCATCGACAACTCCATGCCCTGGCATTTGCCGGGGGACTTCAAGTACTTCAAGGCCACCACCCTGGGCAAGCCGATCATCATGGGGCGCAAGACCTGGGACTCGCTGGGGCGGCCGCTGCCTGGGCGGCTGAACATCGTGGTCAGCCGCCAGCCGGGGCTTGAACTGGCGGGTGCCGAGGTGTTCGCCTCGCTTGAAGAGGCGTTGGTGCGGGCCGAGCAGTGGGCGCGCGAGCAGGGCGTCGGTGAGCTGATGCTGATTGGTGGCGCGCAGCTGTATGGGCAGGCGCTGGAGAAGGGGCTGGTCAGCCGCATGTACCTGACGCGGGTTGAGTTGGCGTCAGAGGGGGATGCGTGGTTCCCGGCATTTGATGAAGGGCAGTGGAGGCTGACTTCTAGCGAGGTACAGGCTGAGGAAGGTAAGCCGGTGTATCACTTCGAGGTTTGGGATAAGGGTTGAGATTGTTGGGGGCTGCTCTGCAGCCCTTCGCGGGTGAACCCGCTCCTACGGGGGCCGCAGGGGGGCAGAGATTGTTGGGGCTGCTTTGCAGCCCTTCGCGGGTGAACCCGCTCCTACACGGGACCGCAGGGGGTTTAGGTTTTGAGCAAGACACGAGCGGCCTTGTCGCGAAAGGGGCGCAATGCGCCCCGGCGATCTGTCAGGTGTGGCTCAGCTCGGCATGTTCATCACCGGCCAGCACTTCCTTGTCAGTCTCTTTCAACAGCTGGCTGGTGACAACGCCCGCCGTCATCGAACCGTTCACGTTCAACGCCGTACGGCCCATGTCGATCAGCGGCTCCACCGAAATCAGCAACGCCACCAGTTCCACCGGCAAGCCCATGGCTGGCAGCACGATCAGCGCGGCAAAGGTGGCACCGCCGCCCACGCCGGCAACCCCTGCAGAGCTCAGCGTGACGATGGCCACCAGGGTGGCGATCCACAGCGGGTCGAAGGTGTCGATGCCTACCGCTGGCGCGACCATCACCGCCAGCATGGCAGGATAGAGCCCGGCGCAGCCGTTCTGGCCAATGGTGGTGCCGAACGATGCGCTGAAGCTGGCGATCGATTGCGGCACGCCCAGACGGCGGGTTTGTGCCTCGATGTTCAGCGGAATGCTGGCGGCGCTGGAACGGCTGGTGAAGGCGAAGGTCAGCACCGGCCACACCTTGCGGAAGAAGCGCAGCGGGCTCACACCGGTGGCGGCGAGGATGATGCCATGCACCACGAACATCAACCCCAGGCCCAGGTACGACACCACCACGAAGCTGCCCAGCTTGAGGATGTCCTCCGTGTTGGAGCTGGCCACTACTTTTGTCATCAACGCCAGCACGCCATAGGGGGTCAGCTTCATCACGACCCGCACCAGGCGCATCACCCAGGCCTGCAGGGTATCGATGGCGGACAGGGCGCGCTCGCCCTTCTCGGCGTCGTCCTTGATCAGCTGCAGCGCGGCCAGACCGAGGAACACCGCAAAGATCACCACGCTGATGATTGAGGTCGGCTTGGCCCGCGCCAGGTCGCCTACCGGGTTGCTGGGGATGAACGACAGCAGCAGTTGCGGGATGTTGAGGTCGGCAACCTTGCCCGCGTAGTCACTGTGGATAACCTGCATGCGTGCGCTTTCCTGGACGCCGGCCACCAGGCCCTCGGCGCTGAGGCCGAACAGGTTGGTCAACACAATGCCGATCAGGGCGGCAATGGCCGTGGTCAGCAGCAGGGTGCCAATGCTCAGCACGCTGATGCGGCCCAGCGAAGAGGCAGTGTGCAAACGTGCCACGGCACTGAGAATCGAGGCGAAGATCAGCGGCATGACGATCATCTGCAGCAGGCCGACATAGCCGTTGCCGACCAGATCGAGCCAGGCGATGGTTGCCTTGAGCACGGGGTGGCCAGCGCCATAGATCGTGTGCAGCACAAGGCCGAAGACCACGCCCAGCACCAGGCCAAGCAGTACCTTCTTGGCCAGGCTCCAGTCGGTGCGGCGGGTTTGTGCCAGACCCAGCAACAGGGCCAGGAACGCCAGCAGGTTGAGTGACAGCGGCAGGTTCATTGAAGCTCCAGCAGAAAAAAGCATAAGTGGCATCGCCTCTGTGAGCGATTGCGAACGGAAATGCTAACAGCCTGAAAACAAACGAATTTATACCCAAATGGAATTTACATAGTCGTTTATGGAATAACGGGATGTCGCAGATTGCAATGAACAAGGCGTTTGCGGCTGCCTGGAGGTCGTTATCGGGGGCTTGCAGTAGGAATTGTTGCACTAGCGTTTCTGGGTCATTTCAGGAGATTCGTACATGAAAGTCGCTGCGAAAGCCGCCGCCATTGGCCTGTCCCTGCTGTTCAGTATCGAAACCTTCGCCACGGAGCTCAAACACTGGCCTGCTGACGCGGCCAAACAGCTCGACAGCATGATCGCCGCCAATGCCAACAAGGGTAACTACGCGGTGTTCGACATGGACAACACCAGTTACCGCTATGACCTGGAAGAAGCCTTGCTTCCGTTCATGGAAAACAAGGGCCTGCTAAGCCGCGACAAGCTCGACCCTTCGTTGAAGCTGATGCCGTTCAAGGACACTGCCGAGCACAAGGAAAGCCTGTTCAGTTACTACTACCGGCTGTGTGAGATCGATGACATGGTCTGCTACCCGTGGGTAGCCCAGGTGTTCTCCGGCTTTACCTTGCAGGAGCTGAAGGTGCAGGTGGATGAGCTGATGGCTTCGACCAAGCCGATCCCCAGCACCTATTACGAAGGCGACCAGGTCAAGGCCATCGAGGTTCAGCCGCCCAAGGTCTTCAAGGGCCAGGCCGAGCTGTACAACAAGCTGATGGAGAACGGCATCGACGTCTATGTGATTTCGGCGGCCTCCGAAGAGCTGGTACGCATGGTCGCCTCGGACCCCAAGTATGGTTACAACGTGAAGCCCCAGAACGTGATTGGCGTGAGCCTGCTGCTCAAGGACCGCGCCAGCGGACAGCTGACCACTGCGCGCAAGCAGATCAGCGCCGGGCACTACGATGCCAAGGCTAACGAGGGCCTGGAGCTGACCCCTTACCTGTGGACCCCGGCCACCTGGATGGCGGGCAAGCAGGCGGCGATCCTTACCTACATCGACGAATGGAAGAAACCGGTGCTGGTGGGCGGCGACACGCCGACCAGCGATGGCTACATGCAGTTCCACGGGGTGGATGTGGGCAAAGGCGGTATCCACCTGTGGATAAACCGCAAGGCCAAGTACATGGACCAGCTCAACGGGATGATTGCCAAAAATGCGGCGGCGCAGGCCAAGGAAGGGTTGCCGGTGACGGCGGACAAGAACTGGGTGATTGTCACGCCGGAGCAGATTCAGTAACGGGAATATCAACCATCGCGGCCCACAATGAGGGGCTGGGCGGCTTTCTGGTCAATGTTTTGCGCCAACAGGGTCACTTGTTCAATGGCACGTTCACGGATCCTGGCGCCCTCAGGGCCGAGGGTCTGTTCGACCACTACACTGTGCGCCGCGAAGCGAGAGCTTTGATCCAGCCTTTATCCACAGGCAAAAAAAACCGGCGTACGAGACGCCGGTTGTGCCAATGCCAGAAAAGCCCTTACAGCCCTTCGAGCATTGCCTTGTTACGCACCGCACCCTTGTCGGCACTGGTGGCCAGCAGGGCATAGGCCTTGAGCGCGGTGGTTACCTTGCGTGGACGGACCTCGGCTGGCTTCCAGCCCTTCTTGTCCTGCTCGACACGGCGTTCCGCCAGCTCTTCATCGCTGACCAGCAGGTTGATCGAGCGGTTAGGGATGTCGATCAGTACCTTGTCGCCGTCGCGCACCAGGCCGATGGCGCCGCCCGCCGCGGCCTCTGGCGAGGCGTGGCCGATCGACAGGCCCGAAGTACCGCCTGAGAAGCGACCGTCGGTGAGCAGGGCGCAGGCCTTGCCCAGGCCTTTGGACTTGAGGTACGAGGTCGGGTAGAGCATTTCTTGCATGCCCGGGCCGCCTTTCGGGCCTTCGTAGCGGATGATCACGATGTCGCCGGCTTTCACCTCGTCGGCGAGGATGCCGCGCACGGCGCTGTCCTGGCTTTCGAAGATCTTCGCGGTGCCCTCGAACACGTGGATCGATTCGTCGACACCGGCGGTTTTGACCACGCAGCCATCCAGTGCGATGTTGCCGTACAGCACGGCCAGGCCGCCCTCTTGCGAGTAGGCGTGTTCAAAGCTGCGGATACAGCCGTTTTCACGGTCGTCGTCGAGGGTTTCCCAGCGGGTCGACTGGCTGAATGCGGTCTGGGTCGGGATACCGGCAGGGCCAGCCTTGAAGAAGGTGTGCACGGCTTCGTCATCGGTCTGGGTGATGTCCCATTTGGCGATGGCTTCTTCCATGCTGCGGCTGTGCACGGTCGGCAGGTCGGTGTGCAGCAGGCCGCCACGGGCCAGCGAACCGAGGATGCTGAAGATGCCGCCGGCGCGGTGGACGTCTTCCATGTGGTACTTCTGGATGTTCGGCGCCACTTTGCACAGCTGCGGCACTTTGCGTGACAGGCGGTCGATGTCGCGCAGGTCGAACGCCACTTCGCCTTCCTGTGCTGCGGCCAGCAGGTGCAGGATGGTGTTGGTCGAACCGCCCATGGCGATGTCCAGCATCATGGCGTTTTCGAACGCTTTGAAGTTGGCGATGCTGCGAGGCAGTACCGACTCGTCATTCTCGCCGTAGTAGCGCTTGCACAGCTCGACGATGGTGCGGCCGGCCGTGAGGAACAGCTGCTCGCGGTCGGAGTGGGTGGCCAGGGTCGAACCGTTGCCCGGCAGGGCCAGGCCCAGGGCTTCGGTCAGGCAGTTCATCGAGTTGGCGGTGAACATGCCGGAGCACGAACCGCAGGTCGGGCAGGCGCTGCGCTCGTATTCGGCGACTTTCTCGTCGGAGGCCGTGGAGTCGGCCGCGATGACCATGGCATCGACCAGGTCCAGGCCGTGGCTGGCCAGCTTGGTCTTGCCGGCTTCCATCGGGCCGCCGGAAACGAAGATCACCGGGATGTTCAGGCGCAGGGCGGCCATCAGCATGCCGGGGGTGATCTTGTCGCAGTTGGAGATACAGACGATAGCGTCGGCGCAGTGCGCATTGACCATGTATTCCACGGCGTCGGCAATGATTTCGCGGCTTGGCAGCGAGTACAGCATGCCGTCGTGGCCCATGGCGATGCCGTCATCGACCGCGATGGTGTTGAATTCCTTGGCCACGCCACCGGCGCGTTCGATTTCGCGGGCCACCAGCTGGCCCAGGTCCTTCAGGTGCACATGGCCCGGGACGAACTGGGTGAACGAGTTGGCGATGGCGATGATCGGTTTCTTGAAGTCTTCGTCCTTCATCCCGGTGGCGCGCCACAGGGCACGGGCGCCGGCCATGTTGCGGCCTTGGGTGGAAGTCTTGGAACGATAATCAGGCATGAAACACTCCTGGCGGCTTAATCAGGTCACAAATAGGGGAGTGAGCTTCTCTTGTCCTTTGCGCCGCAGGCCGGTTGCCACTGGCACGGATGGGGCCAAGACTGCGCGGGATCGCCGCGTGCTTGACCAGAGCTCATAAACCCGCCGGGGATGACTGGCGATGAATAGGCCGATTCTACACCGCTGGCGCGGTGAGGGAATGCAGATGTGGATGGTTGGCGGGGGGATTGCGGCAGGAAAGGGCCGCTGGGCGGCCCTTTTTGGCAGATATCAGCTGTTTGGCAGTAACCGGCAGGTGATGCTTTTGATGTAGCGGGTTTCGGCGATGGCCGGGTGTACCGGGTGATCCGGGCCCTGACCGCCTCGCTCAAGCAGCTGCATGTTGCGGTCCAGGTGGCGGGCACTGGTCAGCAGGATGTTGTTCAGGTCGTCCTCGGGCAGGTGCATCGAGCACGAGGCGCTGACGAGGATGCCGTCTTTGTTCAACATGCGCATGGCCTGTTCGTTCAGGCGGCGGTAGGCCGCTTCGCCGTTTTTCAGGTCCTTTTTGCGCTTGATGAAGGCAGGTGGGTCGGCAATGATCACGTCGAAGCGTTCTTCGGCTGCCTTGAGCTCGCGCAGGGCTTCGAACACGTCGCCTTCGATGCAGGTCAGCTTCTCGCTGATGCCGTTCAGTGCAGCGTTACGCTCCACGCCGTCCAGGGCAAAGCCCGAGGCATCGACGCAAAACACTTCGCTGGCGCCGAAGGCACCGGCCTGCACGCCCCAGCCACCGATGTAGCTGAACAGGTCGAGTACACGCTTGCCCTTCACGTACGGTGCCAGGCGGGCGCGGTTCATGCGGTGGTCGTAGAACCAGCCCGTCTTCTGGCCTTCGCGCACCGGGGCTTCGAACTTGACGCCGTTCTCTTCCAGCGGCACCCAGTCCGGCACTTCGCCGTAGACGGTCTCGACATAGCGCTGCAGGCCTTCGGCGTCGCGCGCGGCCGAATCGTTCTTGAACAGGATGCCGCTGGGCTTGAGCACCTGCACCAGTGCGGCGATCACGTCATCCTTGTGCGCTTCCATGGTGGCCGAGGCCAGCTGCACCACGAGGATATCGAAGAAGCGGTCGACCACCAGGCCAGGGAGCAGGTCGGAGTCACCGTAGACCAGGCGGTAGCACGGCTGGTCGAACAGGCGCTCGCGCAGCGACAGGGCGACGTTCAAGCGGTGTACCAGCAGCGACTTGTCCAGCGGCAGCTTGATGTCGCGTGACAGCAGGCGGGCGCAGATCAGGTTGTTCGGGCTCAGTGCGACGATGCCCAGCGGCTTGCCGTTGGCTGCCTCGAGAATGGCCTGCTGACCCGCCTGGAAGCCTTGCAAAGGGGTCGCGCTGACATCGACTTCGTTGCTGTAGACCCACAGGTGGCCGGCGCGCAGGCGGCGGTCGGCATTGGCTTTGAGGCGAAGGCTGGGCAGGGACATGACGTCGCTCCGGGAAAAAGAGCGGGATTATAGCGTGTCTGCTGTGCTTTCGCCTTTAGAGGTGTGGTAACTGGGAGCGCTTAGAGGGTTAAAATGCCGCGTCCTAAACGAGTGTGCACGTATGTCCCAAGAACTCAGCGCCGAACAGATCCAGCAAGCCTTGCAAGGCATCACCATCCCGCCTCAACCGCAGATCATGGTCGATCTGCAGTTCGAGCAGTACATGCCTGACCCAGACCTGGAAACCATCGCCAAGCTGATTTCCCAGGACCCGGGCCTCTCTGGTGCCTTGCTCAAGCTGGTCAACTCTCCGCACTTCGGCTTGTCGAACAAGATCGGTTCGATCCAGCGTGCGGTGAACCTGCTGGGGAGCCGTTCGATCATCAACCTGATCAACGCCCAGTCGATCAAGGGCGAGATGAGTGACGAGACCATCGTTACCCTCAACCGCTTCTGGGATACCGCCCAGGACGTCGCGATGACCTGCCTGACACTGGCCAAGCGTACCGGCATACAGGCGGCGGACGAGGCCTATACCCTTGGCCTCTTCCATGACTGTGGCGTGCCGTTGATGCTCAAGCGCTTCCCCGATTACATGGACGTGCTGGAAGAGGCATACGCCAAGGCCGACCAAGAAACACGCGTGGTCGATACCGAAAACCGCACGTTCAACACCAACCATTCAGTGGTCGGCTACTTCACAGCCAAATCCTGGCGCTTGCCCGAGCACCTCACTGCGGCCATCGCCAACCACCACAATGCCTTGGCCGTGTTCCGCGACGATACCTCGCGCAATACCCAGAGCCAGCTGAAAAACCTGCTGGCGGTGCTGAAGATGGCCGAGCATATCTGCGCGTCCTACCGGGTGCTGGGCAACCAGTCGGTGGACCACGAATGGAATGCGGTCGGCCCTTTGGTGCTCGATTACATTGGCTTGTCGGAATACGATTTCGAAAACCTCAAGCAGAATATTCGCGAGTTGGGCGGACACTGACACATGCCGGAATTGCCAGAAGTAGAAACCACCCGGCGCGGTATTGCGCCACACCTGGAAGGCCAGCGCGTCAGCCGTGTGGTGGTACGCGACCGACGCCTGCGCTGGCCGATTCCGGAAGACCTTGATGTGCGCCTGTCAGGGCAGCGCATCGTCAGCGTGGAGCGACGCGCCAAGTACCTGTTGATCAATGCCGAAGTGGGGACGCTGATCAGCCATTTGGGCATGTCGGGCAACCTGCGGCTGGTCGAGCTGGGCTTGCCGGCGGCCAAGCATGAGCATGTCGACATCGAGCTGGAGTCCGGGCTGATGCTGCGCTACACCGACCCACGCCGCTTTGGTGCCATGCTGTGGAGCCTGGATCCTCTGAACCATGAGCTACTGCTGCGCCTGGGGCCTGAGCCGCTGACCGACCTGTTCGATGGTGAACGGCTGTTCCAGCTGTCCCGCGGGCGGTCGATGGCGGTCAAGCCGTTCATCATGGACAACGCGGTGGTGGTAGGGGTGGGCAACATCTACGCCACCGAGGCGCTGTTTGCCGCCGGTATCGACCCACGCCGGGAGGCGGGCGGGATTTCCCGGGCGCGCTACCTGAAACTGGCGATCGAGATCAAACGGGTGCTGGCAGCGGCGATCGAGCAGGGTGGTACCACCTTGCGTGACTTCATCGGTGGCGATGGGCAGCCAGGGTACTTCCAGCAGGAACTGTTTGTGTACGGGCGTGGCGGGCAGCCGTGCAAGGTATGCGGCACTGAGTTGCGCGAAGTGAAGCTGGGGCAGAGGGCGAGCGTGTACTGCCCGCGCTGCCAACGATAAAACGTTCGCTGCAAACCTGTTGAAGCAAAACCTGAACGTTGGCGCGGTAACTGTGGGAGCGGGCAAGCCCGCGAAGCAGGCGACGCGATGAATGGCTCCGGCTGCGCCGGTGTTCGCGGGCATGCCCGCTCCCACAGGGAGCGTGCAGCGAAGGGCAGTGATCAGCCCTTGCCAGTGATCCGGCGATACTTGGCCATCAGCTGTTCTTCGGTTTCCGGGTGCGCTTCATCCAGCGGGATGCAGTCGACCGGGCACACCTGCTGGCACTGCGGCTCGTCGTAATGGCCTACGCACTGGGTGCACAGGTTAGGGTCGATCACGTAGATCTCTTCGCCTTGGGAGATAGCCTCGTTCGGGCACTCGGGTTCGCAGACGTCGCAATTGATGCAATCGTCGGTGATGATCAGGGACATGGGGACTCCGGCCGGGGCTCACAGCCCGGGCATGTTCAACGCAATGGGCACAATTGTGCCGCATTCGCGCCCGCAGTGCACGCGGGCGCGACAATCAGGCGTCAGGCTTGCTTCTTGAAGCGTTCAGTCAGTGCGTCGGCCACCACCGGGTGGACGAACTTGCTGATATCACCGCCCAGCGCAGCAATCTCCCGGACCAGGGTCGAGGAAATGAACGAATAACGCTCCGACGGCGTCAGGAACAGGCTCTCGACATCGGGGGCCAGTTGCCGGTTCATGTTCGCCAGCTGGAACTCGTACTCGAAGTCGGACACCGCACGCAGGCCACGCAGGAAGACGTTGGCGCCCTGTTCCTTGGCGAAATGCGCCAACAGGGAAGAGAAGCCGATGACTTCGACATTGGGCAGGTGCTTGGTGACCTCACGGGCGAGCTCAACCCGTTGTTCCAGGGGGAACAAAGGGTTTTTCTTGGGGCTGGCCGCCACCGCGATGATCACGTGGTCGAATAGCCGCGAAGCGCGCTCGACCAGATCGCCATGGCCTTTGGTAATGGGGTCGAAAGTACCCGGGTACAACACTCGGTTCATCGCGTCATCCTGGCTGGAGTGCGTTGGGGAGTCGGATGGTAGCGCAGCGACGGCGCCCCGGCCAAGTCATGCGGCCGACTGATGGCACTATAGACAGGGGCCATGTTCGTTGTCATGCGCTGTGTGCCAGGCGGCTGACCAGTGCTTCGCTGAGCCTGGCGCTGATGGCATACACCGACAATTGCGGGTTGGCGCCGATGCTGGTGGGGAACAGTGAACCGTCGTGAATCGACAGGTTTTCCAGCTGGTGATGGCGGCCCAGGCTGTCGCACACCGCGTGGCGCGGGTCTTCTCCGAGGGCACAGCCGCCCATTACATGGGCGCTGCCCAAGCGCGTGCGGAAGGGCTCCAGACGCAGTTTGTCGATCATGGTCAGGGCCTGTTCCAGGCTAGAGGCGGCGCTGGCGTCGCTGTGCACCAGGGTTACCTGGGTGGCGCCAGCAGCGAACTGTATTTGCGCCATGCTGCGGTAGGCGCGCCGCAGGCCATCCCGCAGGTAGTCGGTGACCGGGTAATCGAGCACGGGTGAACCATCGCCGCGCAGTTCCACGGTCCCGCCTTGGCTTTCGGGGTGAAAACCATCGCGTAGCAGCGCCAGCATCACATGGGTATGTGGCAGCTCGGCCATGCGCTGGGCACTTTCGTGGCCGAGCCCGCCCAGCAGGGTGCTGGCCAGGGCCGGATGCAGCGGCGGTACTTCCAGCTTGTAGCCAGCCGGGCCGTCTACGCCGCCTTGCCACTGAAAGTGATCGCTGTAGATCGATTGCGGGGCGCCATGGTAGGGGTCGATACGCTCGCTGAAGCGTGCCGCACTGAAGTTGACCAGGTGCAGGAAGGTTCGCTTGCCCAGGCGACCATGCGGGTCGGGCGCGGCAGAGCGCAGCAGCAGGGCCGGGCTGTTGATACCGCCACCGGCCAGGAGGTAATGGCGTGCCCGCACGCCGACCTGCCTGCCGGTAGGGTGTATGCCCTGGGCGTCCAGGGCCTGGCATGTCAGGCTCTGAATGCGTTCGCCGTTGTGGGTGAAGCGCTCGGCCCGCGCCAGGTACAGCAGTTCGCCGCCTTGCTCGAGGGTGGCAGGTATACGGGTCACCAGCATCGATTGCTTGGCATTCACAGGGCAGCCCATGCCGCAGTAGCCCAGGTTCCAGCAGCCGCGCACATTGCGCGGGATCACCCCCCAGCGGTAACCCAGCTGTTCGCAGCCCCGGCGCAGCACATCGTTGTTGGCATTCGGCGGCAAGGCCCAAGGGCTGATGCCCAGTTCCTGCTCCATGCGCTCGAACCAGGGGCGCAGTTCATCCTCGCCCAAACCGTTCACGCCATGGACCGAGGCCCAGTGCGCCAGGGTTTGCGGTGGAGTACGAAAGATCGAGGTCCAGTTCACCAGCGTGGTGCCGCCCACGGCGCGGCCCTGCAGGATGGTAATGGCGCCATCCTTGCTCATGCGCCCCAGCCCTTCCTGGTAAAGGCTGGCGTAGGCTTCGCTCTCCAGCAGGTGGAAATCGCTGCTGGTCTTCAGGGGGCCTTCTTCGATCAGCAGTACCTTGAAACCGGCAGCGCTGAGCATCTGCGCACTGGTGGCGCCGCCGGCACCACTGCCGATCACGGCAATGTCGGCCTCCAGAAACAGGTCGTGCTCCAGGCGAGAGGCGTCGTGGGTGATCCAGCCGCGTTCGAGGCCTTGGCGAAACGGGTCGGGGACAGGCATTGGCGATGCTCTTGTTGTTTTCAGATTTTCGGTGGGCCCGGGTAACCGCAGTCTGCCCAGGATTCGGGGCGTTCGTACCAGGCCATTTGCAGCAGTTGCAGCAACGAGGCGTGCCCCATGCGTAGCAGGTTCAGCGAGCTGTCCTGCCAGCGTTGCAGGAACGCCGTGACCTGCGTGGCGCCAGCTTGGCCCCAGCTGCCCCAGACGCCGGTCAGCGGGCCGCGAGTCAGCGGCAGGCTGAGCACGTCGAACAATTGCCGGGTGAGCTTGAGCATTTCCGGCGACAACGCCGCCAGCTTGTTGTCGAGGCTGCGCAACACCGGCGCATCGGTGGCCTGTGTACCGGCCAGGACCACCGGGATCAGCGCACGCAGCAGGGGCAGGTCGTCGTCACGAAGTACCTGATAGCCGGTTGCGGCGGTTTGCACGCTGCACCCCACCAGGCTGGCACCCGCCAGAAAAGCACTGGCGCCGAGGCTGAAGCGCAGCAGGTCGCGGCGGTGCATGGCGCGGCCCTCAGCGGATGAATAATTTGTAGACCAGGCGTTGCAAGGCTTTGCCATAAGGCGGGTAGATCAGCCGTGCGGCGTTGAAGCGTTGCTTGGCAAGTACCGCCTTGGCCTTGCTGAAGGTGAGGAAACCGTCATGACCATGGTAGTGGCCCATGCCTGAAGGCCCGATGCCGCCGAAGGGCAGATCATCCTGGGCAACATGCAGCAAGGTGTCGTTCAGGCACACACCGCCGGAGTGGGTGTGACGCAGCACATGCTCCTGGGTGTGGCGGTCATAGCCAAAGAAGTACAGCGCCAGTGGGCGTGGGCGCTGATTGATGTAGGCCAAGGCCTGGTCGAGGCTGTCATAAGGCACTAACGGCAATAGTGGGCCGAAGATTTCGTCTTGCATCACCTGCATGCTGTCGTTTACGTCCAGCAGCAAGTGTGGCGGCAGGCGCCGGCCCTGAGGGGCTTCGCCTGGGTACAAGTCGAGTACTTGCGCGCCTTTGGCGCGGGCATCATCCAGCAGGTGCTGCAAGCGCTGCAACTGGCGCGGGTTGATGATGGCGGTGTAGTCGGGGTTGTCGGCGATGCGCGGGTACAGTCGGTGCACGGCGCGCTGGTAGGCGTCGCTGAAGGCGGGCAGCCGTTCGCGTGGCACCAGTACGTAGTCGGGGGCGACGCAGGTCTGGCCGGCGTTGAGGGTCTTGCCGAAGGCGATGCGCTCGGCGGCGCTGTCCAGCGGCACGTCGTCAGAAACAATAGCGGGGGATTTGCCACCCAGCTCCAGGGTGACCGGGGTCAGGTTGTGTGCGGCAGCCTGCATCACCTGGCGGCCCACGCTGGTGGCACCGGTGAACAGCAGGTGGTCGAAGGGCAGGCGGGCGAAGGCCTGGCCCACCTCGACCTCACCGAGCACAACGTTGACCAGGTCTGTGGGGAACACACGCTCGAGCAGTTGCTGCAGGGCCAGGCCAGTCGCGGGCGTGGCCTCGCTAAGCTTGAGCATGACCCGGTTGCCGGCGGCCAGGGCGCAGGTCAACGGGCCGATGGCGAGGAGCAACGGGTAGTTCCACGGCACGATGATGCCGACCACGCCCAAGGGTTGATAGCGCACCTGTGCGCTGGCCGGCTGGAACGCCAGGCCGACACGGCGTCGGCGGGTGCGCATCCAGCCTTGCAAGTGCTTTTCGGCGTGGCGCAGGCCCTGCACTGACGGTAGCAGTTCGGCCAGCAAGGTCTCGTCGGCGCTGCGCCCGGCAAAATCCTGGCTGATGGCTTCGATCAGTTCTGCCTGGCTGCTCAGCAAGGCTTCACGCAGGCTCTTCAGCCACTGCCGCCGCTGCGCCGCTGGTGGCAGCGGGTTACCGGCAAAGGCCAGGCGCTTGGCCGCGAACGTCGTCGCGAGGTCGAGGTCGAATTGCACAGGGGGCAAGGCACTGGGCGAGTTCATGGTGGTGTCGAGTCCGGGCCGGGGTTGCCTAGAGCCTATACTCTAATTTGTACCATGGTGCGAATTTTTCCATGCCGCTCAACGGTGCATTCCATCTGTAATACGCCGTAAGATAAGCCTTTGATGAAAGCCTGCAGACTGGGAGCTGAGCATGGCCCCGCGCATGAAGACCCGAGAGCGCATCGTGCAGAACAGCCTGGAGCTGTTCAACCAGCAGGGCGAACGCAGCGTCAGTACCAACCACATTGCCGCGCACATGGAAATCTCGCCCGGCAACCTGTATTACCACTTCCCCAACAAGCAGGCGATCATTGCCCTGTTGTTCAGCCAGTACGAAGCGCTGGTGGACAGCTTTCTGCGCCCGCCGCAGGGCCGCGCGGCAACCGTGGAAGACAAACGCTTCTACCTCAAGGCCTTGCTGGCGGCTATGTGGAACTACCGCTTCCTGCACCGTGACCTGGAGCATCTGCTGGACAGCGACGCCGAACTGGCCGCCCGTTACCGGCGTTTTTCCGAACGCTGCCTGCGCCAGGGCCAGGCGATCTACCGCGGCTTCGTCGAGGCAGGGATCCTGGCCATGGTGCCGGCGCAGATCGAATCGCTGACCATCAATGCCTGGATCGTGCTGACATCATGGGTACGTTTTCTTAGCACCACGCGTGAACATTCCGCGCACTTGGGTGAAGAAGCCTTCAAGCGCGGCGTCTATCAGGTGCTGGTGCTGGAGCTCGGTTTCGTCACCGACAATGCCCGTCCTGCCGTGGACGCGCTGTGTCAGGAATTCCATGTACCGTTCAACCAGGCTCTGGAGCACTAGCCCAGGGCTCTTGTGCCATAGATCAGGAGATTGTCATGTCCCTTGCGCAATTGATCACCCCGCAGCAGTTGGCCGAGCGTCTGGGCTCGCCCAAGTTGGTGATCCTCGACTGCCGCTTTGCCCTCGAGGATGTGGACTATGGCCAGCGCAGCTATGCCCAGGGGCATATTGAGGGGGCGCATTTTGCCGACCTGGACCGGGATCTCAGCGGGCCGGTGAGCAAGGGGCGCACCGGGCGCCACCCATTGCCCGATCCGCAGCAGCTGGTCGAGCGCCTGCGAGAGTGGGGCCTGAACAACGACAGCGAGGTGGTGCTGTACGACGACGGCCCCGGCGCCTTTGCCGCCCGCGCCTGGTGGCTACTGGTCTGGCTGGGCAAGCGCAGCGGTGTGGCGATTCTCGACGGTGGCCTGAAGGCTTGGCACGCGGCGCACCTGCCGTTGAGCCTGGACCCACCGCCCAAACGTGAGGGCACTTTCAGTGGTGAACCTGACGCGAAGCTGCTGATCGATGCCGACCATCTGGGCAAGCGCCTTGGTAGCACAGACCTGACTTTGATCGATGCGCGTGCCTTGCCACGTTTTCGCGGTGAAGTGGAGCCGATCGACCCGGTGGCGGGGCATATTCCCGGTGCCCAGTGCGCAGCGTTTACCGACAACTTAGGCGCTGATGGGCGCTTCTTGCCTTCGGACCAACTCAGGCAGCGCTTTGCCGAAATGCTTGCCGGGCGGGCGCCGGAGCAGTTGGTGTCTTACTGCGGATCCGGGGTGACGGCTTGCCATAACCTGTTTGCCTTGGCGCTGGCAGGCTACCCGCTAGGCAAGCTGTATGCCGGGTCGTGGAGTGAGTGGATCAACAATCCCGCGCACGGCGTGGCTACGGGCGAATAGATCCAGCTCGGGCTAGGTACCCTCGACCAGCCACTGCGGAATCCGGCGCTCCAGGTAATACCCCGGATTGCGCAGACTGCCGTCCACAAAGCCCACATGCCCGCCACGGCTATGCAGTTCGAAGCGGGTTTGCGATGCCAGTTCACGGGCTGTGGGCAAGCTGTGGCAGGACACGAACGGGTCATCGCTGGAATGGATGATCAGCGTCGGCGTGCGATTCTGGCCCAAGAAGAAATGGCTCGATGAGCGACGATAGTAGTCGTGCACGTCGCGAAACCCGTTCAGGGGGGCGGTAACCCTACCGTCGAAGTCCCAGAATGTGCGCAACTTGGTCAGTGGCCCCAAGCGCTGCAGCGTCGCCAGCCGGTCATGTTGGCCGTTGGCGTGAAAGTGCTGCTGCTTGAGCTGTACATACGCCAGCATTTCGCGCATGAAGTGCGCTTGGTAAACCTTGGAGAAACCTCGGCCAATGCGGTCGGCACAGTGGTCCAGGCGAAACGGCACCGATACTGCGACCGCCGCCTCCAGCTGGCTGGCGACCCCGCTCTCGCCCAGGTATTTCAGCAGAACGTTGCCCCCCAGCGAGTAACCCACCGCGTACAGCGGCGCCAGTGGGCGCTGGGCGCGCAGGTGGCTGACAATTTCGGCCAGGTCCTCGCTGGCGCCGGAATGGTAGCTGCGGGGCAGGAGATTGGGCTCGCCCGAGCAGCCGCGCCAGTTCGCTGCCACACTGGCCCAACCGCGTGCGTGCAAACTTTGCTGCAGGCCTTTGACGTACGGCGAATGGGACGAACCGGTCAGCCCGTGCAGCACCAGCACCAATGGCACATTCGGCTGGTGCGGGCCGTGCCAGTCCAGGTCGATGAAGTCACCGTCGGCCAGCCACAAGCGTTCGCGGCTACGTGGCAGGTCCGGCAGCTTGCGCCACAATGGCCCCCACAGCGTTTGCAGATGGGGGTTGGACAGGCCGAAGGCTGGGTGGAACGTGGCGCTGGTAGTGGGCATGCTGGGCGACTCATGT
The DNA here is from genome assembly GCF_030418155.1 of Pseudomonas sp. 2,4-D. Lineage (NCBI taxonomy): Bacteria > Pseudomonadati > Pseudomonadota > Gammaproteobacteria > Pseudomonadales > Pseudomonadaceae > Pseudomonas > Pseudomonas sp. 2,4-D. Next base: position 439,022 of record NZ_JAUHUI010000001.1, read on the forward strand.
TGTGCCTGCCTAGAGTGCCATGAAACAGCGCCACAGTACCTGCGCTATTGGTAGAGGGCCGGCAACGCTTGCTGCTCGGCTTGAGGGCCGACACTGACCAGCACCTTCTGGTCCAGGTCGAGCCGGCGCTGCATGACAGCGCGAAGGTCCGCTGGGGTCAGCCTGCCGATGCGCTCGATGTAGGTGTTCAAATAGTCCGCGGGCTGGTTTTGATGGGTGATCTGCGCGAGCAACGCTGCCAGGCTCTTGTTTTGCGCTATCCCGCGTAGCTGTTGCCCGGCCAGACGATTGCGCGCCAGGTCCAGCTCGGCCTGGGTCGGGCCTTGGTCGATGAAGTCGCGCAGCAGCTCCTCTACCAAAGCCTGCGAGCCTTGCACGTACGCAGGGGCGATTTCCCACGAGATGGTCAACAGGCCACCGGCACTCATGGGCGACACTCGACTGTAGATACCGTAGGTCAGCCCACGGCGTTGGCGCATTTCCACCATCAGGCGGGATTCGAGGTCTGCCCCCAATACCTCGCTAGCCAACACCAGCGCTGGATACTCCGGGTCATTGGCGGGTACGTTCATGGGCACTGCCAACACCAATGCACTGCTGGCACCATCCTGCTCGATGTTCACAGTTGCACTGGCTGCTGCCGGCACGGCAGGCAGCTTTACGGCGGACCAGCCTTGGGGCAGGGCCTGGCTTATTTGCTGGGCAATGTCTTGTGCATCAGCAAGGGAGAGGTCCCCGACCAACACCATTTCCAGGTTGCTGGCGGAATAAGCACGCTGGTGGAATGCCCGCAAGTCCTCAGGGGTGACAGTTGCCATACCCTCGGCTGTGCTACCCCAAGGGTTGCCGTAGGGGTGCCCCTTGAACAAATGGCGGAAAACTTCGCTCCGGGCCCTGATGTCGGGGCGCCGTTCTCGTGATGCATTGGACTGCAACAGCTGGCGCTTTACCGTCTCCAATGCAAGGGCTGGAAAGGCAGGGCGTGCGGCAAGATCGATGAAAAGCGCCAAGGCAGGATCAAGCAGAGCCTTGCTGCTCAGGCTGCGCAGGCTCAATGTCGCGTGCTCCAGGCGGACCTGTTTGTCCATGATCACGCCCAGTCGCTCCATGCGCTCGGCTTGCTGGGCGGCGGTGTAAAGCTGGCTGCCCTCGTCGAGCATATGCAGCGTCAGGGCTGCCAGGCCGGATTGCAGGGGGGCTTGGCTTGTGCCGGCCTTGAACCGCAATACCACATCGACGATAGGTAACCCACGTGCTTCGACGAACTTCACACCTGCGCCTGTTGCTGTTGTCCAGGCTTGCACATGTGTCTGATGGGGCGTGAGCTGGTTCAGGTCCAGCCCCTGGGCCGAGATCAGGCCGCCAAAAATATTATCGCCATCGGCCGTATGCTGGGGCTGCGCAATAATGTCACTCATCAGCGCTCTCCTTGGTGTGCATGAAAGTGATAGCGGCTCGGTCTTCGGTGAGGAAGTCCAGGGCAGCCTGGCCAACTTGTTCGGCTGTCACGGCGTTGATGGCCTGCCGTTCATCGTCCAGCGTCACGGGGTCCAGGCCGCAGCTGGCCTGCTTGCCAATGGTTTCTGCCTGTTTGCCGATATCGTCCATTTCGAACAGTCGCCTGGCCAGCAGCCGCGCTTTGGCGCGTTGAAGGCCTTCTTTGGAGGGGGCGGAGTGGCGGAACGCATTGATTTCCAGCATCAGCCTTTCGGCTGCTTCTTCTGGCGTAACGTGTGGGCTGCAGAACGTGTAGAGGGTCAGCAGGCTGTCGCCCCGTTGCCAAGGCTCATAATCTGACCGGATCCCCCGCAGTAGCGGTTCCTCCAACACCAACCTGCGTTGCAAGGTGCTGGCTTGGCCGTCGGCCAGGATGTCGGGTAGCAGCCTCAGTGCATAAGCTTGCTCATCAGACTTGGCGGTACATTGGCTGGGGAGGTTGAAACTGAGGATCACGCCCGTGTACAGGCCTTGCAAGCGCAGGGTCTGGTAGCGCCGTAAAAGACCTGGCGGGGCTTTGTGGGTTTGTCGCAGCGGCAGGCGATTGGCGGGGATCGCTGAAAAGTGCCGGGTTACCAGGGTTTGCAGTTGTGGCAAGGCAATGTCGCCGGCTACCGCAAGCGTGGCGTTGTTAGGGTGATACCAGCTTTGGTACCAGGTACGTGCTGCAGCCAGCGTCATGTGGCCAAGGTCCGCTTTGTGACCGATCACTGGCGTGCCGTAGCCGCTGTTGCCATAGGCCAGTAGCTGGTGATGCTCCAGGGCCAGCGCGAGAGGGGTGTTATCGATATTCTCACGTCGCTCGGCCATGACCACTGCCAGTTCGCGAGCGAAGGGTGCGCTGTCGAGGGTAGCGCTTGCCATCACGTCGGCCATGGCTTCCAACGCGATCTCCAGGCGATTGCTGGGTAATGTAAGCGGGAAGACCGTGGCTTCTTGGGCAGTGAATGCATTCGGATTGCCACCAAGGCGGGCCATGAGCGCGGAGTACTGGCCGCCGGCCAACTTGCTGCTGCCTTCGAACAGCAGATGCTCCAGTGCGTGAGAAAGGCCGGTGTGGCCTTCAGGCTCGTAGCTGGAGCCGACGTGATACCACAGTTGCGCACTGACCAGTGGCGCGCGCCTGTCTTCACGAAGGTACACACGCAAGCCATTGGCCAGTGTAAAAGCGCTTACTGCGCTGGTGGGCGCAGGCGGGGAAGGGTTTCGGGGCATGGTTGACGCGCTCCTGCAAGAATAGAAGGAGAAGCTTCAGCCATGCCCCAGGCCGGTTGGCGGTAACTAAATACGCCAGCCCCGGGTTATGTGGTCAGGCCCGCTGCCAAAGTGCGTAGTGCACCTGGCCAGTCTTTTTTTCACGGTGCAGGCGCCAGTTGCCTGGCAGCTGCAAGGTCGAGGGTGCCGCTTCGCTTTCTGTGTAGACCCATGCCTGCTCGCTCAACCACTGATGCTGCTCCAGCATGTTGCAGGTGTTGGCCAGCAGGTCCTGGTGGAACGGCGGGTCGAGGAACACGACATCGAACTGCTGCTTGGCCGGGGCTTGCAAGTAGCGCAGGGCGTCGGTTTGCAGAATTTGCCCGCGAGGACAGCGCAGGATTTCGAGGTTGTTCTTCAGGTTGGCGATGGCCGCAGGGTTGCTGTCCAGCGCCACGGCATCCTCGGCCCCACGGGACAGGGCTTCGAGCACCAAGGCACCGCTGCCGGTGAAGGCGTCCAGCACGCGGGCGCCCTCGATGTAGGGTGCCAGCCAGTTGAATACGGTTTCCCGTACGCGGTCAGGCGTTGGCCGCAGGCCTTCGCCTTCCGGCACCGCCAGGCGGCGGCTGCGCCACTCGCCGGCGATGATGCGCAGGTGGCCCTGGCCCTTGCTTGGGCCCGCCTGCGGGCGGGCGGGAGGGGTGGATCTTGGCATTAGTGCTCCGGTACCCCGAGCGGTTGCTCGGAGGGCTTGTCAGTGGGTGCTGGCAGCGGTTTTTGTGGCACTTTCGGGCCAACGGTGACGATCACCAGTTTATCGGCTGACAGGTGTTTGTTCATGGCTGCCTTGACCTGTTCGACGGTAAGGGCCTGGGACTGTTGCATGAAGTCCTCTAGCCAGGTCAGCGGCAAGTTGTAGAAGCCGATTGCGCCCAGTTGGCCGACGATGCTGGCATTACTGGCATTGGACAGCGGGAAGCTGCCGGCCAGCTCGCGCTTGGCATCGTCCAGTTCCTGTTGGGTAGGGCCCGTCTTCAGGTAGTCGGCGAGAATGCCTTGCACCAGCTTGAGCGTACCTTCGCTGAGCTCGGCACGGGTTTGCAGGTTGATCATGAACGGGCCGCGTACCTGCATCGGGCTGAATACCGAGTAAACGCCGTAGGTCAGGCCACGCTTCTCTCGCACCTCGCTCATCAGCCGGGTACCGAAGGCGCCACCACCAAGGATCTGGTTGCCCAGCGACAGGGCTGGCCAGTCCGGGTCCTGGCGGTCGATCCCCAGTTCGGCCAGCATCAGGTGGGTCTGCTTGGACGGGAAGTCGATGTGGGTCAGGCCGGCCTTGGCGTCTGCGGGTTGGGCCGGTGCGGCCAGCGCAGGGCCCTTGGGCAGGCCGGCAGACACCTGTGCGGCGATGGCTTCGGCCTCTGAACGGCTGAGGTCGCCGACCAGGGCGATTACCGCATTGCCGCCGGTATAGGCCTTCGCGTGGAACGCGCGCAGTTGGGCAAGGCTAATGCCCGAAATGCTCTCTGCGGTGCCGTCGCTTGGGTGGGCGTAGGGGTGGTCGCCATAGAGCTTGCCGAAAAGGGACTTGCCGGCGATCTTGCCGGGGTTTTGCTTCTCATATTCGAAGCCAGCCAGCATCTGGTTCTTGATGCGCTTGAGGGCATCCTCGGGGAATGTCGGCTTGCCCGCCACCTCTGTAAACAGTTTGAGGGCCGGTTCGCGCTTGTCCTTGGTACTGAGGCTGCGCAGCGATGCGACGGCCATGTCGCGGTAGGAACCGTTGCCAAAGTCTGCGCCCAGGCCTTCGAAGCCTTCGGCGATGGCGGTGACGTCCTTGCCGGCCACGCCCTCGTTGAGCATGGCGTTGGTCAGAGCGGCCAGGCCTGGCGTGCCGCCGTCCTGGCTGCTGCCGGCGGCGAAGGTGACACGCAGGTCGAACATGGGCAGTTCGCGGGCCTCGACGAACAGCACCCGGGCACCTTCGGCGGTGTTCCAGTGCTGAATGTTCAACTGACGCCGGCTGGGGGCCTTGCCATTCAGTTCGGCCAGCGACTGCAAGGTGTTGGCCGGGCGGGCCGCGCTGCTGTCGGCCTTGGCAGCGTTATCGGCCATGGCCGGAGCGGCCAGCACTGCCGCCAGCGCCAGGGCACGAATGCCCGTGGCCAGCAGGGTTGGGCGTGGTGCGCGGCGATCACTCATGGGCGGACTCCTCGGGCAGTACATGGGCAACGCTCAGGCGTTCGCGGGTGAAGTAGGTGCGCGCGGCGTTCTGGATGTCCTGCGGGGTGACGCGCTTGAGCTCGTCCAGCTCGCTGTCGATCAGCTTCCATGACAGGCCGACGGTTTCCAGCTGGCCGATGGTAGTGGCCTGGCTGCTGATGGAGTCGCGGTCGTAGACCAGGCCGGCGATGACCTGGGCGCGTACGCGTTCCAGCTCTTCGGCGCTGGGCGGTGTGCTCTTGAGTTCTTCAAGCAGCTGCCAGATGCCCTTCTCGACGTCGGCGAGGGTTTTCTGCTTCTGCACATTCGGCGTCGCCGAGATCAGGAACAGGCTGTCGCCGCGGGTGAAGGCGTTGTAGCTGGACGACGCGCCGGCCACCAGTTCCTGGCCACGCTCCAGGCGGGCCGGCATGCGGGCGCTGTAGCCGCCGTCGAGCAGTGCCGAAATCAGGCGCAGGGCGTGCACCGTCCGAGGGTCCTTGGCGGTGGGCAGGCCGGGCACGTTGAAGCCGTAGATCAGGCTTGGCAGCTGGGTTCGTACGTGCAGGGTCAACTGGCGCCAACCTGGTTCGGCCAGTTCCAGAGGCAGCTTGGCTGGCGGTACGGCGCGTTTGGGTATATTACCGAAATACTTCTGCGCCAGGCCCTTGACCTCGTCGGCGGTGACATCACCGACCACCACCAGAGTGGCGTTGTTGGGGGCGTACCAGGACTCGTACCAATGGCGCAGTTCCTCGACCTTCATGCGCTCCAGGTCGGCCATCCAGCCAATGGTCGGCGTGTGGTAGCCGCTGGCCGGGTAGGCCATGGCGCGGAACAGCTCGAATGCCTTGGCATTGGGCTGGTCGTCGGTGCGCAGGCGGCGTTCTTCCTTGATGACCTCGATTTCGCGGCTGAACTCGTCGGCAGGCAGGCGCAGGCTGGCAAGGCGGTCGGCCTCCAGTTCCAGGGCTACCGGCAGGCGGTCGCGGGCCAGCACTTGGTAATAGGCGGTGTAGTCGTCGCTGGTGAAGGCGTTTTCATCGGCGCCGAGGTCACGCAGAATGCGCGAGGCCTCGCCGGGGCCGACCTTGGCGCTGCCCTTGAACATCATGTGTTCCAGCGCATGGGACAAGCCGGTCTGGCCCGGGGTCTCGTAGCTGGAGCCGACCTTGTACCAGATCTGCGAGACCACCACCGGGGCGCGATGGTCTTCGCGGACAACGACCTTCAGGCCATTGTCGAGGATGAATTCGTGGGTGGGTTGCACATCGGCGGCAAAGGCCGCGAGCGGCAGGCAGAGCGTGCCGAGCAACAGGCCAGCGGCGCGGCGGGCTAGAGCGTTCATACGGTGTTTAACCTGTTCGGCGGCCCGCTGGGTTTAGCGTCGGCGGGCCAGGAGGTGCTAGGATACTGATCCGGTTGCCTGGCGACCATGCCTGTCGCCGTTCTGGCCCACAGGACACTAAGTCAAAACGTTGCGCATGAACCAGCCGGCTTCAAGATAGTCTGTTCTGCGTAGAGAGAATTCCCGATTGGCCATAGCTGGCCTATCGCTACCCTGAGATAGCCGTCTTCCATGTTTGGTTCCAACGACGACAAAAAAGCGCCGGCCGAGGCTGGTGAGAAGAAAGGCCTGTTCAGCTGGTTTCGCAAGAAGCCGCAGCCACCTGCGGGAGCGGGCGTGCCAGCGCATGAACCCCCCGCTGTCGAGCAGTCTGCAGCCGCTCCGGTCGAGGGGTCTGCCGCCGAAGTGCCACAGGCCCCCGAACCCGTTCAGGCCCCTGCGGCCCCACAGCTGGCTGAGCCGCAGCCGGTCGCCGCACCCCCCCGGCCCGCGGTAGTCGAGGCCCCCGTTCCTGAGCCGGTTGCGTCCCAGCCGTTGCAGGCTCCTGAGCCAGAGCCGGTCGCATCCCAGCCGCTGGTGGCACCTGCACCGCAGCCGGTTGCGTCCATGCCCTTGCAGGCGGCCCCTGTCGAGTCTGCCCCTGTCGAGGCCGCCACGCCGGTCAGCAACCTGGTGCTGCCGGTTGCCGAAGAGCCCGTGGCCCTGGTGCCGGACCTGGAGCCGAAAGCACCGCCCGCAATCCCGGAACGCGCGGTACCAGCCCCGGCGGCGCCTGTTGCGGCACCCGTCGAACAGGCCAAGCCCGGCTTCTTCGCGCGCCTCAAGCAAGGCCTGTCCAAGACCAGTGCCAGCATCGGCGAGGGCATGGCCAGCCTGTTCCTCGGCAAGAAGGTCATCGACGACGACCTGCTCGACGAAATCGAGACGCGCCTGCTGACTGCCGACGTGGGTGTGGAAGCTACCTCGGCCATTGTCCAGAACCTGACCCAGAAGGTCGCGCGCAAGCAGTTGGCCGATGCCGATGCCCTGTACAAATCGTTGCAGGAAGAACTGGCTGCGCTGCTGCGCCCGGTCGAGCAGCCGCTGAACGTACAGGCCCAGAACAAACCCTATGTGATCCTTGTGGTTGGCGTGAACGGCGCCGGCAAGACCACCACCATTGGCAAGCTGGCGAAAAAGCTGCAACTGGAAGGCAAGAAGGTCATGCTGGCTGCCGGTGATACCTTCCGCGCAGCCGCGGTCGAGCAGTTGCAGGTGTGGGGTGAGCGTAACCAGATTCCGGTGATCGCCCAGCACACGGGTGCCGACTCTGCTTCGGTAATCTTCGATGCCGTGCAGGCCGCCAAGGCCCGTGGCGTCGACGTGCTGATCGCCGACACTGCCGGCCGCCTGCACACCAAAGACAACCTGATGGAAGAGCTGAAGAAGGTCCGCCGGGTCATCGGCAAGCTCGACGCTGAGGCGCCGCACGAGGTGCTGCTGGTGCTTGACGCCGGCACCGGCCAGAACGCCATCAGTCAGGCCAAGTACTTCAACCAGAGCGTCGAGCTGACCGGCCTGGCCCTGACCAAGCTGGACGGCACTGCCAAGGGCGGGGTGATCTTCGCCCTGGCCAAGCAGTTCAACATCCCGATCCGTTTCATCGGCGTCGGTGAAGGCATCGACGACCTGCGTACCTTCGAAGCCGAGCCGTTCGTCAAGGCTCTGTTCGCCGAGCGAGATTGACCATGATCCGATTCGAGCAGGTTGCCAAGCGCTATCCCAACGGTCATGTGGGTTTGCATGAGCTGAGTTTCCGGGCGCGCCGGGGCGAATTCCTGTTCGTCACCGGCCACTCGGGCGCTGGCAAGAGCACCTTGCTGCGCCTGTTGCTGGCCATGGAGCGCCCGACCAGCGGCAAGCTAATGCTGGCAGGGCAGGACCTGGGCCAGATCAGCAATGCGCAAATCCCGTTCCTGCGCCGGCAGATCGGCGTGGTGTTCCAGAACCACCAGCTGTTGTTCGACCGCACGGTGTTCAACAACATTGCTTTGCCGCTGCAGATTCTCGGCCTGTCCAAGGTCGAGATCGCCAAGCGCGTGGACTCGGCCTTGGAGCGTGTATCGCTGTCCGACAAAGGCGAGCTGTTCCCGGCTGACCTGTCCACCGGGCAGCAGCAGCGGGTGGGTATCGCCCGCGCCATCGTTCACCAGCCGGCTCTGCTGCTGGCTGACGAGCCCACCGGTAACCTCGACCCGCGCCTGGCTGCAGAGATCATGGGCGTGTTCGAGGACATCAACCGCCTGGGCACGACGGTATTGATCGCCAGCCACGACCTGGCGCTGATCGCGCGCATGCGCCATCGCATGCTGACCTTGCAACGCGGCCGCTTGATCGGCGATGGGGAGGCCGGGCAATGAACACAACACGTACGCCGAAGGTTTCCGAGCGGGTTGCACCGAAACCGGCCGATCCGCAACCTGCGAAGAAAAAACGCGGTGAAGACGATGATGGCCCGGACTTCAGCACCCTGCTGCATGCCTGGCTGGAAAGCCACCGTGCCAGCTTGGCCGACAGCCTGCGCCGCCTGGGCAAGCAGCCGATCGGCAGCTTCTTCACTTGCCTGGTCATGGCCGTGGCGCTGAGCATGCCGATGGGCCTGTCCTTGTTGCTGAAGAACGTCGAGCAGCTTGGCGGTTCGTGGCAGCGCGCTGCGCAGATTTCGCTGTACCTCAAGCTTGATGCCGGCAGCCGCGATGGCGAAGCGCTGCGCGACGAGATCAAGGGCATGCCTGGCGTGGCGGACGCCCAGTATGTCAGCCGCGAGCAGGCCCTGGAGGAGTTCCAGCAGCAGTCCGGCCTGGGCGAGGCCTTGCGCGAACTGCCAGACAACCCACTGCCGGGTGTGGTGGTGGTAACCCCGACCGAGGTCGACAAGCCGGCCCTGGACGCCTTGCGTCAGCGCCTGGCGGAGTTGCCGCGGGTGGACGTGGCGCAACTGGACCTGGTCTGGGTCGAGCGCCTGGCAGCCATCCTCAAGCTGGGTGACCGCTTCGTCTTCGGCCTGGCCGTGATGCTGATTTCTGCCCTGCTGTTAGTAATCGGTAACACAATTCGTCTACACATTGAAAACCGTCGTATCGAGATCGAAGTGATCAAGCTGGTCGGCGGCACCGACGCCTACGTGCGCCGGCCGTTCCTGTACATGGGCGCCCTGTATGGCCTGGGTGCAGGCCTGCTGGCGTGGGGCATCCTGGCGTTTGGCCTGAACTGGCTGAACGAGGCGGTGGTAGGGCTTTCCGGGCTGTATGGCAGTGACTTCGCCCTGGGCGGCGTTCCGGCTTCCGATGGTCTGTCGCTCTTGATCGGAGCAGTGTTGTTGGGGTATATCGGTGCATGGATTGCAGTCGCCCGCCACTTGAACGAGCTGGCGCCGCGATAGTTTTTACGTGCCAGCATTGACATTTTCTTCACTGCGGAACTTGTACCGTCGTTCCAGGTCAATGTTGGCAGCGCCCACAAGGTGCGAGTTTTGTAAGTCGGAGGTTCTTGAATGACCACATCGTTGCAACCTGCCTATGCCCTGGTACCCGGTGCAAACCTGGAAGCCTATGTGCACACGGTCAACAGCATCCCGCTGCTGACGGTCGAGCAGGAGCGTGATCTGGGCGAGCGTCTCTATTATCAGCAGGATGTCGAGGCCGCTCGTCAGATGGTGATGGCCCACCTGCGTTTCGTTGTACATATCGCCCGTAGTTATGCCGGCTACGGGTTGGCCCAGGCTGACCTGATCCAGGAAGGCAATGTCGGCCTGATGAAGGCCGTCAAGCGCTTCAACCCTGAAATGGGTGTGCGCCTGGTGTCGTTCGCCGTGCACTGGATCAAGGCAGAGATCCACGAGTTCATTCTGCGCAACTGGCGCATCGTCAAAGTGGCTACCACCAAGGCTCAGCGCAAGCTGTTCTTCAACCTGCGTAGTCAGAAGAAGCGCCTGGCGTGGCTGAACAACGACGAAGTGCATCGCGTGGCGGAAAGCCTTGGCGTCGAGCCGCGCGAAGTGCGCGAGATGGAAAGCCGCCTCAGCGGCCAGGACATGGCCTTCGACCCGGCAGCGGAAGCTGACGACGACAGCGCCTTCCAGTCGCCTGCGCATTACCTGGAAGACCACCGTTACGATCCGGCGGTGCAACTGGAGGATGCCGACTGGAGTGACAACTCCACCAGCAACCTGCACGAAGCGCTGCAGGGCCTGGACGAGCGTAGCCGCGACATTCTCTACCAGCGTTGGCTGGCGGAGGAGAAGGCCACGCTGCATGAACTGGCAGACAAGTACAGCGTATCGGCTGAGCGTATTCGCCAGCTGGAGAAGAATGCGATGAACAAGGTCAAGGCACTGATCGCTGCCTGATCGAGTCTGGGTTGTAAGGAAAAGCCGCTGGCCCTGATGGGGTGAGCGGCTTTTTTATTTGTGCTGGCTTTGCCGGCCAATTCGCGGGTAAACCCGCTCCTACAGGGGATGCGGTTGCCCGTAGGCGCGGGTCTGCCCGCGAGGAGGCCGGGCACGCGGTTGCCCGTAGGAGCGGGTTTACCCGCGAAAGGGCCGGGCCTGCATTCAAAGCTTTCTGGAGGAGTCCAGCTGCATCAGGTAGCTGGGCCCACCCAACTGGCTCATCTGCCGGCGAATCCAGCCGGCCCGGCTGGCCACGTAGGCACTCGGTCGGCTGGCACTCCATTTGATGGGGCTAGGCAGCACCGCAGCCAGCTGCGCCGCCTGCTGGCGGCTGAGCCTGCTGGCGTCGACACCAAAGTGATAACGCGCCGCTGCCTGGGCACCAAACACGCCCTTGCCCCACTCGGCGCTGTTCAAATAGACCTCGAGAATCCGCTCTTTCGACCAGAACAGCTCAATCAGTGCGGTGAACCAGGCCTCCAGCCCCTTGCGAAACCAGCTGCGGCCTGACCACAGAAACAGGTTCTTGGCCACTTGTTGGGTCAGGGTGCTGGCGCCGCGAATGTTGCCACCGCGCTCGTTGTGGGCCAGCGCCGCCTGAATGGCCGGGAGGTCGAAGCCCCAGTGGTTGGCGAACTTCTGGTCCTCGCCAGCAATGACTGCAACCTTGAGCTCATCGGAGATGTTCTCCCATGGCTCCCAGTCGCGCTGCAGGTCGATCGGTTCACCATTCACCCAAGACTGTACCTTGCGCTCGACCATCAGCGCCGTGCCGGGCGGTGGTACCCAGCGGAACACCAGCACCAGCACGATGCTGCCGGCAACGAACCAGAGCAGGGCGCGGGAGAGGCGACGGATAAGCGTTGACAGCATGTCGATGGCTTGGCCCTAAGGGTGGAAGGGGCCATTATACAGACCCGATACAAGGAGTCGTCCCATGCTTCGCAGCTTCCTGATGCTTGCCGCCTTTTTCGGCTTTACCGGTGTCGCCCTGGGCGCCTTCGCCGCTCATGGCCTGAAAAACCGGCTGACGGCTGACTACCTGGCGATCTTCCACACCGGCGTGACTTACCAACTGGTCCATGCCTTGGCCATTCTCGGCGTTGCGGTGCTCTCGGCGCACCTGCCCGGGCGCCTGGTCGGGTGGGCTGGCGGCCTGTTTGCGTTGGGCATCGTGCTGTTCTCCGGCAGCCTGTACCTGCTGACCCTCAGTGGCCTTGGCAAGCTTGGCATCATCACCCCGATTGGCGGCTTGTGCTTCCTTGTCGGCTGGCTGTGCCTGGGCCTGGCAGCCTGGCGGCTGGGCTGACCGAGTGGTCCACAATCACGACTAATGGCGCGCACCGCCCTTGGGTTGCAGGGCGGTTCGGCGCTAGAATGCTGGCCCCAAAGAACAATGGTGGCCGTGCGCATGCGCATTAAATTGAACGGTGAACCTTACGAACTGCCTGCCGGCGAAAGCGTTGCAGCCCTGCTGGCGCGCCTGGAACTGACCGGGCGCCGTGTTGCAGTGGAACTGAACCTGGATATCGTGCCGCGCAGCCAGCACGACAGCACGCTGCTGAATGACGGCGACCAGGTCGAAGTGGTCCACGCCATCGGTGGCGGCTGACAGCAGCCCGGCGGTTCACAAGCAAGCCCTGCAACCTTTTCCCGAGGAACAACGATGAGCAACGTTCGTAGCGACAAGCCCTTCACCCTGGCCGGGCGTACTTTCCAGTCGCGCCTGCTGGTCGGTACCGGCAAGTACCGTGACATGGAAGAAACCCGCCTGGCCACCGAGGCCTCGGGTGCCGAAATCGTCACTGTCGCTGTGCGCCGCACCAACCTTGGCCAGAATGCGGGCGAGCCGAACCTGCTCGATGTACTGTCGCCCGACAAGTACACCATCCTGCCGAACACTGCAGGCTGCTTTGACGCGGTGGAAGCGGTACGCACTTGCCGTCTGGCCCGCGAACTGCTCGATGGGCGCAAATCGCACGAGTCCCGGACGCTGGTGAAGCTGGAAGTGCTGGCCGACCAGAAAACCCTGTTCCCCAACGTGATCGAAACCCTCAAGGCAGCCGAAGTGCTGGTCAAGGAAGGTTTCGACGTCATGGTCTACACCAGCGACGACCCGATCATCGCCCGTCAGCTGGCCGAAGTCGGCTGCATCGCGGTCATGCCGCTGGCTGGCCTGATTGGTACCGGCCTGGGTATCTGCAACCCCTACAACCTGCAGATCATCCTGGAAGAATCCAAGGTGCCGGTGCTGGTCGATGCTGGCGTGGGTACCGCATCCGACGCCACCATCGCCATGGAAATGGGCTGTGAGGCAGTGCTGATGAACTCGGCCATCGCCCATGCCCAGCAGCCGGTGCTGATGGCTGAGGCCATGAAGCACGCCATTGTTGCGGGTCGCATGGCCTACCTGGCCGGTCGTATGCCGAAGAAACTCTATGCCAGCGCCTCCTCGCCGCTGGATGGTCTGATCAAGTAAGAGCAACTGATGACTGAATCGCACGATACGCCGATCACCCCCGACGGCGAAGCCCGCCCACACCGCCGCATCAAGAGCTTCGTGATGCGTGCCGGGCGCATGACCGAAGGCCAGCAACGCGGCCTGGATCAAGGCGGCCCGCTGTACATCCTGCCACTGGCTGACAGCCCGGTGGACTACGACCAGGTGTTCGGCCGTTCGGCCCCGCGCACCTTGGAGATCGGTTTCGGCATGGGCCATTCCCTGTTGGAAATGGCGGCCGCCGCCCCTGAGCAGGACTTCATCGGTGTGGAAGTGCACCGCCCGGGTGTTGGCGCGCTGCTCAATGGCGTGCTGACCCAGGGGCTGAAAAACCTGCGGGTGTATGACTGCGATGCCATCGAAGTGCTGAACCGCTGCGTGGCGGATAACAGTCTCGATCGGTTGATGCTGTTCTTCCCAGACCCTTGGCACAAGGCGCGTCATCACAAGCGCCGCATTGTCCAGCTGGAGTTCGCCGAGCTGGTACGTCGCAAGCTCAAGCCCGGTGGTGTGTTCCACATGGCCACCGATTGGGAGCCGTATGCCGAGTACATGCTGGAAGTGATGAGCGCAGCTCCTGGCTATTGCAACCGTGCGGCAGACGGCACCTATGTGCCGCGCCCCGAAGAGCGCCCGATCACCAAGTTCGAACGCCGCGGTGAGCGGCTGGGACATGGGGTGTGGGACTTGAAGTTCGAGAAGACGGATTGAGCGGCTGATACGGCTTTTCGATGTGCTGATGCCTGCAGGAATGCAGGCGAAAATAACCGCCTTGAGAAGGGCGGTTTTTTTTCGGTAATACACAACACCTCAGGGCATGCCCGCGAAGAAACCAACGCGGTGGATGGCACCGGCTTTGCCGGTGTTCGCGGGCGGCTGCGACGGTGAGCGGCGGGTGGAGATTGGCCATCAGGGCCGGCCCATTCGCGGGTGAACCCGCTCCTACAGCGGTCTGTGTCCAACCCCCGAGATGTGTCCACCACCAATCTGTGTAGGAGCGGGTTTACCCGCGAATACGGTGGCGGCAGCAACAGTGCATGGCGGGTGGAAACTGGCCAGCAGGGCCGGCCCTTTCGCGGGTAAACCCGCTCCTACAGTGGGCTGTGTCCAACCACCGATGTGTGTCCACCACCAATCTGTGTAGGAGCGGGTTTACCCGCGAATACGGTGGCGGCAGCAACAGTGAATGGCTGGTGGAAATTGGCCAGCAGGGCCGGCCCTTTCGCGGGTAAACCCGCTCCTACAGTGGGCTGTGTCCAACCACCGATGTGTGTCCAC